>DASTRJ010000016.1:0-5950 GCA_035761245.1 Capillimicrobium sp. | reverse complement strand
CCGCCGCGGAGCGCCGGGACGACGAGCGCGATCGCGCCGCGCGACGCCAGCAGCGGGCCGGCGAGCGTCGCGGCGACGACGGCCTCCTCGCTCGCGGTGGCATCGAGCAGCACGGTGGCGCGCGGCGGGTCGCCGGGCGCGGGCAGGCAGAGCGTCGCCGCCACCGGCGTGCGCCAGCGGCGCAGGCGCACCCCCGGCGCGACGAGCCGCCGCTCGAGCGTCCGGGCGGCGGCGCGGCCGTCCGGCGTCTCGACCCGGACCTCGAGGCGGACCGGCCGCAGCGACGCGAGCGCCGCGACCGACCCGGTCGTCGCCTTGGCCGGCGCCCACGCCGCCGCGAGCGCCTCCGGGCGATGGGCGGTCGCCCGCCACACGCGCCCGTCGTCGTCGCGCAGCCGGGCGCGCCAGATCAGCTCGTCCGCGGCATCGCCCGCGCCGCGGGCGCTCAGCGCCAGCGGGTCGTCGAGCAGGGCGGTGGCGGGACCTCGGATCTCCAGGGCGGCCATGCGCCGCCATTGTGGTCTGTCACAGCGACGGGGGCCGCTTCGTCTCCGTGATGGCAACCGACGAAAGGAGCGCCGTCATGGCCGAGAAGCTCACCCCGAAGATCCCCGCCGGCCGCCTGTCCCTGGCCGAGGTGGCCCCGCAGCAGCTCGCCGCGATGCTGCGCCTGGAGCGCAGCATCGACCTCGACCGCCGCCTGCGCGATCTCGTCGCGCTGCGCGCATCGCAGCTCAACGCCTGCGCGTTCTGCCTCGACATGCACTACAAGGACGCCCGCGCCGCCGGCGAGTCCGAGGAGCGCCTCTACCTGCTGGACGCGTGGCGCGAGAGCCCCGGCTACAGCGAGCGCGAGCGGGCGGCGCTCGAGCTCTGCGAGGCGATGACGCTGCTGACCGACGGTCACGTGCCGGATGCGGTCTGGGAGCGCGCCGAGGCGGCGTTCGAGCGCGAGGAGCTGGCGCAGCTCGTCTTCGCCATCGTCTCGATCAACGCCTGGAACCGGCTCAACGTGACGACGCGGCTGGAGCCGGGCCACTACCAGCCGGGCGCCTTCGCCGCGGCCGCGTGAGCTGCGAGGCTGAGCGGCGATGAGCAGCCCGACCGCCACGCGCGCCGAGCCCGCCGGCGAGACCTACGACCACCTCCGCCGGCTCATGTTCGCGATCGCCTACCGGATGACCGGGGGCGTGAGCGACGCCGAGGACATCGTCCAGGAGGCGTTCCTGCGGCTCGAGCGCGCGCGGCGCGAGGGCACCGAGATCGCGTCGCCGAAGGCGTGGCTGTCGGCGGTGACGACACGGCTGGCGATCGACCATCTGCGCTCGGCCCGCGTGCGCCACGAGCAGTACGTCGGGCCGTGGCTGCCGGAGCCGGTGGTCGCCGCCGACGACCCGGGCCCGGCCGAGCGCGCCGAGCTCGCCGACTCGCTCTCGCAGGCCTTCCTCGTCGTGCTCGAGACGCTCTCACCGGTCGAGCGCGCCGTCTTCCTGCTGCACGACGTCTTCGGCTACGACTACCCGCAGGTCGCGGCGGCGGTCGGCAGGCGCGAGGACAACTGCCGCCAGATCGCCGCCCGGGCGCGGCGCCACGTCGACGCGCGCCGGCCGCGGTTCGACCCCGACGAGCGGCTGCGCGAGGAACTCTTCGAGCGCTTCCTCGCCGCGGCGCAGCGCGGGGAGACGGAGGAGCTCAAGGCGCTGCTGGCCGACGACGCCGTGCTCTACAGCGACGGCGGCGGCAGGGCGGTCGCGGCGCGCCGGCCGATCCTCGGCGCCGATCGGGTGGCGCGCTTCATGGTCGGCGTGACGCGCAAGCGGCTCGAGCGCGCCGTCACCCGCGAGCGGCGCGCGACGGTCAACGGCCAGCCCGGCCGGCTGCTCTTCCTGCCCGACGGGAGGCTCTGGGACGTGCTCGCCGTCGACGTCGTCGACGGCCGCATCGCGGCGGTGCGGATCGTGCGCAACCCCGACAAGCTGCGTCACCTCGAGGGCGCCGCCTGAGGGCCGTCGAGGACGACGTCGTCGAGCAGCAGCGTGATCGCCAGGGCGGCGAGCGCCACCGGCACGGCGACGAGGAAGACGGTCTGCACGCCGTCGGCGACCGCGCCGGCGGACTCGGCGTTGCCGGCGCGCGCCGCGAAGACGGCGCCGAGCGCGGCCGCGCCGACCGCGCCGCCGAGGCCGCGGAAGAACCCGGTCGCGGCCATCGCGATGCCGAGCTGGCGACGGTCGACGCCGTTCTGCACCGCCGCGGTGAGGACCTGGCCGACCATGCCGAAGCCGAGGCCGAAGACCGCGAGGCCGATGCCCGTCGCCGCGCGCGACGGATCGGACGCGACGACCGCGAGCAGGCCGAGGCCGGCCGTCATCAGCGCGAGGCCGAGCGGCGGGAAGGCGCGCAGCCGCCCCGTGCGCGCGATGACGTGCCCGGCCACGTTCGTCGACAGCGTGATGCCGGCCATCATCGGCACGAGCAGCAGGCCGGCCTCGGTGGGGGTCGCGCCGGTCGTGGTCTGCAGGAACAGCGGCACGAAGACGTTGATCGCGAACAGCGTGCCGGTGGCCAGGAACAGCGCCGCGCTCGCCACCGCGACCGTGCGGGTGCGCAGCAGCGCAACGGGCACGATCGGGTCGGCGGCGCGCCGCTCGCGGAACGCGAGCGCGGCGCCGAGGACGACCGCCGCCGCGAGCAGCCCGACGATCTCGGCCGAGCCCCAGGCGTAGCGGTCGCCGCCCCACACGCACGCGAGCATGAACGCGCTCGTCGCGCCGGCGAGCAGGGCGGCGCCGAGCGCGTCGAGCGGCGCGGCCGGCCGCTCCTCCGCCGGCGCAGGGAAGCGCGCGCGGATCCCGGCGAGCGCGGCGAGGCCGAGCGGCAGGTTGACGTAGAAGACCCAGCGCCAGCTCGCGTGCTGGACGAGCACGCCGCCGATCAACGGCCCGGCGACGGTCGCGACCGCGAACGTCGATGCGATGTAGCCCTGGTAGCGCGCCCGCTCGCGCGGCGAGACGAGGTCGCCGACGGCGGCCATCGCGAGCGCCATGAGCCCGCCGGCCGCGACGCCCTGCACGGCGCGGGCCGCGATGAGCTCCGTGATGCCCTGCGCCGCGCCGCAGGCCGCCGACGCCAGCAGGAAGAGCGCGATCGCGGCCTCGAGCAGGCGACGGCGCCCGTGGCGGTCGCCGAGCTTGCCCCACAGCGGCGTCGCGGCCGCCGCGGCGACGACGTACGCGGTCACGAGCCATGAGACGTCGGTCAGGCGCCCGAGGTCGCCCGCGATCGTCGGCAGCGCCGTGGCGAGGATCGTCTGGTCGAGCACCGCGGGCAGCATCGCCACCACGACGGCTGCGAACGGGACGGTGATGGTGTCGCTGCGTGGTCTCATGCAAGATTAGATATCAAATCGTTTGATCTCTATCTATCTGCGCGGTACGCTCCCGGACATGTCGCGTCCTCGCCCGCAGCCGATCGGCCTGCAGCTCACGCGCGTGTCGCGCGCGGTCACGCAGGCGTTCGAGCGCGCACTCGGCGACGCGGGCGGCTCGGTCGCCGCCTGGCAGGTCCTGCTGCTCATCCGCTCGCAGCAGTGGAGCCAGCAGTCCGAGATGGCCAGGGCGATGGGCGTCACGAGCGCGACGCTGACCCACCACCTCAACGCCCTCGAGCGCCAGGGCCTCGTGCGGCGCTGGCGCGAGCCGGAGAACCGGCGCGTGCAGCGGGTCGAGCTCACCGACGAGGGTGTCGCGCTGTTCGAGCGCCTGCGCGAGGTCGCGGTGCGCCACGACCGCCGGCTGCGCTCCGGGCTCGGCGAGCAGGACGCCGCGCGGCTCGCCGAGCTGCTCGAGCGGCTCGAGGCCGCGGTGTCTCCCGACGGCGAGGCGTGATCAGCCGGCGGTGAACGCCGCGTCGCCCTCCCCGACACGGGGTCCGGCGCAGCGTCGTGGGCGAAGGGCCGTCCGTCAGCGGACGGCGCCCGCGGTGCGGGCCTCGAGGCGCCGGAGCCACGGCAGCGGATCGACCGGATGGCCACCCGTGTAGTAGCCGGGGGCCGTCCAGCGCTCGAGGTGGAGGTGGCAGCCGTCGGCACGCCCGGTCGCGCCCACGAGCCCGACCGGCTCGCCGGCGCTGACGTGCTCCCCCACGCTCACGCTCGCCTCGTCGCGCAGGTGCATGTAGGCGAGCGCCTCGCCGCTGCGCTCCTGGAGGACGACGTAGTTGCCGGCCGCGCCGTGGTACTCGACCCGGGCCACCGTGGCGTCGTGCGCCGCGACGAGCGGGGTGCCGCAGTCGGCGAACAGGTCCTGGCCCTCGTGGCCGCGCCCGCCGCCGAAGCGGTTGGCGAGCGACCGGCCGAGGTCGTGCGGGCCGTCGATCGGGAAGGCCTCCGCGGGCGCGACGGGCCGCACGGCCTCGCGGCGCACGCCGGCGACCCCGGGCGCGCCCCACCGAGCCCCGAGGCCGGGGTCGATCGTCGCGACGTCGCCGTGCAGCGAGCCGTTCGCCGTCACGGCGGCGGGCAGCGCCGTCGCCGCGGCGGCGGCGCCGAGCAGGACCGCGGCGGCGGCCGCGGTGAGCCATCCGGGGTGGGCAGGCACGAAGCGCGGCAGGCTAGCGAGCCGTCACGACGGCGAGCCACCGGCCGCCGACGCCGCGGCTCAGCCCTCGGCGCCGGTCGTCACGTGCGCCTCGCCCACCGGCTTGGACTGCGACGAGCCGCGCTGGCGCAGCCAGATCGAGAAGACGACCATCGACGCGACCGCGAGGAACTCCGACTGCCAGTTCTGCAGCGTCCGGTTCCAGAAGTCCGACGAGCCCGCGTACTGCCACAGGCTCAGCGCCGCCTCGTGGTGGTCGAGCTGCTCGGCGTTGTACTCCACCCGGCCGGTGACGAGCTGGGCGAGCCAGGAGCCGAGCCAGATCGTCACCATCAGCGCCAGCAGCGAGTTCGCATAGACCAGCGTGCGCAGGCCGCGGGTCTTGGCCCACTCCGGGGAC
Organism: Capillimicrobium sp.; assembly: GCA_035761245.1. Taxonomy (GTDB): domain Bacteria; phylum Actinomycetota; class Thermoleophilia; order Solirubrobacterales; family Solirubrobacteraceae; genus Capillimicrobium. Next base: position 952 of record DASTRJ010000016.1, on the reverse strand, counting down.
TCCGGGTCGGCGTGCTCGCCGATCTTCTGCTCCTCGTCGGACTCGCCGCCCTCCTCCCCCGGCGGCTTGGACTCCGTCGACCCGCGCTGGACCAGCCAGACCGTGCCGAGGATGAAGAGCGCGAACTGCAGGTACTCCGACTGCCAGTTCTCCATGACGTCGACCCAGTACGACGACGAGGTGACGTAGCGCCACAGCGAGATCGTGTCGTCCTGGTGGGCGACCTGCTGGTGGTTGAAGTCCGAGTGCCCGACGAGCGCCTGGCCGAAGACGGCCGCGACGAAGAGGCCGAGGAAGACGAGCGTCAGGCTGTTCTCGCGCAGCCAGCGCCTCATTGGCCCAGCGCTCCGATCGTGATCGCGATGGCCAGGCCCACGACGATGATCGCCAGCGTCAGGACGAAGAGCGAGCGCATCTACGCCTCCACCTCGCACTCGAAGGGACGGTCGGCCGGCTTGCCGCCCGACGCCATGCACGCCAGGGCGCTGATCCGCCAGCCGTCGGCGTCGCGGCTCAGGAAGGCGCTCTCGCCCGAGGAGAGGTCGACCTTCGCGTTCGTGATGTAGACCTCGGTCGAGGCCACGGCCCCGCCCTCGTACTCGAGCCCGGTCACCGCCTCGGGGCAGGGCTTGCCCTCCTGGCTGACGAGCTGCTCGACCGTCGCCGCGCTCAGCTGCGCGCACGCCTCGTCGCCGCGATCCGCCCGGATCGCCGCGTAGAAGCGCTCGACGACGGCGCGCGCCTGGTCGCGATCGTCGCTCGTGCCACACCCGCCGAGCGCCGCCAGCGCGACGGCGCCGAGGGCGGCCGCGGCGGTGCGGCGGCGCAGATGCAGGGAAAACGACATGGCGCGCGGGCAGATACCCGCGCGCCTCGCCGGAGAATCGTGCCGGCTGGCGCGCTGACCCGCGCGCGGCGGCGTCGCCCGCGCGGGCTCGTCCGGTCACGAGGT
>DASTRJ010000015.1:0-23046 GCA_035761245.1 Capillimicrobium sp. | reverse complement strand
GCCGCCGGCGAGCAGGGCGACCGGCCGGCCGGTCACCGAGCGCAGCGCGGCGACGCTCGACTCCGGCGTGGTGGAGATCGAGTCGTCGACGAAGGTGACGGCGCCGTCGACCGCCACGGTCTCGAGCCGGTGCGGCAGCGGCGCGAACCCGGCCACGGCGGCCTGGGGATCGGCGGGCAGCGCCCCCGCCGCCTCGGCCGCCGCCAGCGCGGCGGCCACGTTGAGCGCGTTGTGCTCGCCCAGCAGCGCGGTCTGCGCCATGTCGACCACGACGCGCCCGTCGCGCACCACCGCGTGCTCGCGGACGTCGAAGCCGCCGTCGACCCCGAAGAGCACGCGCGGCACGCGCTCCGGGGGTGGCGCCAGCTCGAGCAGCCGCGCGTCGCGCCCGTTGAGCACGGCGACCCGCGGGCCGACCTCGAGCAGCCGCAGCTTGTCGGCGAAGTAGCGCTCCTCGGTGCCGTGCCAGTCGAGGTGCTCGCGATACAGGTTCACGACCACCGCGACCGACGGCGCGCGGTCGAGGTCCGCGGTCTGGTAGCTCGACAGCTCGACGACCCACAGCTCCGGCGCCTCGTCGACCTCGAGCAGGTCGAGCAGCGGGCGGCCGATGTTGCCGGCCAGCTCCGCGCGCACCCCGGCCGCGAGCGCCAGCCGGTGGACGAGCGAGGCGGTGGTCGACTTCCCCTTGGTGCCGGTGACCGCGACGATCGGCTCGCCGGCGTGCTCGGCGAACCACAGGTTCGTGCCTGTGGTCAGCGCGACGCCGGCCGCGCGGACCGCCGCCACGTCGTCGCGGTAGCGGCTGATCCCGGGCGAGCGCACGACGACGTCGCACGCCGACAGGGCGGCCACCACGCCGTCGCCCGCCACGAAGCGCGCGCCGTCGAACGCGGCGCGATCGGCGTCGGGCACCGGCGCGTCGGTCGCCACGACGACCTCGGCGGGGGCGCGCAGCGCCCGGAACGCCGCCGCCGCCTCGCGGCCGGCGCCCCACAGCCCGACGCGCGCGCCGTCAAGCTCCGAGACGCGCATGGACGGCCGGCAGCAGCCGCTCGGGGATCTCGTGGTCGTCGGTGAGCGCGAGCACGGCGGCCGGGTCGCCGTGGCCGGCGGGCAGCCGCTCGGCGACCGCCCGCACGACGGCGTGGCCCGCCCAGCGCGGGTCGGCGGCCAGCAGCCGGAAGGCGGCCGCCGACTCCTCCTCCTCGCCGACGCACTCGAACGGCTTGTGCGCGTCGAGCGCGCAGAGCGCGAGGAAGTCGGCGATCTGGCGCTCGTCGTCGAGGAGGTCCTCGCCGAAGATCGCCACCAGCTCGTCCGGCGCCAGCCACGGCGCGAGCGCGAGGAACACGAACCGGCACTTCGGGCAGTCGCAGCACCACCCGGTCGCGCGCCGCCGCTCGTCGAGCCGGAAGGCCTTGTTGCAGCTCGTGAAGACGCCGTGGTAGCGGGGCAGGCGGGCGAACGCGCGCGCGATCGCCAGCTCGGACGCCGGCCGCAGCAGCGAGAACCACTCGACGCCCTCGACGACCTCGTGGGCGAGCACGTCGCGCAGGGCTCGCTCGAAGCCGAGGCCCTTGCTCCACTGGTGGTTGACGTCCAGGCCCTCCCAGCGCAGGTTCCCCTGCGAGGCGGACCGCTCGTTGGCGAGCACGACCTCGTGGAGCCCGTGCAGCACCGCGGTGGCGATCGCGATGAGCGACACGACCGCGGTCACCGGGACGTGCCCGTTGAGCGCGCCGGCTGCGTTGGCGGCCAGCAGCTCGGGCGCCAGCGTCCGCCGCGCGATGAGCCGCGGCAGGCCGGACGCCTGCGCCGTGGCGGCGATCGGGGCGGCGTCGCCCACGCTGAAGAGCGTCACGTCGGCGCCTGCGGCGCGCATCGTCTCCAGCGCCACGACCGAGTCCTTGCCGCCGCCGACGGGCACGAGCGAGCGGCCGGTGCGCGGCAGCGGCGCAGGACTGACCGAGAGGGTCGGGTCGCCCTCGAAGCGGACGCGCGCGGCGACGTCGACGTCGTTGCGGAACGCGTACTCGCCGAGGCCCTGGACGTAGACGTCGGTGAGGAAGCGCGCCCGCCGCTCGCTCAGCGGCCCCGTCTCGACGACGAGCCGCGGCGGCGCCGCGGTCTTGTAGTAGCTGACGCCGGCGACGAGGTGCAGCAGGTCGAGCACGCGGTGCAGGGCCGCTCGGCGGGCGTCGTCGAGCGGCGGCGCGTCCGGCGGCAGCTCGACGCGCTCCTCGAACGCGATCGCGTCGTCGAGCGCGTAGGCGAGCGTGACGGTCGACGAGGGCTCGTCGAACCGCCATCCGGTGAAGCGGAACGCCGCGAAGCGCGACGGGTCGAAGACCTGGGAGGGGGCCGGGACCGGCATCCTGTGAGTCTATGGACGAGCCCGTCGACGTCCTCGTCGCCGGAGCGGGCGCGATCGGTCTCGCCGTCGCGTGGCGAGCGGCCCAGCGCGGCCTGCGGGTGCGGGTGGTCGAGCGCGCCCATGCCGGGGCCGGCGCCTCGACGGCCGCCGCCGGCATCCTCGCGCCCAGCCGGCCCGAGGAGTGGCTCGGCGAGCGCGGGGCGGCGAACCTGCGGGCGATCGCGGCGTGGCCGGCGTTCGCCGCCGAGCTCGAGGACGCCGCCGGCATGGCGATCGGGCTGCGGCGCGACGGCACGCTGCGCGTCGCACGCGACGAGGCGGGGCGCGCCGCGATCGACGTGGCGGCCCAGGCGCTCGCCGAGGCGGACGTCGAGCACGCGGTCCTCGACGCGGACGGCGTCGCCGCGGAGGAGCCGGGCGTCCGCGGCGCCGTCGCGGGGCTGCTCGTGCCGGGCGACGCGCACGTGGCGACCGACCGGCTCGTGGACGCGCTCGCGCGCGCGTGCGAGGGCGCGGGCGTCCGGCTCACCGAGGGCGTGGCGGTGGCCGGCACGCTCGCCGGCCCCGGCGGCGCGGTGGCCGGCGTGCGGCTCGCGGACGGCACGAAGCAGGCGGCGGCGCTCACCGTCGCGGCGACCGGCGCGTGGTCGGGCGGGGCGTCGTGGCTGCCGGAGCCGGTGCGCCCGGACGTGCGCCCGCTCGCGGGCGAGTACCTGATCCTCTGCGGGCCGCCGGTGTGCCGGCGCGTCGTGCGCACGCTCGAGGGCTCGATCGTGCCGCGCGACGGCGGCCGCCTCTGGGTCGGGACCACCGTGCGGGACGCCGGCTTCGAGGAGCGCCCGCGCGCCGCGGCGATCGCGGCGATCCTCGGCCACTGGACGTCGCTGCTGCCGGCGGTCGGCGCGCTCGAGGTCGAGCGGGTCGGCATCGGCCTGCGTCCGGGGACGCCGGACGGCCGGCCGCTGGTCGGCCCCTCGGGGGTGCCCGGGGTCGCGCTCGCCACCGGGCACGGCCGCGAGGGGATCATCCACGCGCCGCTGGCGGGCGCGGCGATCGCCGAGCTCGCCGCGAGCGCCGCTTGAGCCGGGCGTCACACTGAATGGGCGGTACCCTTCTGCCCCTCCGCCCGAAATTCCCGAAACCGGATCAGCTATGACCCCATCCGTCGGCACTCCCGAGAACCCCCTGCGCGTCGCGATCGTCGGCTCCGGCCCGGCCGGCTTCTACGCCGCCGGACAGCTGCTGGCGAGCAAGGAGCTCGCGGTCGAGGTCGACATGTTCGACCGGCTCGCGACCCCGTGGGGCCTCGTGCGCGCCGGCGTCGCGCCGGACCATCCGAAGATCAAGTCGGTCACGCGGGTGTACGAGAAGACGGCCAAGAAGGACGGCTTCCGGTTCCACGGCAACGTCGAGATCGGCACGGACCTCGCCCACGACGACCTCGCCGCCGCCTACCACGCGGTGCTCTACGCGATCGGCGCCCCGACCGACCGGCGGCTCGGGATCCCCGGCGAGGACCTGCCCGGCTCGCACGCCGCCACGGAGTTCGTCGCCTGGTACAACGGCCACCCGGACTACGCCGACCACGAGTTCGACCTCGGCGTCCGGCGCGCCGTCGTGATCGGCAACGGCAACGTCGCGCTCGACGTCGCGCGGATGCTCGCGCTCGACGTCTCCGAGCTGCGCGTCACCGACACGGCCGACCACGCGATCGAGGCGCTCGAGCGCTCGCAGGTCGAGGAGATCGTCGTCCTCGGGCGCCGCGGGCCGGCCCAGGCCGCCTACACCAACCCGGAGCTGCGCGAGCTCGCCGAGCTGGCCGACGCGGACGTCGTCGTCGACCCGGCCGACGTCGTCCTCGACCCGGCGTCGAAGGCGTTCATCGAGTCCGACGCGGCCGACGTCACCGCCAAGCGCAACGTCGAGATCGTCACCGAGTACGCCCAGCGCGAGCCGGCCGGCAAGCGCAAGCGGATCGTGCTGCGCTTCCTCGCCTCGCCGGTGGAGATCGTGGGCGCCGACCGCGTCGAGGGCGTCCGCATCGTCCGCAACGAGCTGGTGGAGAGCGAGGGCCGGCTGTCGGCGCGCCCGACCGGCGAGGAGGAGCTCATCGAGTGCGGGCTCGTGCTGCGCTCGATCGGCTACCGCGGCACCCCGATCCCGGGCGTCCCGTTCGACGAGCGGCGCGCCACGATCCACAACCGCGAGGGTCGCGTCACGCGCGAGGGCACCGAGGAGCCCGTGCCGGGCGTCTACACCGCGGGCTGGATCAAGCGAGGGCCCTCCGGCGTGATCGGCACGAACAAGAAGTGCGCCCAGGAGACCGTCGACCGGCTCCTGGAGGACCTCGCCGCCGGGGTGCTCCCGCAGCCGACCCGCGAGCCGGCCGAGCTGCTCGACGCCCTCGCCGACAAGGGCGTCGACGTCGTCGACTACGCCGGGTGGGAGGCGATCGACCTGCACGAGCGCACGACCGGCGAGTCGCAGGGCCGCCCGCGCGTCAAGCTCGTGCGCCGCGAGCACCACCTCGAGCACGCGGCCGCCGCCAAGGTGCGCTGAGCGCCGTGCCGCGGATCGTCGACCTGTCGCACACGATCAAGGCGCACCCGCCCGAGGTCCCGGACCTCCTGCGCGTCGACGTCGACCGCGTCGACCACGCGCAGGGCGCGCGCGAGATCGAGCAGCTCTTCGGCGTGCCGCCGCGACTGCTGCGCGACGGGGAGGGCTGGACGACCGAGACGATCCGCCTCGGCACCCACAGCGCCACCCACGTGGACGCGCCCTGGCACTACAACTCGACGATCCGCGGCCGGCGCGCCGAGACGATCGACGAGCTGCCGCTCGAGTGGTTCTTCGGGCCGGGCGTCGTCGTCGACGCGCGCGAGAAGGCCGACGGCGACGCCGTCACCCGCGACGAGATGGAGGCCGGCATCGCCGCCGCCGGCCACGACCTGCGGCCCGGGGACATCGTGCTCGTGCGCACCGGCCGCGACGCGTTCTACGAGGACCCCGGCTACATGGCGCTCGGCCCCGGCGTCACGGCCGAGGCGACCGTCTGGCTCTACGAGCAGGGCGTGCGCGTGATGGGGATCGACGCCTGGGGCTGGGACCGGCCGCTGTGGATGCAGGCGCAGGAGGCCAAGGAGCGCGACGAGCCGGGGATCTTCTGGGCCGCCCACCAGGCCGACCTCGCCTACTCGCAGATCGAGCGCCTGGCCAACCTCGGGGCGATCCCGCCGACCGGCTTCACGGTCGCCTGCTTCCCGCTGAAGATCGAGGGCGCGAGCGCGGGCCCCGCGCGCGTCGTCGCGATCCTCGGCGACTGACTACCGCCCGCCACGGCGGGTAGGGGGCGGCGATGCGCATCCGACCTCCGATCGTGGCCCTGGCCTGCCTGGCCGTCGCCGGCTGCGGCGCCAACGACGACAACCCAGAGGAGCAGTCGCGCGTCGATGCCAGCGGCAACTCGCCGGCGCTCGTGCCGGCCGCCGACCTCCCGGCCGTGGAGCGCGCCGCGGAGGCGATCACGACGCGCTGCGAGCAGGTGGGCGACGCGCCCGTCCGCACGCTCATCCGCGTCTACGAGCAGGGGCCGGAGGACATCTACGACGCCGGCGACATCTACCGCGCCAAGTCGATGACGCAGATCCTCGAGATCAAGCGCGACGAGCTGCGCGAGTGCGGCCAGGACGAGCTCGCCGGCCGGCTGGACGACGCGCTCGGCGAGTCCTAGCGCTCGAGGCTCGGGCTCAGCAGCGCGAACATGCGCCCGAGGAGGTCGTCGGGCACGTCGCCCGGCTCGAGCATCGCCTCGAGCGCCACGCCGTTGACCATCGCGAAGGCCATCAGCGTGATGTCGCGCACCGGCATCGGCGGGTCGATGCCCAGCTCGGCGAGCCGCCGCTCGAGGAGCGCCGCGATCCGCTCGCGCATCGCCCGGTGGCGCGCGACCAGCGCGACGCGGAACGTCTCGTCGGCCGCCGCGTGGACCGCCAGCTCGAAGAACAGGCGCTGCCACTCCGGATCGGCGGCGAACACGCGCGTGAAGTCCTCGCCGGCCCGGCGCGCCTGGTGCTCGGGCGCCTCGCTGGATGCGAAGACGCGCTCCAGGGCGGCGAGGCGCTCGGCGAAGCGCTCGTCGAGCATCGCCAGCAGCAGCTCGTCGCGCGAGCCGAAGTTGGCGTAGACGGCGCCCTTGGTGAAGCCGGCCGTCTCGGCGATCTCCTCCAGCGATGTGCGGGCGAGCCCGCGGCGGGCGCACACGGTCGCCGCGGCGTCCACGAGCCGCCTGCGGGTGTCGGCCTGGCGCTGCTTGCGGCTCAGGCCGCCGATGCGATCACCTCGGCACGGCGTCCGGGGGTGAGCGTGATGCCGCGCCGGCGCACCGGCTCGCTCTGCGGCGCGGCGGCGCGCAGCGTGACGGAGCGGGCGATGACCCGCAGCACCGCCTTCATCTCGAACAGCGCGAAGCTGGCGCCGAGGCAGCGCCGGACGCCGCCGCCGAACGGCAGCCACGTGTACGTGCCCGCCGGCTGCTCGAGGAAGCGCTCCGGCCGGAAGCGATGCGGCTCCGGGTAGACGTCCTCGCGCCGGTGCACGAGGTGGATGCACGGCGCGACGGTGACGCCGGCCGGCAGCTCCCAGCCGGCGATCTCCATCGGCGCCTGCAGGCGGCGGACGACGATCGGCAGCACGGGCCGCAGCCGCAGCGTCTCCTTGACCACCGCGTCGAGGTACTCCTCGTCGCCGTCGCGCAGGCGCTCCATGCCGCCGGGGTGGCGCAGGAGCCGCTCGATCGCCCACGCCAGCGAGGTGGCGGTCGTCTCGTGGCCGGCGAGCAGCAGCGTCATGAGCTCGTCGCGCAGCTCCTGGTCGCTCATCGGCGAGCCGTCCTCGTGGCGGGCCTGCAGCAGCAGCGAGAGGATGTCGTCGCGGCCGGCGAGGTCGGTCGCCTCGCGCCGGGCGCGGATCTCCGCGAAGACCAGCTCGTCGACCGGCTCGATCCGGCGCCGGAAGCTGCGGCGCGCGCCGTAGCGGTCCGGGCCGAGCGCCGCCATGCCGCCCATGACGCGCCAGTCGCTCGTCGACTCGGTCGCGTCGCGCAGCCGGTCGCGCAGCCGCTCCATCCGCTCCCCGTCGGAGACGCCGAAGATCGCGCGCACGATGACCTCGAGCGTCACGGCCTGCATCCGCGGCCACAGCTGCAGCGGCTCGCCGAGCGGCCACGTGGCGACCTCCCGCTCGGCGACCGCGGTCATGAGGTCGCCGTAGCGCTGCATCCGCTCGCCGTGGAACGGCGGCAGCAGCAGCCGCCGCTGCGAGAGGTGCTGCGGGCCGTCGAGCAGCAGGACGCTGTTGTCGCCCAGCCACGGGCGCAGGATGCGGTTGGCCTCGCCGGCGTGCAGGACGGCCGGGTCGCCCGTGAAGACCTCCCTGACCGCATCGGGGTGGGCGAGGAAGACCCACGTGCCCTCGTTGGCGATGCGGACGGTGAAGACGTCGCCGTGGCGATCGCGCAGGCGCTCCATCCACGGCATGGGCCGGGTCATCCAGGCGAGGGTCTGGAGCGCGCGCGGCATGCGCGGTCCGGGCGGCAGCGAGGGCATGCCCTGACGTTTTCGGATACCGGCGAGAATGTCAACCGGCGGACGAAGGATTCGGAAGACCGCTCTTGTAGAGGTGCTGACGGGTTCTCTCTCTAGGTCCAGTCCATCTCCAGGAGGAACATGCGCCTCTCTCGTCCCCGCCACGGCACCGTCGTGGCCTACCTCGCGCTCTTCGCGGCGCTCGGTGGCACGTCCTACGCGGCGGCCACCATCGGCACGGCCGACATCCAGAAGAGCGCGATCACCACGTCGCGCCTCGACAACGGCGCCGTGACGAGCGCCAAGGTCCGCAACGGCACGCTGCGCGCCCGCGACTTCCGCGGCGGCCAGCTGCCCGAGGGGCCGCAGGGCCCGCAGGGTCCCCAGGGCCCCGCCGGTCCGCAGGGCCCGGCCGGTCCGCAGGGCCCCGTCGCCGCCGTCGGCTTCGCCAACGTCGCCCAGGACGGCACGGTCAACGCCTCGCAGTCGCAGGGCATCGGCAACGCCAACATCGTCCACAACGTCCAGGGCGGCTACTGCTTCCTGAACCTGCCGTCGCAGCCGCGCAACGTCCAGGTCACGGCGCAGAACGGCTTCAACGGCCCGATCACCGCCAACGCGTCGCTCGGCCAGTTCGGCCAGTGCCCCGCCGGCACCCAGGTGACGGTCGTCCTGACGCAGAACGCGACGGGCGCCGCCGTCAACAACGGGTTCTTCATCGAGATCGACTAGGACCCGGCGTACGTCACGAGTGGGCGCCCGCCGCCGTGCGGCGGGCGTCCATCTCGAACCAGACGTGCGTGGAGCCCTCGTAGACGCCCCAGTCGTCGGAGAGCGTCTCGACGAGGTGCAGCCCCCACCCGCCGACCTCGGTCTTCGGCCGGTCGCGCCTGGTGGGGACGAAGCCGGCCCCGCGATCGACGACCTCGACGCGCAGCCGGCCGGACGTCTCGCAGCGGATGACGAGCCGCACCGGGCCGTCGCCGCCGTACTTGACGCTGTTGGTGATCAGCTCGCTGACCAGCAGCTTGGCGTCGGGCAGCACCGAGGGGTCGATGGCGGGCAGCCGCTCGAGCGCGGCCCGCGCCTCCCTCGGCGCCCGCGTCGTGCGCGGGATGTCCACGATCAGGTTCGTCGCCATCTGAACGGACGTGACTACCCGCCGGCGCCCCTCGCGGAAACCCCTGGGCGCTGGCCGTCGTCGGTGCGGCCAGGTTCGGCGGCCTGGCCTCAAGCGATCCGCGCCGCGGCCGATCCCTGCGGGTGGAATGTCCGTGGCACCACTCCGACCCGTCGGGAGCGAGGCGGAGGCGGCGCGCGGCGACGGGGTCACCCCGCCCTCGGTCCGCGGCGGCAGCCGGCGGTTCCTGACCGACGTCATCGTCGACCTGGGACTGGTGCCGCGCGAGCGCGTCGAGGAGGCGGTGCAGGCGGCCCGCGGCGCCGGGCGGCCGCCCGAGCAGCTCCTGCTCGAGCAGGGCGCGCTGACCGCCGACCAGCTCGCGCGCGCGGTCGCCGAGCGCTTCGGCCTCGACCATCTCGACCTGTCGGTCTTCGAGGTCGACATGACGGCGGCCAACGCGATCTCGCTCGCGGCGGCCAAGCGCTACTCGATGGTGCCGGTCCGCCAGCTCGACGAGCGCACGCTGCTCGTGGCGATGGAGGACCCGTCGAACGTCGTCGCGATCGACGACCTGGCGCTGCGCACCGGGCTGACGATCAAGCCGGCGGTGGCCTCGCGCGAGGACATCGCGGCGGTCATCGCACGGCTCAACCGGCTCGACACGGCGATCGCGGACGCGGTCGAGGACGAGGCCGTCCAGGAGGCCGACGTCACCGAGCTGCACGCCGAGGCCTCCGACACCCCGGTCGTCAAGCTCGTCAACTCGATCATCGCCCAGGCGGTCGAGCAGGGCGCCTCCGACATCCACTTCGAGCCGGCCGCCAGCGAGCTGCGCGTGCGGTTCCGCATCGACGGCGTGCTCGTCGAGTCGACCGTCGTGCCGCGGCGGATGGCGCCGGGCGTGGTGTCGCGCATCAAGATCATGGCCGAGCTCGACATCTCCGAGCGGCGGCTTCCGCAGGACGGCCGCGTGGCGCTGCGCTTCGACGGCCGCCAGGTCGACATCCGCGTCGTGACGCTGCCGAGCGTCCACGGCGAGTCGGTCGTGCTGCGCGTGCTCGACAAGGAGGGCGTGGCGATCGAGCTGCCGCGGCTCGGGATGCGCGACGACGACCTCAGGCGCTTCGAGCGGGCGGTGCGCCAGTCGCACGGCGCCACGCTCGTCACCGGGCCGACCGGCTCCGGCAAGTCGACGACGCTCTACGCCGCGGTCGGGATGATCAACTCGCCGGAGAAGAACATCATCACGATCGAGGACCCGGTCGAGTACCAGGTCGACGGCATCACGCAGGTGCAGGTCAACCCGAAGGCCGGCCTGACCTTCGCGACCGGGCTGCGCTCGATGATGCGCGCCGACCCCGACGTGATCATGGTCGGCGAGGTCCGCGACCGCGAGACCGCGCAGATCGCCATCGAGAGCGCGCTCACCGGCCACCTCGTCCTCACGACGCTGCACACGAACGACGCGCCGACGGCGATCACCCGGCTCGTCGAGATGGGGATCGAGCCGTTCCTCGTGGCGAGCGCGGTCGACTGCGTCGTCGCGCAGCGCCTGGCGCGCGTGCTCTGCACGAGCTGCAAGCGCCGCACGCTGCTGAGCGCCGAGCTGCTGCGCGAGCACGGGTTCGCGGCGAGCTTCGACGTCGAGGCCTACGAGCCGGTCGGCTGCGCGCGCTGCTCGGGCACCGGCTACCGCGGCCGGATCGGGCTCTTCGAGGTGATGGACGTCAGCGCGCGCGTGCGTGAGCTGGCGCTGCGGCGCGCGTCGGCCGACGAGGTCGCCGCGGTCGCGATCGAGGAGGGGATGCGGACCCTCCGCGACGACGGACTGGACAAGCTGCGAAGCGGGCTGACGTCGATCGACGAGGTCGTCCGCGTGATCGGGAGCGCATGACGATGGTGGATCTGGCGGACATCCTTCTGGCGATGCTGGACCGGCGGGCGTCGGACCTGCACCTGACGGCCGGCGCGCCCCCGACGCTGCGCGTGCGCGGCCACCTCCAGCCGCTCGAGGGCCATGCCTCGCTGTCGCCGCAGGACACGCGCGAGGTCGTCTACAGCATCCTCACCGACGACCAGCGCAAGCGGCTGGAGACCGACCTCCAGCTCGACTTCGCGTACTCGATCCCCGGCGCGGCGCGCTTCCGCGTCAACGCCTACCGGCAGCGCAGCGCGATCGGCGCGGCGTTCCGCCTGATCCCGCACGAGATCCCGGCGATCGACTCGCTCGGCCTCCCGGAGGTGGTGCACGAGCTGGTCAAGAAGCCGCGCGGGCTCGTGCTCGTCACCGGCCCGACGGGCTCGGGCAAGTCGACGACGCTCGCGGCGATGATCGACTCGATCAACGCCACGCGCGAGGAGCACATCATGACCGTGGAGGACCCGATCGAGTTCCTCCACGCCCACAAGCGCTGCCTGGTCAACCAGCGCGAGCTCGGGTCCGACGCCGTGAGCTTCGCCGCCGCGCTGAAGGCGGCGCTGCGCCAGGACCCCGACGTGATCCTCGTCGGCGAGATGCGCGACCTCGAGACGATGTCGACGGCGCTGACCGCCGCCGAGACCGGCCACCTCGTCTTCGCGACGCTCCACACGCAGGACGCGCCGCAGACGATCGACCGCATGATCGACGTCTTCCCGAGCGAGCAGCAGGCGCAGGTCCGCGTGATGCTCTCGGTGGCGCTGCAGGGCGTGCTGACGCAGCAGCTCCTGCCGACCGCCGACGGCGCCGGCCGCGTCGTCGCCGTCGAGACGCTGATCCCGACGCCGGCCGTCCGCAACCTCATCCGCGAGGGCAAGACGCACCAGCTCTACAGCGCGATCCAGACCGGCGCCGCGCACGGCATGCAGACGATGGACGGGGCGCTCGCCGAGCTCGTCCGCGCGGGCAGGATCACGCGCGAGCTCGCGCTCCAGCGCGCCGGCAACGCCGACGAGCTGCAGCGCCTGCTCGGCGGCGGCGTTCCCGGCGCCGGCGTCATCGGCGGCGGCGGCTCCGGCGGTCCCTCCCTGGCGGCGGTGCGATGAGCGCGTTCGCGTTCCGCGCCGTCGACGCGATGGGCGTCCCGGTCCGGGGCGAGATCGACGCCGGCAGCCAGGAGGCCGTCGTCGAGCAGCTCCGCGGCCGCGGCCTGACCGTGCTCGAGGTCAGCGCGAAGTCCGGCGGCGCGTCGTGGAACGTCGACCTCAGCGTGCTGCGCGGCGTGAAGTCGCGCGACCTGACGGTCATGACGCGCCAGCTGTCGACCATGGTGTCGAGCGGCCTGACGCTGCTGAAGGCGCTCTACGTGCTCGAGGAGCAGACCGAGACGCCGAAGCTGAAGGCGGCGATGACGAAGGTGCGCCAGGACGTCGAGGCGGGCCGGTCGCTGAGCGACTCGCTGGCCGAGCACCCGAAGATCTTCTCGCCGCTGTACGTCTCGATGGTGCGCGCCGGCGAGACGGGCGGCTTCCTGGAGAGCGCGCTGCTGCGCGTCGCCGACCAGCTCGAGAGCGAGGAGTCGCTCAAGCGCCAGGTCCGCAGCGCGATGGTCTACCCGGCGGCGGTCATCTCCTTCGCGCTCGTCGTCATGTTCGCGCTCGTCGCGTTCATCGTCCCGGTGTTCGCGAAGATCTTCGAGGAGCAGGACGCCGAGCTGCCGACGCTGACGAAGTTCACCGTGGGGGTGAGCGACGCCCTGCGCGGCTACCCGTGGGCGATCGTCGGCGGGGTCGTGCTCGTCGTGCTGCTCGTGCGCCGCTGGAAGCGCTCCGAGACCGGGCGCGAGCAGTGGGACCGCCTGCGCCTCCGGATCCCGCTGCGGATCGGCGAGATCCAGCGCAAGGTCGCCCTGGCGCGCTGGTCGCGGACGCTGTCGTCGCTCGTGAGCGCCGGCGTGCCGATGCTCGAGGCGATCGACGTGACCGGCCGGACCGCGGGCAACACCGTCGTCGAGAAGGCGATGGCGTCGGTGCGCTCGTCGGTCCAGTCGGGCGGCACGATCGCCGCCGCGCTGCGCGACGAGCCGGTGTTCCCGGTGATGGTCTCCCACATGGTCGGCGTGGGGGAGGAGACCGGCGCGCTTGACCAGACGCTCGCGAAGGTCGCCGACTTCTACGAGGACGAGGTGAGCGCGGCGGTCAAGGCCCTCACGTCGATCCTCGAGCCGGCGATGATCGTGCTCGTCGGCGCCATCGTCGGGTTCGTCGTGATCTCGATGTACCTGCCGATGTTCCAGGTGTACGACAAGATCGAGTAGCGTGGCCGCGCTCAGCCCGTGGGCCGCTCCCAGGAGAAGACCTCGATGCGGATCCCGTCCGGGTCGAACAGGAAGAGCGCGTAGTAGTCGTCGACGTCGCGATCGTCCTCAGGCGGGAAGTGGATCGCATCGCCACGCGAGAGGCTGCGCTCGTACGCGGCATCCACCTCCGCGCGGGTGTCGACCTCGAAGGCGAGGTGCTCGATGCCGACGTCGTAGTAGCGGTGCGTGCCGCCGTCGGCCGGGCGCAGCCCGAGCATCGTGCGCGATTCGGGATCGGCGAGGTAGACCACCTCCTCGGTGCCGCGATAGGTGGGGTAGCGAACGTCCTCGGCCCATCCCAGCGGTCCGAGGAGGGCGAGGTAGAACGACAGCGAGGCGTCGACGTCCGTGACGGCCAGGTCGACGTGATGGATCCCTCTCGCGGGCACCGGTGCCTCCTCGGCTCCGAGCGTCTCACGCGGGAGCCACCGGCGGCGCGCCAAAGGATGGCGGCGAGCACGTTGCCCTCAGCTTTCCGGTGTGGGACGCTCACATCAGCTGACCAGCGATCCGAGGAGGTGCCCGATGGCGTCGGTCGAGGTCAAGAGCGTCGAGTCCCCGGACGAGACGCGCCCGTTCGCGGATCGGGGGCAGGCGGCGGTGCTGACGGTGGGCGGCCATCCCGTGCTCTACGGGACGTTCGAGCCGGGGTGGCGGTGGTCCGAGCACGTCAAGCCGATCGCCGGCACCGACAGCTGCCAGGCCCCGCATCTCATGTACGTGATCTCCGGGCGGATGCACGTCGCGATGGGCGACGGGACGGAGGCGGACGTGGGCCCGGGCGACGTGGCGTCGATCGAGCCCGGCCACGACGCGTGGGTGGTCGGGGACGAGCCGTGCGTCGCGGTGGACTTCGGCGGCTACGCCCAGTACGCCCAGCGCTAGCGTCGCCCGTCGAGCCGGGCGACGAGGTGCTCGACGCGACGCGCGATGTCGTCGCGCGTCGCGCGCACCTCGTCGAGCGGGCGGCCGTTCGGGTCGTCGAGCGCCCAGTCGAGGTAGCGCTTGCCGGGGACGTACGGGCAGGCGTCGCCGCTGGTCACGAGCATCAGCAGCGCGCGGTGGCGGATCCGGACGAAGCTCAGGCTCCGAAGTGCGCCCGCGACACGTGGCCGTCACCCGCTCGGCGGCCGAGCTCCGGGCGCTTGCTCATGCCCGCGGCGCGTCCGCGGGCTTGCGCGCGCGGATGATGGCGGAGCTGGCGTGCTCGTGGACGCGGTGCGTCACGCGGATCTCGACGTCGGTGAGGCCGGCGGCGGCCAGCGCCTCGCGGAACTCCGCCTCGGTGAGCGCGCCGGCGATGCAGCCGGTGTACGCCGCCATGTCCGCGCGGGTGGCGGCGTCCATGCCCTCCGAGGCGACGACGTCCGAGACGGCGAACCGGCCGCCGGGGCGCAGGACGCGGGCGACCTCGGCGAGGACCTTGCGCTTGTCGGCGGCGAGGTTGATGACGCAGTTGGAGATGACGACGTCGACGGACGCGTCGGGGAGCGGGACGTCCTCGATGTAGCCCTTGACGAACCGGACGTTCTCGACCCCGGCCTCGGCGGCGTTCCGCCGCGCGACCTCGAGCATCTCGTCGGTCATGTCGAGCCCGATCGCCGTGCCGGCCGGGCCGACGCGCCGCGCGCCGATCAGCACGTCGGCGCCGGCGCCCGACCCGAGGTCGAGCACCGTCTCGCCCTCGCGCAGCTCCGCGACCGCCGTCGGCACGCCGCAGCCGAGCGAGGCCTGGAGCGCCGCAGCCGGCGCCCCCTCCGCCTCGCCGCCGTCGTACAGGGCGCCGCCGAACGCCGCGGTGCGGTCGGCGTCCGTCAGGGCGATCGGGCCGCAGCACGACGACGAGCGGTCCTGCGCTCCGGCGGCTCGAGCGGCCGCCGCGTACTTCGCGCGCACCGTCTCGCGGATGTCCGCGGCGTGATCGGTCAGGTCAGGCATGCGATCAGCTCCTCGAGAGCGTCGGTGCGAACCGAGTAGTAGGCCCACTTGTGGCGGCGCTCGACATCGACGAGCCCCGCCTTGACGAGCTTGTTGACGTGGTGCGAGAGCGTCGACTGCGGGATGTCGAACAGGGGCACGAGCTCGCACTGGCACAGCGGCTCGCCGTGCCGCCGCAGCACGTCGAGGATGCGGACGCGGACCGGCTCGGCGAGCGCCTTGGCCAGCGCCGCGATGCGGTCGGCGTCGAGCCCCGGGTCGAGCCGGGGCGACGGCGCGCAGCACGTCGCGGCGGCGGGACCGGGGACGGTGGGGAGGGGCGAGCTCATATCGACGAACGTTGGTGCGAGCACCGTACCACGTGCGCGCCGCTGGGTCAGAAAGACGCCCCCGGTCTGCGCGTGCGGCCGGTGTTAGCGTCGGACGCATCCGACGAGGAGGTGCGTCGTGCGCCGCGCAGCACTCGCCTGGCTGGGGATCCTCGTGGGCGCCGTCCTGGCGTCCCCATCCGCCGCCCTCGGCGAGCCGACCCGGGACTCGTACATCGTCGTGCTGAACGAGGACGCACCGCCCCCGGCCGTCGCGGCCGCGCAGGCGACGCGGCTCGGCGGTGACGTGAGCGGCGTCTACAGCGAGGCGCTCGACGGCTATGCGGCGCAGCTGTCGGCCGGCGAGCTCGCGCAGGTGCGCGACGCGCCCGGCGTCGACTTCGTCGTGCCCGACCGCACGTTCGCCCAGCCCGACGTGGTCGCCGCGCCGGTCGAGTGCGATGGGCCGGGCGACCTCGGGCAGTGCCTGCCCGACGGCGTCGACCGCATCGACGCCGACCTCAGCAGCGCGAAGGCCGGCGACGGCGGCGGATCGGTGGACGTCGACGTCGCCGTCATCGACAGCGGCATCGCCGACCATCCGGACCTCCACGTGGCCGGCGGCGTGGGATGCCAGTCGGGGTCGCCGTCCTCCGCGCCCGGGGATCTCGGCGATCCGGTCGGCCACGGGACCGCCGTCGCCGGCGTGCTCGCCGCCGAGGACAACGGGATCGGCGTCGTCGGCGTCGCGCCCGGCGCGCGCCTGTGGTCGGTGCGCGTGGCCGGCGACGACGGCGCCATCGCCTGGTCCTCCGTGCTGTGCGCGATCGACTGGGTGACCGGCACCCGGACCGACGCCGACCCGGCCAACGACGTCGCGATCGCCAACATCAGCCTGACCGGGCCCGCCCCGGAGGGTGACGTCGCGCCGTGCGGCGCGCCCGACGACGACGATCCCGTCCATGTCGCGATCTGCCGCTCGGTGGCGGCGGGCGTGCTCTACGTCGCGGCGGCCGGCAACCAGTTCGGGGACGTCCAGGACCGCATCCCCGCGCGCTATCCGCAGGTGCTGACCGTGACGGCGATGGCCGACTTCGACGGCGCTCCGGGCGGCGCGGCGCCACCGGTCTGCCAGGGCGAGGACCTCGGCGGCTCGGGGATCCACGACGACCTCGGCGCGATCTTCAGCAACGTCGCGGTCGCCGACGCCGACCTCCAGCACACGATCGCGGCCCCAGGCGTCTGCATCGACACGACGATCGCGCCGCAGGACGGCGGGCCGAGCTACGGCAACCTGAGCGGGACGAGCTTCGCCAGCCCGCACATCGCGGGGCTCGCCGCGCTCTGCGTCGCCAGCGGCCGCTGCTCGGGCCAGCCGCTCGCGGATCTGTCGCGGCTGCTCGCCGACGCCGAGGCGACGAACCGCGCGGACCCGGCCTACGGCTTCCGCGGCGACCCGCTGCGGCCGTTCGACTTCGGCGCGTTCGGGTGGCTGCCGTCGGCGGCGCTGGACTAGGAGGCCGATCGGCGCGAGGCTCACGGGGGAGGCCGCCCGCGCGTCTGCATGGCATGACCGATCGCATCCACATCGACACCCCGCTGGGGCCGCTGACGCTCGAAGGGGACGACAGCGCCGTGTCGGCGGTCCGCTTCGGCGCCGGACCGGACGGGCCCGCGGGCGACGTGCCGTCCACGCGCGCGCCGGCGCTCGCCGATGCCGCCGCCCAGCTCGACGACTACTTCGCCGGCCGTCGCCGGTCCTTCGACGTCGCGCTGGCGCTCGACGGCACGCCGTTCCAGCGCGAGGTGTGGGCGGCGCTGCGGGCGATCCCGTACGGCGAGACGACGACGTACACGGCGCTCGCCGCCGCGCTCGGCCGCCCACGCGCGGTGCGGGCCGTCGGGGCCGCGGTGGGGCGCACCCCGATCCCGGTGATCGTGCCGTGCCACCGTGTCCTCGGCGCCGACGGCTCGCTGACCGGCTACCGCGGCGGGCTGGACCGCAAGCGCGCGCTGCTGGAGCTCGAGCGGCGCACGGCGAGCGGGGCTTCGGTGCGCTGATGTCGCGGAGCGCGACCGGCGAACCAGATCCCGCGCGGACGTGGACGCTGGTCGACGCGACGGGGCGCTCGTTCGAGAGCCCGCACCCCGGGCTGCTCGGCGCCAACCGCCGGGCGCGGATCTACGGGCGCCTGGACTGCCCGAGCGCGCTGCGGGCGCTCGCGCGCGGCGGGCCCTACGCGCGTCACCGGGTCTTCTTCGCCGACGAGAGGACGGCGATCGCGGCCGGCTACCGGCCCTGTGCCGTCTGCATGCCGGGCCGCTACGCGGCCTGGCGCCGGGCGCAGGCGCTCAGTGCGCGCTGACCGCCTCGGCCTCGCCCTCCTCGACCTTGATCGAGCGCATCATCGTCCCGACGACGACCGCGCCGAACGCGAACACGCCGGCGGCGACCCAGAACGCGACCGTGTAGCCGTGCACGGCCGCCGCCTGGCGGAGCTCCGGGCCGGGGGCGTGGCCGGCCGCGTACGACGACGCCGCGCTGGCGAAGATCGAGCTGAGCAGCGCCGTGCCGATCGAGCCGCCGACCTGCTGCATGGTGTTGACCATCGCCGACGCGACGCCGGTGTCGCGGGGGGCGACCCCGTAGGTCGCGGTCGCGAACGCGGGGGCGAAGATGTTGCCCATCCCGACGCCCATCACGAGCAGCGCGGGCAGCACGTGGCCGGCGTAGCTCGAGTCCGGCTCCAGCTGGGCGAGCCACACCATCGCGACGGCGCCGAGGCACATGCCGAGCACGAGCAGCGGGCGCGGCCCGACGACGTTGAGCAGCCGGATGTTGACCGTCGTCGCGGTGGTCATGATCGCGGCGGTCATCGGCAGGAACGCCAGGCCGCTCTCGATCGGCGAGAAGCCCTTGGTCTGCTGCAGGAAGTAGGTGAGGAAGAGGAAGACCGCGAACATCGCGATGCCGGACAGCCCGATCGCCAGGAACGAGCCGCCGCGCGTGCGGTCCGAGACGACCCGGAGCGGGAGCAGCGGATGCTCCTCGCGCGACTCGATCCACACGAACAGGCTCAGCAGCACGACGGCGATCGCCAGCGCGGCGATCGTCACCGGGTCCGTCCACGAGTGCGTCTCGGAGTTCGAGAAGCCGTAGACGAGCGCGAAGAGCCCGGTTGTGGCGGTCGCCGTGCCGACGAGGTCGAGCGGCGGGCGCTGCGGGTGCGCCTCGTTGACGAGGAGCCGCAGCGCGAAGGCGGCGGCCGGCAGGGCGAACACGAGGTTCACGTACAGGCACCAGCGCCAGGACAGCGTCTCGGTGAGGATGCCGCCCATCAGCAGGCCGATCGCCGCGCCGCCGCCGGCCAGCGCGCCGAAGATCCCGAACGCCTTGCCGCGCTCGGCCGGGTCGGTGAAGATCGTCGACAGCAGCGCCAGCGCCGAGGGCGCGAGCACGGCGCCGAACACGCCCTGCGCGGCGCGAGCCGCCACGAGGACGCCGAAGCTGTCGGCCGCCCCGCCGATCGCCGACGCGATCGAGAAGCCCAGCAGGCCGCCGATGAACGCCCACTTGCGGCCGAAGAGGTCGCCGAGGCGGCCGCCGAGCAGCAGCAGCGAGCCGAACGCGAGCGCGTAGGCGGTGATGATCCACTGGCGGTTGTCGTCGGAGAACCCGAGGTCCGCCTGGGCGCTCGGCAGCGCGATGTTCACGATCGTCGCGTCGAGGACGACCATCAGCTGCGCCATCGCGATGACGCCGAGGATGAACCAGCGGTGCTCGTGGTGCGGGTTCGTCTCGGGCGGCATGTCGCCACACGGTACCGGCCGTGCCGGCCGCGCTCGGCCGACCGTCGGGAAGCTGTCGTATGATCACGACAGATGACCGTCACGCTCCTCGACATCCGGGACGCGACCGCGGCCGCCGAGGCGCTCGCCGAGGCCAACCGGCGGCTCGCCGAGCGCGAGCGCACGCCCGAAGACCTGCTCGCCTTCGTGGCCGGGGTCGCCGACGCGATCGCCGCCGACGCCGATCACGAGCTCGCGTCGGTCAACCCGTGGGTGTGGATCGCGATCCAGTCGGCCGCGCTGCGCGCGCAGGCGGCGCTGCCGAAGCCCGACCCGGAGCGCCGCCGGGACCTGCGCGTCGCGATCGAGCAGATGCGCTTCCTCTTCGCGCGCCTCGCCGAGCGGCAGGCGATCGGCGAGGACCGGCCGGCGACCGAGGTCGCCCGCTGGCTCGACGCCACGCTGCCCGGCATCTCGCAGGGCCAGAAGGCCGAGCTGCTCGGCGTCGGGCCGCGCACGTTCCAGCGCTGGATCGCCGAGCGCAACCCGACGCGGCCCGGCGGCGAGGACGAACGGCGGCTGCGCGTCGTCGCGCGCATCGTCAACCAGCTGCGCCACAGCCTCACCGGCCCTGGCGTCGTCGACTGGTTCGCCCATCCGCGCGCCGACCTCGACGGGCAGCGCCCGCTCGACGCGCTCGCCGACCCGACGCGGCTCGAGGCGCTGCTCGCGGCCGCGGCCGCCTCGCGGGGGAACGTCGCCGCGTGAGCACCGGGCCGGTCGAGCTCGTCACCTTCCGCCTCGCCAACTACGAGACGCCGCTGTGGGCGGTCGCGAACTTCGCCGCGGGGCGCTTCAACCACGCCGACGCCGGCCACACGCAGTACCTCAGCCTCCATCCGATGACACCGTGGGCGGAGCTGCTGCGCAACGAGGACCGCCGCACCCGCGAGCGCGCGCTGCTCATGCGCTACCCGCTGTGGGCGATCCGGGCGCGGCTGGCCGAGGCCCCGTTCGCGCTCACGTTCGACACCGCCGGCGACGTCGGCATCCGGCCGGGCGACCTCGTCTCCGACGACCACGCCGCCTGCCGCCGCCTCGCCGACCGCTTCCGCGCCGACGGCGTCACGGCGTTCACCGCGCCGTCGGCGGCGCTGCCCGGCACGACGAACCTCGTGGTGCTCGAGCCGCGGGTGATCACGTCGTGGTCGCTCGAGCCGCTCGACGAGGTCGACTGGCCCGGCGCGCTCGCCGCGCAGGACGGGCGCTGCCCCGAGGGGCTCTGGGAGCTCGTGCGCTTCCGCGGCGACCGCCGGCCGCACCCCGCGCTGCAGGCGTGGCGGCGCGGCGAGTCCTACGTGTTCCGCGAGCCGCCGGTCAGCGTCGCGTCGCTGGCGGCGTAGGCGGCGCCGCGGCTGTCGCGTCGTCGAGCGGCAGCCGCAGCTGCGCCGCGCCCGGATCGGGCTCGATGGCGCCGACGGTGATGCCCACGAGCGTCACGCCGCGCCGCGCGATCAGCGGCTCGGCGTCGCGCAGCAGCCCGCGCGCGGCCAGCAGCACCGCCTCGCGTGCCGCCGTCGGCCGCGCCAGCGTGCGCGAGCGCGTCGCGCGCGTGTAGTCGCCGAAGCGCAGCCGCAGCGTCACCGTGCGGCCGGCGCGGCCGGCCTTGCCCATCCGCTCCGACAGGCGATCGGCCAGGCTCGCCAGCGCTTCGTCGAGCTCGGCGGCGCCGTGCGGCCCCCGCCCGAGCGCTCGCTGCGCTCCGAAGCTGCGACGGCCGCGCCGCCGGCGAACGCGGCGATGGTCGCGGTTGTGGGCGACGGCGTGCAGGAAGCGTCCCGTCGCCCGCCCGGCGACCGCCATGAGCTGTGGCTGGCTGAGCCGCGCGAGGTCGCCCACCGTCGCGAGGCCGTGCGCCTGCAGGCGCCGCGCCGTCTTGGCGCCCACGCCCCAGATGCGGTCGACGGGCAGCGGGTGCAGGAACGCGGCCTCGTCTCCCGGGGCGATGGCCAGCAGCCCGTCCGGCTTGGCCGCGCGGCTGGCGATCTTGGCGAGCATCTTCGTCGAGGCGACCCCGACGCTCACGGCGAGGCCGACCTCCTCTCTGACCTCCGCGCGCAGGCGCCTCGCGATGGCCGTCGGATCCTCGGGCGCGGCGCGCACGTCGAGGAACGCCTCCTCGATCGAGACGCGCTCGACCACCGCGGCCGCGCGCTCGAAGATCGCGAACATCGCGCGGCTCGCCTCGACGTAGGCGTCGAAGCGCGGGCGCACGACCACGAGGTCGGGGCACAGGCGTCGGCGTCCGCGTGGAGGATGCCCGCCTCGTGTTCCATGCGAACACATGTTCGCATGAAGCCCGGCGGCGAAGCAAACCGGACCGTGGTCCGGTAGCGTGCTATCCTGTCCGCCATGGAGCTCGGCATCTACACCTTCGCGGAGCGGACCCCGGATCCCGAGACCGGCGAGACGATCAGCGCCGAGGAGCGCATGCGCAACCTCATGGAGGAGATCGAGCTCGCCGACGAGGTCGGGCTCGACGTCTTCGGCATCGGCGAGCACCACCGGCCCGACTTCGTCGTCTCCTCGCCCGCGGTCGTGCTCGGCGCCGCCGCCGCGCGCACCAAGCGGATCCGCCTGACCAGCGCGGTCACCGTGCTGTCGTCGGACGACCCCGTCCGCGTCTTCCAGGACTTCGCCACGCTCGACCTGCTCTCCGGCGGGCGCGCCGAGGTCATGGCCGGGCGCGGCTCGTTCATCGAGTCGTTCCCGCTCTTCGGCTACGACCTCGACGACTACGACGAGCTGTTCGCCGAGAAGCTCGACCTGCTGCTGCGGCTGCGCGAGCGCGAGGTCGTCAGCTGGAGCGGCCGCCACCGCGCGCCGCTGCACGACGCGATCGTCACGCCGCGGCCCGTCCAGGACCCGCTGCCGGTCTGGGTGGCGGTCGGCGGCAGCCCGCCGTCGGTCATCCGGGCCGGCACGCTCGGCCTGCCGCTCGCGCTGGCGATCATCGGCGGCCAGCCCGAGCGCTTCCAGCCGCTGGTCGAGCTCTACCGCGAGGCGGCGCGGCGCGCCGGCCACGACCCGGCCGGCCTGCCGGTCTCGATCAACGCCCACGGCTACCTCGCGGAGACCGGCGAGCAGGCCACCGACGAGGCGTTCGGCCCGCACAGCACGATGATGAACCGCATCGGCCGCGAGCGCGGTTGGCCGCCGATGACGCGCGCGCAGTTCGAGGCGGGGCGCACGCTGCACGGCGCCCTGGCCGTGGGCTCGCCGGACGAGATCGTCGAGAAGATCCTGTTCTGGCACCGGGTGTTCGGCCACGACCGCACGCTGCTGCAGATGAGCGTCGGCACGATGCCGCACGAGCAGGTCCTGCGCTCGATCGAGCTGCTCGGGACCCGGGTGGCGCCGGCGGTGCGCGAGGCGCTCGGCGTGGCGGCGCCGAGCTAGGCGCGCGAGCCGCCGAGCTCGCGCACGCTGAGCTGCTCGCCGTCGTCGAGCCCGTAGTGCGCGCCCAGCACGCCGACGACGCCGTCGTGCAGCAGCTCAAGCCGCTGGATCCGGCCGCCGCGGTCCGTGCGCGCCATCGCGGCGACGAGCGGCGGATACGCCTCGACCAGTCGGGCGCGCGCCTCGGCGT
>DASTRJ010000014.1:0-3214 GCA_035761245.1 Capillimicrobium sp. | reverse complement strand
GCCGCCGGCGCCGCGGCCAGCGCCGCCGCCGACGGGCACCCGGGCGTCGCCTCGGCCGCCGGCAGCGCCGGCGAGGCGACCGCCGTCGCGACCGTCGCGGTCGCCGAGCGCGACGCCTCGCCGGCCGCGCTCGCCGGCCTCTCGGTCGAGGCCGTGCGCGAGCTGTGGCCCGCGGTGCTCGAGGCCGTACGCGACAACCAGCTCCTCGCCGCCTCGCTGTCGGAGGCCACGCCGGTCGACGTGCGCGCCCACGAGGTCGTCGTCGCGTTCCCGCCCGAGCACGCGTTCTCGCAGCAGATGGCCGAGCTGCCGAACCACCGCTCGGCCGTCGACGAGGCCGTCCGCAGCCTGATCGGCAGCGGCGTCCGCGTCGTCTTCGAGTTGCGCGACGACATCGTCGTCGCCGAGGCGCAGGCGGCCGAGCCGCCCTCGGAGGAGGAGCTGGTGCGGCGCTTCATGGCAGAGTTCGACGCCGAGGAGATCCTGCCCGACCCCGACGAGCCCGAGCCGACAGGAGGGCCCTGATGCCCCAGCCGAACATGCAGCAGATGATGCGCCAGGTCCAGAAGATGCAGCAGCAGATGATGGAGGCGCAGGAGGCCCTCAAGCACGAGGAGGTCGAGGCCTCCGCGGGCGGCGGCATGGTCAAGGTCAAGGTCAGCGGCGACCTGCAGGTCAAGTCGGTCACGATCGCGCCGGAGGCGATCGACCCCGACGATGCCGAGCTGCTGCAGGACATGGTCCTCGCGGCCGTCAACGAGGGCATGCGCTCGGCGCAGGAGCTCCAGCAGAGCAAGCTCGGCGGCCTGACGGGCGGCATGGACCTCGGCTCGCTCGGCCTGCCCGGCTTCTAGGACGGGCAGGTCCGATTCACGCCCCGCCCGTCCAGCGCCTGATCACCGAGTTCGGCAAGCTGCCGGGCATCGGCCAGCGCACCGCCCAGCGCCTGGCGTTCCACGTGCTGCGCACGGACCCCGAGGAGGCCAACGCGCTGGCCGACGCGATCCGCGAGGTCAAGGAGCGCGTCGGGCTCTGCGAGGTCTGCTTCAACCTCGCCGAGGGGCCGCGCTGCCGCATCTGCCTCGACGAGCGCCGCGACGCGTCGGTGATCTGCGTCGTCGAGGAGCCCGGGGACGTCATCCCGATCGAGCGCACGCACGAGTACCGCGGGCTCTACCACGTGCTCGGCGGCGCGCTGTCGCCGATCGACGGGGTCGATCCCGAGGACCTGAAGATCGCCCAGCTCTACGCCCGGGTGGCCGAAGGCGGGATCCGCGAGGTGGTGCTCGCGACGAACCCGACGACGACCGGCGAGGCGACCGCGCTCCACATCGCCGCGGGCCTGCGCGAGCGCGTCCCGTCCGTGCAGGTCACGCGCCTGGCGTCCGGCCTGCCGGTCGGCGCCGACCTCGAGTACGCCGACGAGGTCACGCTCGGCAAGGCGCTCGCCGGGCGCCGCGCGCTCTAGATAACCACCTGGTTCAAGGGCGGCGCCGCAAGGGTGTCCGGTCCACGCCCGGCGGCCTGACGGCCCCGACGCCGTGCCGGGGGGCACCGGATGCGGCTGCGGGCCGACAGGCCGGCCGGTCGTGGACACGGACGATCGCCGCGCGTGCGTCCAACAGCACGGCGAGGACGGCGAGGTCGGCGGCCGGGAGGTGGGAGCCGGCGACGACGCCGAGACGGCGTGCGAGATCGCGCCGCAGGAGGACGAACGGGAACTCCTCCGAGCGGGCGGGTGCACGCCGACGGGTGTGACGGGCGAGAAGGGTGAACGAGTGGGCGATCCGGCGCGGCGGCACGGGCTGCGGCGGAAGCGCGTCGATGCGGCGCCCCAGCACGATCGCGTGGTCCGGCGCCGCGGTCAGGCAGCGGGTGATCCCGGCCAGCGCCGGGGCGCGCCTGGCGTCGGCGACGACGAGCCATTCGAGCCGGGCGACGGCCGCCGCCCCGGGCAGCTCCTCGCCCGCGGTGAGCGGCATGACGCGGGCGTCCCGGCGGTCGTCGACGTCCCCGACGCGGTCGAGCACGATGACCTCGTGCTCCTGTGCGACCGCCGCGGCCGCCAGGTGCGCGCGCCGGACGGCGCCCCCGATCCGGCAGCGATCGCGGCGGACGAGCACGACCGAGAGCCCGGCCAGCCGCGGCCCGCGCGGGCGGTGCAGGTCGGGAACAGGGTCGGCGGGGAGCACGGCGCAGAAGGTCCATGATCAACCTCAAGCCGCGCTGAACGTCGTCTCTGGCGTGCGTTCGAACGCCTGGGCGCCGATCCCAACAGCCCGCAAACCGGCCGTTGGCGGCCCCGTCAGCGCTGCGGGACACTCTGCGCGCGCGCATGTCCGCCGAGTTGACCCCCGGCGCCTCGACCGCGCCGTTCCCCGGCCTCGCCCGGCCGCGCCTCCTGCGCGCCCGCGGCCCCGCGCCGCGGGCGCTGGGCGTGCTCGGCCTCGCCGGCACGACCGCCGCCGCGCTGCTGGTCGTGCTCGTCGCCGCGCAGGCGCCCGGCCCGCTGCTGGGCCACCCCGCCCAGCACCGCCTGCCGGCCTGGATGGCCGGTCCGCTGGGTGGGCTCGCGCCGTCGCTGGCCGGGAACCAGGGCGCGCTGCGGACGGGGCTCGTCGTCGTGCTGGGCGTGTTGTTCGGCTGCTGGCTGCTCGTGACGGCGACCGCCCGCCACCTGCCGATGCGCCTCCTGGCCGGCGTCGTCGCGGGCGTGCACGTCGTCTGGCTGCTCGGCCCGCCGCTGCTGCTCACCGACCTCTTCAACTACGTCCACTACGCGCGGATGGGCGCCCTCCACGGCCTGAACCCGTACGCGGTCCTGCCCGTCGCGGACCGCGGCGACCCCGTCCTGCCACTCGCGAACTGGCACCACATGCTGAGCCCGTACGGGCCGCTGTTCACGGTGCTCGGCTATCCGCTGGCGCTGCTGCCGGTCCCCGCCGCCTACTGGGGCTGGAAGGTCGTCGTGCTGGCCTCCTCGCTCGGGGTGCTGGCGCTCGTGTGGTGGCTCGCGCGGCGCCTGGGGCGCTCGCCGCAGCGGGCGGTCGCGTTCGCGGGGCTCAACCCCGTCGTGCTGCTCTTCGGGGTCGGCGGCGCCCACAACGACGCGTTGACGATGCTCGCGGTCCTCGGCGCGATGGCGCTCGCCGTCGCGACGTGGGACACCCGCGGCGATGCCGCCCCCGGCGGGCGCCCGGTCGCGCGCGGGCGC
>DASTRJ010000013.1:0-5733 GCA_035761245.1 Capillimicrobium sp. | reverse complement strand
GGTCGCGGCGGCGATCGCCGCGCCCGCCTCCTCCGGGGTCGCGCGAGCGGCGACGGCGACGACCCGCTCCGGCTCTCCGGGGTCGGTGGAGACCAGCTCGCCGCCATGGCGCTCCTCGGCGCCGATCAGCACAGGCACGCGCCGCGGCAGCGAGGCGTCCACCGCGGCGAGCGCGTCGAGCAGCGCCTGGCGCGGCCCGGCCCGGCGCAGCTCGAGGATCGGCTCGTTGGCGAACGGTGGAAGCGTCATGGCGCGGCCAGCAGCTCCTCGATCGGCGTTCCCCTGGCCTGCTCGTTGAGAAACGACTCGTTGGACGTGTTCTCGAGGAGCCGGCGGACGAGGTAGGCCATCCCGGCGACGAGGTCGCCGACCGGGCAGTACGTGCGCACGCGGAAGCCGAGCGACGCGAGCGCGTCCTGCAGGTCGTCGCCGAGCCCGCGGAGGACCTGCAGCTCGAGGTCGCGATCGTCGAGGCCGGCCCGCCGGTTGACGGCGATCGCGTGGCTGACCGAGCGCAGGTTGTGCGAGGCGACGGCGACGCGGATGGGCGCCCCGGCGGCGCGCGCCGCGACGAGCCGCACGGTGAGCGCCTCGAAGTTGCGGTCGCAGTCGGCCTTGACGTCGAAGACCGGGACCGGCCAGCCGTGCTGGCGCGCCTCGACGAGCTCGTGGTCCCAGTAGGCGCCCTTCACGAGCCGGATGACGAGCGGATGCCGGCGCGGCGTCGCGGCGGCCCACGCGAGCAGGCGGTCGAGCAGCTCGCCGCTGTCGCGCAGGTAGGCCTGCAGCACGACGCCGGCGGACGGCCCGTCGGCCTGCTCGGGCTCCGCGAGCAGCCCGAGCACGAGGTCGACGACCGCCTCGCGCGAGTCGAGCGACTCCATGTCGATGTGGAGGTGGGCGCCGAGCTCGCGGGCGTGGGCGAGCAGCGCGCGCAGGCGCCGGCCGGCGTCGCGCATGCCGCGCTCGGGCGCCTCGGGGCGCAGCAGCGGCGTGAGCGCCGACACCTTGACCGACAGGTTGGGGCGCGGCAGCGGCCCGTGCGAGTCGCGCTCGAGGTGGATGCGATGGGGGAGGTCGGCGTGGACGGCGGCGAGGCGCTCGAGCGCGTCGTGGCAGCGCTGCGCGTAGCGGTCGGCCTCCTCGGGCGTGACGGTCGCCTCGCCGAGGAGGTCGACCGAGGTCGCCACGCCCTCGTGCCAGAGCCGGCGCACGAGCTGGCCGGCGGCCTGCGGCGTCTCGGCGACGATGAAGCGGTGCGCCATGTGGCGGACGCCGGCGGCCGCGGCCGCGCCGAGCGCCTTGCGGCCGGCCGCGCTGCGATCGGCCATGCGGATCGCCTTGGCCAGCGGCGGCGGCGCCTCGTCGACCTCGTCGAGGAAGCCCGTGAGGTGCACGGCGAGGTCGTCGAGCGACCGGCAGGCGGGCACGACGTCGACGAAGCGGAAGAGCGCGGCGCGCAGCTCCTGGTCCTGGCTGGCGAGGTCCATCGCCTTGGCGTCGATCGCCTTGAGCGGGTGGCGCGTCGCGGACGGGAACGCCGCGGCGAGCTCGGTGCCGACGCGGCGGATCTCGTCCTCCAGCGCCGGATCCCCCATGGCGCGAAGACTACGTCGCGGGCGGGCGCGTGGCGACGGTCCTCAGCAGCGCGTCGACCTGCTCGGCGGTGCGGTGCCAGGAGAAGCGGCCGGCGCGCGCCAGGCCCGCCTCCCGGAGCCGCGCGGCGGTCGCCGGCTCGCAGGCGGCGACGACCGCCTCGGCGACGAGGTCGGGCCGGCGCGCCTCGACGAGCAGGGCGGCGTCGCCGCAGGTCTCCGGCAGGGCGCCCGCGTCGGACGCGACGACGGGGACGCCCGACGCCATCGCCTCCAGGCACGGCAGGCCGAACCCCTCGTGCAGCGACGGGAGCACGAACGCGCGGGCGCCGGCGTACAGGCCGGGCAGGAGCGCGTCGTCGACGTAGCCGAGGTGGCGCACGCCGGCGACGTCGGTGCTCGGGCCGTGGTGGGCGCGGCGCGAGCCGGCGGCGACGACGTCGATCCCGCGAGCGGCGAGCGCGCGGGCGGTGGCGCCGAGGACGGCGAGGTTCTTGCGCGCGCCCTCGCCCGCGACGGTGACGACGTACGGCCGCCGCAGCCCGAGCGCCCGGCGGGCCGGCTCGGGGTCGGCCTCGGGCGAGAAGCGGGGGTCGACGCCGCCGGGCACGACGGCGATCCGCGCTGCCGGGACGCCGGTCGTGGCGGCGATCTCGTCGCGCGAGAAGGCCGAGACGGTGACGACGACGCGCGCCCGCCGGACGACGGCGGGCAGCACGCGCCGGTGCCAGGCCACGTAGGCGGGCGAGAACCACTCCGGGTGGGTGAGCGCGACCGCGTCGTGGACGACGACCGCGTTGCCGGCGAAGGCCAGCGGCGCGAGGTTGGCGGGGTTGAGGATGAGGTCGGCGCCGAGGCGGCGCGCGAGCGCCGGCAGCGCCGCCTGCTCCCAAGCCTGGCCCGCCTGGTAGGCGAGCGCGCGCGGCGGACGCGCGACCGCGTACGCGCCGGGGCGCAGCTGCGGCAGCCGCTCGGCCAGCTCGACCGCCCAGCGCTCCACGCCGCTGAGCTGGCGGCGCGCCGCGGCGCGCGCGTTGATGAGGACCTCCGGCACGGCGCGGAAGCGTACCGGCGTACGGGATAGCGTACGATCCTGCGTTATGACGAACGCAGCGCAGGTCTTCGACGAGCACGCCGGCGACTACGACGCGGCCCGGCGCCGGCTCGTCCCGCCGTTCGACGCGTTCTACGGGACGGCGGTCGAGGCGCTCGGGCTGATCGGCGGGCGGCCGAAGCGGATCCTCGACCTCGGCGCGGGCACGGGGCTGCTCGCGGCGCGCGTCGCCGCGGCCCACCCGGACGCGGAGCTCGTGCTGCTCGACGGGGCGCCCGCGATGCTCGACGCGGCCCGCGAGCGGCTGGGCGCGCGGGCGTCGTACGCGGTCGGCGACCTGTCGGAGCCGCTGCCGGCCGGCCCGTGGTGCGCGATCGTCAGCGCGCTGGCGATCCACCACCTCGACGACGAGGGCAAGCGCGAGCTGTTCGCACGGGTGCACGCGGCGCTGGCGCCGGGCGGCATCTTCGTCAACGCCGAGCAGGTCGCCGGCCCCGGCGCGCTGTTCGACGCCGCCTACCGCCGCTGGCACGAGGCGCAGGCGCGGCGTCGCGGGGCCGGCGACGGCGAGTGGGCGGCGGCGGAGGAGCGCATGCGCTTCGACCGGTGCGCCACCGTCGAGCAGCAGCTGGCGTGGCTGCGCGCCGCCGGGTTCGACGACGCCGACTGCCTGTTCAAGGACCACCGCTTCGCCGTGCTGGCCGCGCTTCGGCCGCGCCGGGGTGGGTGAGATACTCGTCGCCATGCGGATCGCCGTCTCTGCCGACGAGCGCACCGGCGTCGCCGACGCCGTGGTCGAGGAGCTTCGCCGCCGCGGTCACGAGCCGCTCGTGCACGGCGCGCTCAGCGACGAGGAGCGCGACGACTGGGCGTGGTGCTCCGAGCGGGCGGCCCGGGACGTGGCCGAGGGCCGCGCAGAGCAGGCGGTCGTGTGCTGCTGGACGGGCACGGGCGCGTCGATCGCCGCCAACAAGGTGCCCGGGATCCGCGCCGCGCTCTGCGGCGACGCGAAGACGGCGGAGGGCGCGCGCCGGTGGAACGACGCGAACGTGCTCGCGCTCTCGCTGCGCACGACGTCGGAGGCGGAGCTGGCCGAGATCCTCGACGCCTGGTTCGCCGCCGCGCCGAGCGACGATCCGGACGACCGCGCCAACGTGGAGCACCTCGCGGAGATCGGGTGAGCGAGCTGGTGCAGGCCGCCGGCGGGCTGGTCGTCCGCGACGAGCGCGTGCTCGTCGTGCACCGGCCGCGCTACGACGACTGGTCGCTGCCGAAGGGCAAGCTCGACCCGGGGGAGACGTTCGAGCAGGCGGCGCTGCGCGAGGTCGAGGAGGAGGCCGGCCTGCGCTGCGAGCTCGGGCACGAGCTGCCGGAGGTCCGCTACACCGACCATCGCGGCCGGCCGAAGGTCGTCCGCTACTGGTTCATGCGCGCGCCGGACGAGGCGGCAACGTTCGTGCCGAACGAGGAGGTCGACGAGATCGTCTGGCTGGCCCCGGACGACGCCGTCGCGCGGCTCACCTACGAGCACGACCGCGACCTCGTGGCCCGGTTCGGGGCCGGCGCCGGCGGGTGACGGACCGCGGCGCCCGCGGCGCCGGCGATCAGCCCGTCGCCTCGAACCGGACGACGCCGTCCGCGTCGGCGACCTCGCGCACCTGCCCCGCGTCGAGCAGGAGGTCGGTGTGCCCGAGGACCTCGCTGAGCGTGAGGTACGCCTGCGTGACGGCGACGTTGCCCCACATCGCCTGCGCGAGCTCGTAGGCGGTGCGGGGCCGCTCGGCGATGAGGCCCAGCAGCTTCGCGGCCCGCCGCTCGTGACCGCGGACGCGCTCGTCGATGAGCGAGCGGTGGTCGGTGATCGGCTCGCCGTGGCCGGAGAGCACGAGGTCGAGCTCCATCTCGCGGGTGACCGCCATCGAGGCCAGGTAGGTCACGAGCGCCTGCGGGCGCTCCTCGTCGCCGGTGCCGCCGAGCGGCCGCGTGATGAGCGGGTTGGACGAGATGTGGGCGATGAGGTGGTCGGCGGCCAGCAGCAGGCCCCGCTCGCGGTCGTGGAAGACCGTGTCCGACGGCGAGTGCCCCGGCCGGTGGTGGACGTGCAGCGTCCGGCCGGCGAACTCGAGCGTGCCGCCGGCGCGCAGCGGGTGGGTCACCTCGGCGCGGGCGCCCCAGCCGCGGTAGGCGCTCGAGACGGCGCGCAGCGCGTGGCGGACGTCCGCGGGGATCCCGTGCCGGGCCATGACGCGCTCGGCGAAGGCGTCGTCGAGCTCCATGTTGCGGCTGAAGTCCGCCAGCCACGGCACGATCGCGTCGAGCGCGCACACCTCGGCCCCTGATCGCCGCGCGAGGATGTCGACGAGCCCGAGATGGTCCATGTGCTGGTGGCTGACCACGATGCGCTCGAGGTCCTCGATCCGGCGCCCGTGCTCGCGCAGCCCGCGCTCGAGCTCGTCGAGCGCCTTGCCGGAGTTCGGCCCGGTGTCGAGCAGGGTGAGCGGCTCGTCCTCGATGAGGTAGCAGTTGACGCGCCCGACCGCGAACGGCGTCGGGATCGGCAGGCACCGGATGCCCGCGTCGGGCGCGCCGGCGTCGCGGCCGCCCGCGCGCGCGTCAGGAGCGGATGAGCCCAAGGACCTCGTCCCGCCGGCGCTCCATGTCCTCGGGGGAGACGAGCGACTCGAGCGTCAGCCGCAGCAGCGGCTCGGTGTTCGACGGGCGCACGTTGAAGTGCCAGTCGTCGTAGTCCACCGAGACGCCGTCGACGTGGCTGATCGTGGCGTCCGCGTAGCGCCGCTCGATCTCGGCCATCTTCGCGGCCCCGTCGCTCACCTCGGAGTTGATCTCGCCGGAGATGAAGTACCGCGACCGGTACGGCTCGAGCAGCTCGCTCATCCTCTTGCCCTCGACGGAGAGCTTCTCGAGCACGAGCAGCGCCGGGATGGTGCCGCTGTCGGCGTTGTAGAAGTCGTGGAAGTAGTAGTGGCCGGAGACCTCGCCGCCGAAGATCGCGCCCTCCTTGCGCATGCGCGTCTTGAAGAAGGCGTGGCCGACGCGGTTGATGTGCGGCGTGCCGCCGGCGGC
>DASTRJ010000012.1:0-9095 GCA_035761245.1 Capillimicrobium sp. | reverse complement strand
GTGCGTCTTCGTCGACGACCTCGGGGGCAACCTCAAGCCGGCGCGGGCGATGGGGATGCTCACCATCCGTCACCGCAGCGCCGACGAGACGATCCCACAGCTCGAGGCCGCGCTCGGCGTCACGCTGCCCTGACCGGCCCGGCGCCCGCCTCGGTCCGCTCGACGGCGGCGGCGATCTCGTCGAGGTCGTCGACGGTGAGCTCCAGGCCGGCCGCGCCGATCCAGCCGTCGACCTGCTCGGGGCTGCGGGCGCCGACGATCGCGCCGGACACGCCGGGCCAGCTGAGCGTCCAGGCGATCGCCACCGCGGCGACGGTCGTGTCGTGGCGCTCGGCGACGGGCCGCAGGGCGTCGACGAGCGCGAGGTTGCGCTCCAGCTTGGAGCCGTTGAACTCGTCGCTGCCGCGGCGCCAGTCGCCCTCGTCGAGCGACGCGGTGCGCTCCTTCGACCAGCGGCCGGTGAGCAGGCCCGACTGCATCGGGCTGTAGACGATCACGCCCGTCTCGTGCTCGGCGCACCACGGGATGACGTCGCCGCCCGCCGCCCGGTTGACGAGCGAGAACGGCGGCTGCAGCGAGCCGACGTGGCCGACGCGCTCGCAGCGCTCGAGCAGGCCGACGTCGAAGTTCGAGACGCCGGCCGCGCGGACCTTGCCCTCGTCGATCAGCTCGAGCATCGTCGCCCACGAGTCCTCGACGGCGACGCCGCTCTGGTCGGGCCAGTGGAACTGGTAGAGGTCGATGCGCTCCACGCCGAGGCGCCGCAGCGAGGCCTCGCACTCGCGCCGGATCGAGTCGGGGGCGAGCACGCGCCGCGGTCGCGTGTCGGGCGAGGGCGGGTCGTCCCAGACCATGC
This sequence comes from Capillimicrobium sp., assembly GCA_035761245.1. Lineage (GTDB taxonomy): Bacteria > Actinomycetota > Thermoleophilia > Solirubrobacterales > Solirubrobacteraceae > Capillimicrobium. Next base: position 8,239 of record DASTRJ010000012.1, on the reverse strand, counting down.
CGCACTTCGTGAAGATCAGCGGCCGGTCGGCCTCGGGCACGTCGCGCAGCGCCCGGGCGACGACCTCCTCGGAGTGGCCGAGCCCGTAGACCGCGGCGGTGTCGATCCAGTTGACGCCGCGCTGCAGGGCGTGGCGGATCGCGGCGATCGACGCGTCGTCGTCCTGCGGGCCCCAGCCGAACGCCCACGGGCCGCCCACCGCCCAGGCGCCGAACCCGACGGTGGTGATCTCCATCCCGGTGCGCCCGAGCGGGCGCGTCGGCAGGCTCACGCCGTCTTGCGCCCGCGGCTCATGAGGCGGCGGCGCACGTCGTCGATCTGCTTGCGCGTCTTGGGGTCGCGCGCGAGGCGCTTGGCCTCGGCCATCGCTCGCTGGCCCTGCGGGCTGCGCGCGAAGCTCGTCACCTTGCTCATGAATCCCATGCCTCGTCCCTACCCGGAGCGCCCGCCTCGATGCGCCGTCGCAGCTCCGCGCCGCGCCCGGCCGCGACGGCGCGCCCGGCGCGCCGCTCGCTGAGCTCGACGCCGCGGGCGGCCGCGAGCTCGAGGAGCTCCTGGCGCTCGTCGACGTCGCGCGCCGTGCGCAGGAACAGCCAGGCGAACAGGCCGAGCGTGAGCAGCGACCCCTCGACCATCATGATCGCCGCCGCCGTCGTCTGGTCGGCCACCGGCTCGCCGTAGACCGGGTAGAGGACGTGGCCGCTCCAGAGCAGCACGTTGCCGAGCACCGCGCCGAGCAGCCGGACGGCGACGATGTAGCCGAGCTTGGCGAGGTTGCCGAACCACGCCGGCTTCGGCAGCGGCCCGAACAGCGGCATCCACATCAGCACCCCGCAGGTGACGAACAGGCCGTGCTGCAGCGCGTGGAGCGCCTCGTGGCGGACGGCCGCCTCGTGGAGCGCCGGCAGATGCCAGACGTACAGGTCGGCCGCCCAGAGCGGCAGCGCGACGAGCGGATGCGCGAGCGCGCGCAGCGGCGCGAGCAGATGGATGCGCAGCAGCGGCGCGAGCATCGGGCCGGTGAGCCCGAGCACCAGCAGCAGCGTCGCGACGTCCCCGATGAGCAGGTGCTCCGCCATGTGCGCGACGAACGCGTCGTCGGCCTCCGCGCCGAGCGGCGAGGTGAGCGCCGCCACGATCGTGACGAGCCCGCCGTAGAAGCACGCCTGCCGCCACCCGGGGACCGGCCGGCCGCGGTCGCGCAGGTGCGCGGCGCGGATCGCGTAGAGGATGCCGGCGATCGTCGCCGGCGCGAGCTGCAGCGGGGCGAGGGTGACGGCCGCGGCCTGCATGGTGCGGGCTGAACGCTACGCCGGAGCGGGCGTCTATGCTGCGCCTCGACATGCGCAGCGTTGTCTCACTTCTCGGCGCCCTTGCCTGCGTCCTCGCGGCGGCCGGCCCCGCGCCCGCCGAGACCCGCCCGGACCTCGTCCTCGGCGCGGGAGACACGCTGTCGGTCACGTTCGACCAGCCCTACGGGATCGTGACGTGCCCGCCCGTGCCGGTGGTGGTGAGCTCCGGGCCGGTCAGCCTCGGCGGCGCGGCGCTCAGCGTGGCGGCCTCCTACCCGCCCGGCGCGGGCTACGGGTGCGTGCTGATCGACAACCGCGGCTCGAGCCCGGTGGCCGGCACGTTCGCGGGCCTGCCCGAGGGGACGGTCTTCGGCCCGGCGAACGCGCGCTTCAAGATCACGTACTCGGGCGGCGACGGCAACGACGTGGCGCTCAAGCGCGTCGAGGTGCCGACGAAGATCACGGGCGGCGCCATCGAGCTCTACGCGAGCGACCAGCCGGTGGGCATGAGCGTCACCGTGATCGGCGACACCCCCACGGCGCTCGCGGCAACGGGCACGATCACCGCCACGGTCGACGGCGTCGACCGCGGGACGTACCCGCTGCAGCACAGCAGCGCCACGATCGACCTCGGCGTGCTCACCGTCGGCGACCACCAGCTGCAGCTGGCCTACAGCGGCGGCAGCTACGGCGGCGACCTCGTCTACCTGCCGACCAGCCTCGCCGGCACGATCGCCGTGAAGCCCGCGCGGATCCCGTCGCTGCCCGGAGGCGGCGGCCAGGCCGTCCCCACGCCGCCGGCCCCCGGCACGCCGGCGCCGCCCCCAAGCACGCCGTCGTCGCCGACGCCGGCCCCGGGGAGCGCCGATGACGAGCCCCGCCCGGCGGAGCTGCGCGCCGCGCTGCGCTCGCTCGGCGAGCCGTCCCTGACGCCGTCGCGGCTGACGTTCACGCAGGCCGTCCCGGCGGCGGGCACGGTCCGCTGGGAGCTGCTCGCGCGCCGCGCGGGCAGGCTCCGCGCGCTCGCCGAGCGCTCGCGCACGCTGCCCGCGCCGCGCACCGTCACGGCGCGGCTGCGGCTGGACGCCGCCGGCCGCGCGCTCCTGCGCCGCGCGCCGGACGCTCCGGTGCTGCTGCGGACGACGCTGGTCACCGACGGCGGTCGCGAGATCGTCGCCCGCGTGCGCGTTCGCTGACCGGGGCGCCACCCGGCCGGCGCCCTGCTTGCGCCGATTGGTACAACGACCTCGTGCGTCAGCTGTCGATCGGGCGGTCGTTCCGGCTCGCGCTCGTGGGGCTCGCTCTCGTGCTCGCCGTCCTGGCCGGCGTCGGCGTCGCGCAGCTCTACGACGCGCGCCGCGACCTCGAGGAGGACCTGTCCTCGGCCTACCGGCTCGAGGCGGCCGCCGGGCGGCTGCTCGCCGCGGGCATCGTCGAGGAGGCGACGCTGCGCACCGCCACGCCGGCCGAGCGCGCGGACGCCTCGCGGGAGGCGCGCGAGGAGTACGCCCGGGCCGTCGTGCAGGCGCGGGCGCTGGCCGCCGCCGATCCGCGGAGCGCCCGGCTGGTCGAGCAGGCGATCCACGCGCAGGACTGGCTGCGCCCCGGCGGCGGGCACCGCGGCACCGTGGCCGCGCGCCCGGTGATCGAGCGGCTCGTGGCGCGCCAGCACGAGCGCCGCGACGAGGCCGAGCACGAGGCCGCGACCGACTCGCGCCGGGCGCTGATCGTCATGGGGGCCTTCGGGCTGCTGGCGATGGTCGTCGCGCTCGTCGTCGTGCGCGCGATCCTGGCGGCGCTGCGCCGGCCGCTCGACGAGCTCGTCGACGCGGCCGGGCGGCTCGCGGGCGGCGACCTCGCCGTGCGCGTGCGCGAGGACCTGCCCGGCGAGCTGGCGGCGCTCGGCCGCGCGTTCAACGCGATGGCGGGCGACCTCGGGCGCGCGCAGGACGTCGTGGCGCGGGAGCGCGAACGGCTCTCCGACACGGTCGAGTCGCTCGGCGACGGGCTCGTCGTCGTCGAGGACGGCTGCGTCACGAGCGCGAACGGCCGAGCGAGCGAGCTGCTCGGCCCGCTGCCGGTCGGCACCCCGCTCGCCGAGATCGAGCTGCTGCCCGACCCGCTCGACGCGCTCGCCGGCGAGGTGATCGTCGAGCACGGGCGGCAGGTGCTCTCCGTGCGCGCCACGCGCCTCGGCTACGGCAGCCGCGGGCTCGTGTGGACGGTCCGCGACGTCTCCGAGCGCGTGCGGCTCGAGCGGCTCAAGAGCGAGTTCGTCGCCACCGCGTCGCACGAGCTGCGCAGCCCGCTGACGTCGATCAAGGGCTTCGTGGAGCTGCTGCACAAGTCCCCGGACCTCAGCGACCGCCAGCGGGAGTGGGTTGAGATCGTGCTGGTGTCGGCCAACCGGCTCGTCGACCTCGTCAACGACCTGCTCGACGTCACCCGGCTCGAGGCGGGCCGGCTCGAGGTCCACCGCCGCCCGACCGACGTCGGCGAGGCGGCGCGCGAGGTCGCGCGCCTGCTCGAGCCGCGCATCGCCGCCCGCGACCAGCGACTCGACCTCGACGTCCCCGAGGAGCTGCCGCGCGCGATGGCCGACCCGGCGCGGCTGCGGCAGGTCATCACGAACCTCCTCACCAACGCGCATCAGTACACGGGCGACGGAGGGCGCATCGAGCTGCGCGCGGACGCCGTCGACGGCCACGTGCGGATCGCCGTCTCGGACACCGGGCCCGGGATGGGCGCCGAGGACCTCGAGCACGTCTTCGACCGCTTCTACCGCGGGTCGGGAGCGGCCGGCGCCACGCCGGGGACAGGCCTCGGGCTCGCGATCGTGCGGTCGCTCGTCGACCTGCAGGGCGGCTCGGTCGCCGTCGACTCGCAGCTCGGCGAGGGGACGACGTTCACCGTCGAGCTGCCGCGCGCGCCCGGGGTCGACGAGCCCGGCTCCGCGCACGTCGCGCTCAGCGGCCGCCGCGTGCTCGTCGTCGAGGACGAGGAGCGGACGGCGGCGGCGATCGCCGCGCACCTGGAGCGCTACGGCGTCGAGGCGGTACGGGCCGCCAGCGGCGACGAGGCGATCGCGCGCCTGCGCGACGAGGCGTTCGACGCGATGACGCTCGACATCCTCATGCCGGGCATGAGCGGGTTCGAGGTGCTGCGGACCGTGCGCGGCGACGCGCGCCTGCGCGCGCTGCCGATCGTCGTGGTCTCCGCGTTCGCGGGGCGCGAGGCGCTGTCCGGCGAGTGGGTGGTCGCCAAGCCGATCGACGCCGACGAGCTCGCCGACGCGCTCGGCGCCGCCGTGCTCGCCGGGCGCGTGCGGGTGCTCGTGGTGGGGCGCCCGGAGCTGCGGGATCGCGTCGCGTTCGCCCTCGACGAGCTGGGCATCGAGTTCGAGTGGGCCAGTGGCGTCGACGACGCCCGCCGGCGCGCCGAGCGCGGCCGGTTCGAGGTCGCGCTGCTCGACGCCGGCCTCGCGGATCCGCACGCCGCGCTCGATGCGCTCGAGCTGCGCGGGCGGCGGCTGCGCCGCTCCGTGATCGTCTTCTCCGTGGGCGCCGACGCCCCCGGCCTGGCGCGCCTGGACGCCGAGCCGGTGCCGATCGAGGACGCGGGCGCGGCGGTGCTCGCCGTGCTCGGCGAGCCGGAGCGGCTGCCCTCCTAGTTGCAGACCGGCCCCGGTGGGGCATTAGTCTTCCCCGCTGGTGATGGCGGGCACCGGACAGACGCACGACGCCGAGCTGGCGGCGCTCCGCGAGGAGCTCGCGCGGGTTCGCGGCGAGGCGGCGGCGAAGTCGAGCCAGCTCGAGCGCTACGCGGCGGACCTCCGCGAGACGTTCAAGGCCGAGCGGGCGCAGCGCGCGCGGCTGCAGGAGTCGTACATGGCCACGGTGCGGGCGCTGTCGAACGCGGTCGAGGCGCGCGACGCCTACACCGGCAAGCACGCCGAGCGCGTCGCCGCCTACGGGATGGAGATCGCCCGCGCGATGGGGTCCTCGCTGGCGGACGACCCGCAGACCGAGTTCGGCTTCCTGCTGCACGACGTCGGCAAGGTCGCGATCCCGGACGCGATCCTCTACAAGCCCGAGCCGCTCACCGACGAGGAGCGCGCGCTGATGTCGCGCCACCCGGTGATCGGCGCGCAGATCCTGCGCGGGATCGAGTTCCTCGGCGAGGCGAAGTCGGTGGTGCGCCACCACCACGAGCGCTGGGACGGCACCGGCTACCCGGACGGCCTGGCCGGCGAGGAGATCCCGCTCGCCGCGCGCGTGTTCGCGGTCGCCGACGCCCTCGACGCGCTGACGACCGATCGCCCGTACCGCCCCGCCTCGTCGCTCGCGGACGCGCGCGCGGTCATCGCGGCGGCCGCCGGGACGCAGTTCGACCCGGCCGTCGTCGAGGCCTTCGCGACGATCCCGGACGCGACGCTCGAGCGGATCCGGCGGGAGTCGGCCTGACCGTGAGCCCGTCGGTCCTCATCGTCGACGACGACGCCTTCATCCGGAAGCTCATCTCGACGACGCTCGAGGACGTGGCGGAGTTCGCGCTCGTCGAGGCGGCCGACGGCGAGGAGGCGGTGGCGGCCGCGGTGCGCCACCGACCCCGGATCGTCTTCCTCGACGTCGACATGCCGCGGCTCGACGGCCTCGGCGCGTGCCGCGCCCTGCGCGCCCGCGACGAGCTGCGCGACACGCGCATCGTCATGCTCACCGCCGGCTCGGAGCACGAGCACGACGCCCGCGCAGCGGGCGCCGACCTCTTCCTCACCAAGCCGTTCTCGCCGCTGGACCTGCTGCGGCTCGTCGACGAGCTGGCGTAGCCGTCAGTCGCGCTTGCCGCGGCCCCAGAGGAGCTTGAAGCCCTTGAGGATCGCGCGGCTCGTCTTCGCCTTGTACGGGAAGTGGTGGATGTCGCGCTTCGGGTGGATCCGCGAGATGAAGATCGACTGCTGGGCGCAGTACTTGCGGATGCCGCCGGCGCCGTGGCGCGTGCCGAGGCCCGACGCCTTCCAGCCGCCCATCGGCAGCTCGAGGGCGGTGTAGTTCATCAGCGCGTCGTTGACGTTGACGGCGCCGGCCTGGATCCGGCGCGCGACCGCCTCGCCGCGGGCGACGTCCTTCGTGAAGACGCTCGCGCCGAGGCCGTAGGGCGAGTCGTTGGCCAGGCGGATGGCCTCCTCGGCGTCGGCGACCTTCATGATCGGCAGCGTCGGGCCGAACGTCTCCTCCCGCATCGCGTCCATCGTGTGGTCGACGTCGACGAGCACGGTCGGCTCGAAGAACCGCCCGGGGCCGGGCGCGCGGTGCCCGCCGACGACCGCCTTCGCGCCCTTCGCGATCGCGTCGTTGACGTGCTGCTCGATGATGTCGGCCTGCGGCGCGAAGGTGACGGCGCCGACGTCCACCGAGCCGAGGTCGGTCGGCACGCCCTGTCGCAGGGCCCGCGCCTTCTCGGTGACCTTGGCGACGAACTCGTCGTAGACCGGCGCCTCGACGTAGACGCGCTCGGTGGAGATGCAGGTCTGCCCGCCGTTCATGAAGCCCGACCAGACCGCGGCGTTGGCGGCGCGCTCGAGGTCGGCGTCGGCGAGGACGATCATCGGGTCCTTGCCGCCGAGCTCGAGCGAGACGGGCGTGAGCGTCTCGGCGGCCTGCTTCATGACGAGCTTGCCGGTCCGCGTCGAGCCCGTGAACATGATCATGTCGGCCTCGTCCACGAGCGCGGAGCCGGTCTGCCCGCGCCCGGTGGCGATCTGGAGGACGTCCTCGGGCAGGCCGCACTCGCGCAGCCCCTCGGCGAGCAGCATCGAGGTGAGCGGCGTCACCTCCGACGGCTTGAGGATCACGGCGTTGCCGGCCATGAGCGCCGGGATGCAGTCGCCGAACGAGTTGACCAGCGGGTAGTTCCACGGCCCGATGACGCCGATCAGCCCGAGCGGCTTGTAGCGGAGGACCAGCTTCTTGCCGGTCAGCAGCACGGACGAGCTGCGGACGCGCTCGTCGGCCAGGTACTTCTCCGCGTTCTTGGCCCAGAAGCCGAACGCGTTCGCGCCGTAGGCGAGCTCGGCGTTCTGCGCGTCGTCCCACGACTTCCCGGTCTCCGAGACGATCGTCTGGATGACGCGCTCGGCGTTGTCGAGCAGCCACTTCTGGGCGCGCAGCATGATCCGCGCTCGACCCTCGAAGCCCATGGCCTCCCAGCCGACCTGCGCCGCCCGTCCGCGGGCCGCCATCGCCTTGACCTCGTCCGCGCCCAGGTCGGGGACGTGCGCGATGATCTCGCCCGTCGCCGGGTTCTCGACCGCGATGCCCTCGCTCACGGCGCCGTTGGCCGGCGCGGCCTGCGTCTCGGTGCTGGCCATGGGTGTCTCCTCGGAATCCGGTTTGGCCGACTGGCCAAAGTTACCGCAGCGTGAGCAGCAACCGCTCGCGGATCGCGTCGGCCGGCGCTACCGCAGGCGTCTCCAGCGAGAGCACGTACTCGCGGACTGCGTCGAGCAGCAGCTCGCGCGCCTCAGCGTGATCGCGCCCGACCGTGATGACGGCAGGAATCTCCTCGAGCCGCGCCTGGATCCAGCCGTTCTCGACCGGCTCGAAGATCGCTGTGAGCGGCGTGGCCGTCACGCCAACCGACTCCGCTCTAGGTCAACGCAGCCCGAAGTCCGCGAGCTCGCGCGCCACGAGGCGATCCACGTGCTTGTCGGCGAGCTCGAAGTAGCTCGAATGCGTGCGCTCCAGCGTTTCACGCGAGTCGGAGCCAAGCAAGACCACTTCGACATTGCTGTCTGCGCGGTAGTTCGCCTCCGCAGCGTTGTAGGCAGCCAACGCGGCCTCATAGTCCTTGCCGAACTCCTCGACGTGAGCGAGTCCGTTCGGGATGTCGTAGATCACGAGGAAGTGGTTGATGTTCTTCGTGCTCATGCCGGGCGGGATCAGGAACCT
>DASTRJ010000011.1:0-63049 GCA_035761245.1 Capillimicrobium sp. | reverse complement strand
AGCCGCCGCCCAGGTCGACGACGGCGATCGCCCCGTCCGGCGGGTGGCGCAGCGCGCCGACGGCGCCGCAGAACGCCATCCGCGCCTCCTCCTCGGCGCTGAGGACCTGCAGCTCGACGCCCGCCGCGCCGCGCAGCGCGGCGACCAGGTCGTCGCGGTTCGGCGCGTCGCGGATGGCCGCCGTCGCCACGGCGTGGACCTGCGCGCAGCCGAGCGCGCGCGCGGCGCGGGCCTGGCTGGCCACGACGTCCACCAGCTCGGCGAGCTTGCCGGCCGCGATCCGGCCGTCGGGGCCCTGCGCGCGCCGCACGCGCGTGAAGACCCGCTGCGCCAGCACCTCCCGCAGGCCGTCGGGCCCGGGCTCGGCGACGAGCAGCCGCGTCGTGTTCGTCCCGATGTCGATGCACGCGCAGACCATGGCCCTCCTCCCCGTCTCCCCGGCCATCGGGGTCGATGTTGTCATGATCAGTGGGTGATGCGCGAGCCCGCGATCGAGGTCCGTGACCTCCACAAGGCCTACGAGGCGGTGGAGGCGGTTCGCGGCATCTCGTTCGAGGTGGCCCGCGGCGAGGTCTTCGGGCTGCTGGGGCCCAACGGCGCCGGCAAGACGACCACGGTCGAGATCCTCGAGGGCTACCGCGAGCGCACGAGCGGAACGGTGCGCGTGCTCGGCATGGATCCCGGCCATCGCCCACGCGCGCTGCGCGAGCGCGTCGGGATCGTGCTGCAGCAGCCGGGCATCTACCGCCACATCCGGGTCCGGGAGGCGCTCGTGCACTTCGCCGGCCTCTACCCGGCGCCGCGCGACCCCGACGAGGTCATCGAGCTCGTCGGCCTGCAGGGCAAGGAGTCGGCGCGCACGCGCGAGCTGTCGGGCGGCCAGCTGCGGCGCCTGGACCTCGGCCTCGCGCTCGTCGGCGACCCGGAGCTCATCTTCCTCGACGAGCCCACCACCGGGTTCGACCCCGCGGCGCGGCGCACCGCCTGGAAGACGATCCGCTCGCTGCGCGACCTCGGCAAGACGGTGCTGCTGACGACCCACTACCTCGACGAGGCGCAGGAGCTCGCCGACCGGGTGGCGATCGTCAAGGGCGGCCGGATCCTCGCGGAGGGCGCCCCGCGCGACCTCGGCGTCGGCCATGGCGCGCGCGTGCGGGTGACGTACCGCAACGCGCTCGGAGAGCAGGTCGAGCACATCACCGACGACCCGACGCGCCTGCTGCACGAGCTGACCGGCGAGGCGCTCGAGCGCGGCGAGCAGCTCGAGGACCTCGAGGTGAGCCGGCCGACGCTCGAGGAGGTCTACCTGGAGCTGACCGCGGATGTCTGAGGCCGTCCGCCTGACGTGGCGCCAGTACCGCCTCGAGCGGCGCCTGTTCTGGCGCAACCCGAGCGCGGCGTTCTTCAACTTCCTGCTGCCGCTGATGTTCCTCGGCCTCTTCGGCGCGGTCTTCCACGGCGACCAGGACCAGCTCGACGTCATCGTCCCCGGCATCGCCGGCATGTCGGTGATGGCGACGACCTTCTCGGCGCTGGCGATGAACCTCACGTACCTGCGCGAGACCGGCGTGCTGAAGCGGATGCACGGCACGCCGCTGCCGACGGGCGCCTACCTCGGCGGCGTGGTCGCCAACGCCGTGACGAACACGTGCCTGCAGGTCGTGATCATCCTCGTCGCGGGCCGCGCGCTGTTCGGCGTCGACGGGCTGCAGGACCCCATCGAGCTGGTCGTGTTCGTCGTCCTCGGCGTCGTCTGCTTCGCGTCGCTCGGCATCGCGCTCGCGCACGCGATTCCGAACTTCGACTCGGCACCCGCGTACACGAACGCGGTGTTCCTGCCGATGATCTTCATCTCCGGCGTCTTCTACGACGCCGACTCGACGCCGGGCTTCCTGCGTGACGTCGCCGAGGTGCTGCCGCTCGTGCACCTCGTCGACGGCCTCAGCGCGGCGATGGTCACGGGCGCGCCGATGAGCGACCAGCTCGGGGCGCTCGGCGTGCTGGCGCTGTGGACGGCGATCGGCCTCGTGCTCGCCGTGCGCGGGTTCTCGTGGGAGGCCAAGCGCACGTGAGCGTCGACTCCCCCGAGGACCTCGAGGGCCTGCGGCGGGCGGGCGCGGCGGTCGCCGCGACGCTGCGCGCCGTGCGGCGGCTCGTGCGCCCCGGCGTGACGACGGCCGAGCTCGACGCGGCCGCGGCGGCCGAGCTGCGCCGTCATGGCGCCCGCTCGGCGCCCGCGCTGGTCTACGACTTCCCGGGCGCGATCTGCATCAGCGTCGGCGACGAGGCGGTGCACGGCATCCCCGGCGCGCGGCGCCTGCGCGCCGGCGACCTCGTCACCCTCGACGTCACCGCCGAGCGCGACGGCTTCTTCGCCGACGCCGCCGTGACGGTCGTCGTGGGCCCCGGCAATCCGCGCGGGCGCCGGATGGCGGTCGCGGCCCAGGCCGCGCTGAAGCGCGGGATGGAGGTCGCCCGCGCCGGGATGCCGGTGTCGGCGATCGGCGAGGCCGTCGAGCGCGAGGTCACCCGCCGCGGCTTCACCGTGCTGGGCGAGCTCGCCGGCCACGGCATCGGCCGCACGATCCACGAGGATCCCGAGGTGCTCAACGTCGCCGGCGGCTCGGACGAGCCGCTGACCGACGGGCTCGTCATCACGATCGAGCCGATCATCGCCGACGGCGATCGCCTGTGCGTCGAGCGCGGCGACGGCTGGACCGTCGCGACGCTCGGCGGCAGCCCGGCGGCCCACGCCGAGCACACGCTCGTGGTGCGCGACGGGGCGCCGCCGCTCGTGCTCACCGCGTAGCGCCGCCGGTCGCTCAGGCCGGCTGGGCGACGACGAAGCGCTCGGGCACGTCGCCGGCGATCTCGACCGGCACCGCGAACATCGGCGAGCGCTCCCACTCCCCGCGCAGGATCGACCACATCACGACGTCGTGGACCTCGTCGCCGTGGCGGTGCCAGTGGCGCAGCACGCCCTCGCGCCGGAAGCCGAGCGCTCGCAGCGCGGACTGCGAGCGGAGGTGCAGCACGTTCGTGTAGGCGCCGACGCGCTCGAGCCCCATCGCGCGGAACGCGAGGTGCGTGACGAGCGCCTTGGACTCGGCGTTGGCCCCCGTGCCCCACCAGCGGCGCCCGAACCAGGTGCCGACCATCGCGCGGCGGTCGCGCGCCGAGATCTCCGACAGCCCGGTGACGCCGATCGGGCCGTGGTCGCGATGGACGACGACGAGGTCGAGCTGCTCGCCGCAGGCGCGCTGGTCCGGCAGCCGCCGGAGGTAGGCGCGCGCCTCGTCCTCGTGCTCGTACGGACCCCACGAGAACCAGCGCGTCACCTCCGGGTCGCGGGCCAGGCGGAAGAGCGCCGGCGCGTCTGTCTCGTCCGGCAGGCGCAGGCTCAGGTTCGGCCCGGAGACGATCAGGTCCATGCGAGGATGCTAAGGCGATGGCGGTGCCGGAGCCGACGCACTTCGACCGCGACGAGCGCGAGGTCGAGTTCACGCGCGCGCTGGCGTTCAGCGACGGCGTGTTCGGCATCGCGATCACGCTGCTCGTGGTCTCGATCGACGTGCCGCAGGTCAGCGGCGGCGACATCGAGCGGCAGCTCCTGGACGCGCTCGACGAGCTCGGCCCGTTCGTCGGCAGCTACTTCATCTCGTTCGCCGTGGTCGGGCTGCTGTGGCTGCGCCACCACAAGCTCTTCTCGCGCATCGGCCGGCTCGACACCGCGGCGCTCGTCATCAACCTCGTGCTGCTCTCGTTCGTGTCGCTGATGCCGTTCTCGACCGAGGTGATGGGCCGCTACGGCGACTCGGCGGTCGGCACGTCGATCTACGCGACGAACCTGGCCGTCGCCGCCGGCGCCTACACGTGGCTGTGGTGGCACTGCACGCGCGCCGGGCTGCTGGAGCACCTGCCGTTCCCCGTCGAGCTGCGGCTCGAGCTCGCCTCGCGGCTGAGCACGTCGGTGGGGTTCCTGCTCTCGATCCCGGTCGCGTTCCTGCTCGACGCGCGGGCGGCCCAGGTCACCTGGCTGCTCACGATCGTCGGCCAGCAGACGGTGCTGCGCCGGTTCTCCCGCGCCGGCCGGCTCGCGGGCTCGAACGATCGCTAGAGCAGGATCCGCAGCGCGGTCTCGTGCGGGCAGCCGGCGCGCAGCAGGCGCTCGACCTCGCCCATGTCGACGTGGCGGCCGCCGTCGCGCGTCGCGGCGAGCAGGAACGCCTGCGTCGCGTTGAACCCGAGCCCGAGGAGCGCGTGGGCGCGCTGCTGCTCGGCGGTGGGCGGCGTGCGGGTCTCCGGCATGCGGACCTCCAGCGACGATGGGACCGACGGGTCGGCCCGAATCGAAGCGCGGGCGGCGGACGGAAGCGCCGCGGGATCAGCGCCGGTCGACGTAGAGCGACTGCACGGCGCGGCCGATGCGCCCCCGGGCGTCGTAGAGCGTGGCGATCGCCTGGCCGGTGCCGTCGTCGCCGATCGAGGTCTCGGCGTCCAGGCCGATCCACTCCCCGACCGGGTCGCGCTCGAGGTGCACGGAGAGGTCCGGGTTGATGAACAGATGCTCGTCCCAGTCGAGCACCGACGAGAGGCCGTTCGGGAAGTCCGCCGCCGCCATCGCGCGCTGCAGCGGCGACGGATCGGCGCCGGCGACGACCGGCGCCCGCAGCGCGATCCACGCGAACGCCGGCCCGGGGACGCGGTAGTCGCCGGAGGCGAAGCGGATGTCCACGCCCGCGGTCGCGAACGACGGCTCGCGGTCCGAGGAGCCCGGCGGCGCCGCGGCGTGCGCGCCGTCCGCGCTCGGGAGGGGGTACGGCGCCGGGCCGCCGGGCGCGACGACCGGAGCGACGCCCGCCGCGCGGCGGACGCGCAGCGCGAGGGCCTGCACGACCACCGCGTCGCCGTGCAGCAGGCGTGCGGCGACGAGCTGGACGCGGCGGCCCGGGCGCACCAACTCGGCCTCGACGCGCAGCTCGTCCACCGGGACGGGCCGCAGCAGCTCGAACGTGACGCGCGCCACGCGCAGCTCGGCGCCCGGCTCGACCGCCTCGATGGCCCCGGCCAGCAGCGCGGCCGGCGCGCCACCGTGCTGGGACGCCGGATCCCACGGGCCGCGCGTCAGCGCGCTCGCGCGCACGCGGCCGTCGCCGACGCGGTCGTAGAGCGCCTCGCTCATCGCCGCTCCAGCGCCACGGCGGCGCCGAGCCCGATCAGGGCGGTGCCGGTGACGCGGTCGAGCGCGCGCCGGACCCGTGGACGGCGCAGCACGTCGCCCGCCCACACGACGACGCGCGCGTACGCGGGCAGCCAGAGCAGGCCCATGAGGTTGTGAGCGAGCGCGAGCGCCACGGACTGCAGGACGACGGAGCGGCCGGGGACCACGAACTGCGGCAGCACGGTGGCGTAGAAGACGCCGATCTTCGGGTTGAGCAGGTTCGCGACGAGGCCGTCGCGGAACGCGCGGCACGGCGGCGCCGGCGTGGCGGCCGGCAGGCGGCGCGAGCGCCGCAGGGCCTGGATCCCGAGCCAGACGAGGTACGCGGCCCCGGCGAGCTTCAGCGCGGTGAACGCCTCCGCCGAGGCGGCGAGCACCGCCGCCACGCCGAGTGCCGCCGCGAGCGCCCAGGCGAGCAGCCCGGCGTTGATGCCGAGCGTCGTGCGGACGGCGGCGCGCACGCCGCCGTCGAGCGCGCTGCGCGTGACGATCGCCATGTCGGGGCCCGGCGTGACCGTCAGCAGCGCGGCGAGCGCGAGGAAGGCGACGTACTGCGACTCCATGCGGGGCCGGAGGCTAGCCCGTGCGCGCCGGCTCGGGCTCGGGCATCGGCGGCGGCGTCAGGGCCGCCGCGCCGATGACGAGCACGAACGCGAGCATCCGCACCGCGACGGCGAGCGGCTCGTCGGGCAGCGGCTCGCCGAAGACGATCGGCCCTGCGGCGATCGTGAAGACGTTGGCGGTCGCGCTCGTCACGGCGATGACCGGCACCGCGGGGCCGAGCTGCAGCGAGCGCGCGGAGACGAGCAGGCCGACGAGCGACAGGACGAGGATGACGACGGCCAGCGGATGGACGAGCACCGCGAGGCCGTCGTCGGCGTGGTCGCTGAGCGCCTTGATCGCGACGTCCGAGCCGCCCCACAGCAGGCCGGCCGAGAGCGCGAGCGCGATCCCGTCGCGCGGGCGCAGGCGCGCGAGCGGCACGAGCGCGAGGCCCGCGATCGTCGCCAGGCCGATGTAGGCGGCGAGCGTGCCGTCGGCGTAGGCGGAATGCGCCTCGTCGGCGGTGCCCTCGAGCGTGGCGGCGAGGAAGGCGAGGCCGAGCGCCACGAGCGCCACCCCGATCCACTCGCGGCGGCTGACCTCGTGGCCGAAGACGCGATCGGCGACGACGGTCAGCAGGACGAGCCCGCCGGCGATCACCGCCTGCACCACGGAGATCGGCGCGAGGGCCAGCGCGGCCACGTGGAAGCCCCACGACGTCGTCGCCACGACGCACCCGAGCGCGTAGACCGGCGAGCGGAAGAGGTGGATCGTCGAGCGCAGTGGGTGGCGCCACTCGACGTCGGGCGCCGCGACCGCGCCCCGGTGCTTGAGCAGGAAGCCGAGGATCGACATGAGCGCGGTGACGAGCGCCATGACCACGCCGAGCTGGACCGAGAGCGGCACGCCGGGCAGGCTAGTAGCGCGGACTTATCCCGCCTTCACGCGGGGTATGGCACCCTCGGTCCATGAGCTCCGACGACATCACCCCGGCGGCGCGTGCCGAGCCGACGCCGCGCGACGCGCTCGAAGAGGTGCTCTTCGAGGTCAAGCGCGTCATCGTCGGCCAGGACGCGATGCTCGAGCGGCTGCTCGTCGCGCTCCTCGCCGGCGGGCACGTCCTCCTCGAGGGCGTGCCGGGCCTGGCCAAGACGCTGACCGTCAAGACGCTGGCCGAGGCGCTCGGCGGCACGTTCAAGCGCGTGCAGTTCACGCCCGACCTCGTGCCGGCCGACCTCGTCGGCACCCGCGTCCTGCGCGCCGACCAGAGCGGCTTCGACATCGAGCTCGGTCCCGTCTTCGGCAACCTCGTCCTCGCCGACGAGATCAACCGCGCGCCCGCGAAGGTGCAGTCCGCGCTGCTGGAGGTCATGCAGGAGCAGCAGGTCACGATCGGCGGCCAGACCTTCCCGGTGCCGACCCCGTTCCTGGTCCTCGCGACGCAGAACCCGATCGAGTCGGAGGGGACGTACCCGCTCCCCGAGGCGCAGGTCGACCGCTTCCTGCTGAAGCTGATCGTCGACTACCCGACGCCCGGCGAGGAGGCGTCGGTGGTCGGCCGCTCGCTGCGCGGGCCCGTGACGGTCGAGCAGCGGCTGACGATGGAGCAGCTCGAGGCGCACCGGCGCAGCGTGGCGGAGGTCTTCGTCGACCGCGACATCGTCGGCTACGCCGTCGCGCTGGCGGACGCGACGCGGCGGCCGGCCGAGCACGGCCTGCACGACCTCGTGCCGTTCGTCGAGTACGGCGCCAGCCCGCGCGGCCCGATCGGCCTCGTCCACGCGGCGCGCGCCCTGGCGCTCCTGCGCGGCCGGCGCCACGTCGTGGCCGCCGACGTCCGCGACCTCGCCGCCGACGTCCTGCGCCACCGGCTCGTGCTCACCTACGACGCGCTCGCCGAGGGCGTCACCGCCGACGACGTGCTCGCGCGCGTGCTGGAGTCCGTCGCGCCGCCGATCGGCGAGCAGCGCCGGCGGGCCTCGGACGCGGCCTGATGGCGGGCGGGCACGTCGCGGCGGGCGCCGAGCAGCTGCGCGTCCCGCCGGGGCGCCAGGGGCCCGGCCCGCTGCCCGGCGCGCTCGTGGACACGCTCGACCTGGCGGTTGCCCGGCGCGCGGGCGGCATGCTGCCGGGCGACCGGCGCGGCGTCGGCGTCGGCAGCGGCACGGAGCTGGCGCAGCTGCGGCCCTACGTGCCCGGCGACGACGTCCGCCAGCTCGACCCGGCCGCCAGCGCGCGGACCGGGATCCCGCACGTCCGCGAGCACGTCCCCGAGCGGGCGCTGACGACGTGGGTGCTCTTGGACGTCTCGCCCTCGATGGCGTTCGGCACCGCCGACCGGCTCAAGTCCGACGTCGCCGAGGGCGTGACGCTCGTCGTCTCGCGCCTGGCGCTGCGCCGCGGCGGGCGCATCGCGCTGGCGACGTGCGGGGCCGCGACCGAGCGCCTGCTGCCGCCGCGCGGCGGCCGCGGGGCGCTGGCCGGCGTGCGCCGCGTGCTCGCCGAGGGCGTGGCGATCGACGGCCACCTGCCCGCCATCGAGCCGGGTCATCCGTCGCCGTTGGCCCGGGCGCTCGCCCGGCTGCGCAAGCTCACGGCGCATCCCGGCCTGGTGGTCGTCGTGTCGGACTTCCGGGGGCCGCGCGACTGGCGCCCGGCGCTCTCGGCGCTCGGCGCCCGGCACGGCGTCCTCGCCGTGGAGGTCCGCGACCCGCGCGAGGAGACGCTGCCGTCCGTCGGGCCGCTCGCGCTGGTCGACCCCGAGACCGGCGCGCGGGTCGAGGTCGACACGTCGAGCGCGCGGCTGCGCGAGCGCTTCGCCGCCGCCGCCCGCGAGGATCGCGCGGCGGTCGCCGAGCAGCTGCGCCGCGCGCGCGTCGAGCACGTCGTGCTCTCCACCGAGGGCGACTACCTGCGCGTCCTCGGCCGGCGGCTGCGCTGATCGGCCCGGCGCGTCAGCCGCGCCAGTCGTCGCGGCGCAGCTCGTAGACGATGTGCTCGCCCAGGCGCGCGTCGGGCTCCGTGGCGACCTCGACGGCACCGAGCTTCTCGACCGCGCGACGCGAGCGGCGGTTGCCGGCGCCGACCCGGAACACGACGACGTCGACGCACCCGAACGCGTGGTCGAGCATCAGCCGCTTGAGCTCACGGTTCGCCGGCCCGCCCCAGTGCGAGCGAGCCAGGAAGGTCCAGCCGATCTCCACGCGGCTGCGCTCGGCGTCGAGCCCGTCGTAGCGCGACGAGCCGATCGTCTCGCCGTCGCGGGTGAGCACGACGAGCGCCCCGCCGGACGCCAGGCTCTCGGCGAACAGCCGCTCGAAGACCTCGCGCCGCCAGCGGTCGTGGGCGGGGTGCTGCTCCCAGATCAGCGGATCGCGCGCGACCGCGTAGAGCGGCTCCAGGTCCTCGGGCCGCAGCGGCCGGACGCGCAGCGTCGGGCCTTCGAGGGTCGGCTGCCGGTCGAGCGTCACGGCCACGATCGTGACAGCTCGCCCGCCACCCGTCCGCGATCGCCGCTGCAGCGCTCAAGGTTCCCGGCGCATCGGCCGATGGACGGGACATGCCGTCTCGCTGCCGCTGGTGCTCCCGCCCGTCGATCCGAACCGTCTCCGTCGAGGGGCCCGACGGCGCGACGCGCCGCGTCGACCTCTGCGAGCGGCACCTGGGCGCGCTGCAGCGCGCGCGCTCGTCGGCGCCGGACGCCGAGCGTCATCAGCGCCGCATGGCCGAGGCGGCGGCGTGGCGCCGGGTCTTCGGGGAGCCGGCGCCGTTCGAGCCGCTCGCGGACTAGGCCTCGGCGCGCCGGCGCACGACGTAGATCGCCTTGAGGTGGCGGGCCGGGTCGGGCGCCGTCCCGTCGCGCTTGCCGTCGTCGTCGCCGAGCAGCGCGACGATCTCGAGCCCGGCCCCGTCGAGGGCCGCGGCGATCTCCTCGTGCGGGTGGTGGCGCTGGACGTGGCGGCACCACAGGCGCTGCCAGCGTCCGTCGTCGTCCTCGATGAACATGTCGTGGCGCGCGGTGGCGATCCCGCCCTCGGGCAGCTCGGGGTCGGTCTCGCCGATCCAGACGAAGACGCTCCCCGGCCGCTCGCGCTGGTGGGTCGTCGCGAAGATCGTGCGGTACGCGCTGATGAGCGACGCGTCGAACACGAGCACGCCGTCGGCCGCGAGGTTGGCCGCGAACCGCTCGAGCACGCGAGCGAGGTCATGGGGGTCGACGATGCAGTTGGCGACGTCGTTGAGGCAGGTGATGAGGTCGAACGGCCCCAGGTCGGGGAGGTCGACGAGGTCGGTGTGGACGAGCCGGACGCGGTCGCCGACCTTGGCCTCCGCACAGGCGAGCATCCCGGTCGAGCCGTCCGCGCCGGTCACCTCGTAGCCGCGCTCGAGCAGCGGCAGGAAGCTCTTGCCGGTGCCGCAGCCGGCGTCGAGCAGACGGCGCCCGCGGACCCCGTGCCGACGGGCGAGCTCCTCCAGCCCGGTGATCCAGTTGCGGTAGATCGGGAAGTCCGTGTAGGCGTCGTAATGCGGCGCCAGCGCGTCGTAGGTGGGGGCCGCTCGGTCGAGCGTTGGAGAGGCGTTCATGTCTCGAAGTTGATTCTTGTGTCGCGTAAAAGCGTTCCAAGAACAATCATGTGTCCAATGTGCACCAAATCAACCCAAAGCTGCCCAGCTCGCATGGGACTGGGAGCGCTTCTCCGCCCGCTGCCTGCGTGAGGCTCGGCGGTATCTGAGGACCGAGGCCGACGCGCAGGAGGCGGCGCAGGAGGCGCTGCTGCGCGCGTGGCGCAACCGGTCCAGCTGTGCGAACCCGAGCGATCCGCTGCCGTGGATGCTCACCATCACCCGCAACGAGGCGCTGCGTCGCCTCGCAAAGCGGAAGGAGACCCTGCTGGAGGAGCCGAGCGAGCAGCTCGGGGGCAGCTGGTCGCCCGAGATCGAGCGCATCCCCCTGCGCCTCGACCTCGAACGGGCGATGGCGAAGCTCTCGGACGACGAGCGGCTGCTCCTCGACCTCCGCTACCAAGAGGACCTCACGCAGGAGGCTGTCGCTGAGCGGTTGAGCATCCCAGAGGGAACCGTTAAGGTCAGGTTGCACCGACTCCGGCACCGACTCCGGGAGACTCTTCAGTCGTGACTCCACCGAACAGCAACGCAACCACCACGATCCGGATCCCGCGCAGCGAGCAGGATCTCGAGACCCGCATGGCCAAGGCCCTCGCGCATCCGCTGCGCGCGAAGGTGCTCTCCCGGCTCAACGAGGGGGTCGCGAGCCCGAACGAGCTGTCGCGCGAGCTCGACGAGCCGCTCGGCAACGTCAGCTACCACGTCAAGGCGCTCCTCGAGCTCGGCTGCATCGAGCTCGTCGACACCGCCCAGCGTCGTGGCGCGATCGAGCACTACTACCGGGCGCTGACGCGCGCCCGGCTCGACGAGACGCAGTTCAAGAAGCTGCCGGCGAGCATCCGCGGCGAGCTCTCGGCGCAGATCGTCAGCGACGCGATCGCCGACGTGGCCAAGGCCTTCAAGGCCGGCACGTTCGACGCCCGCACCGACCGGCACAGCAGCTGGACGAAGCTGGCGCTCGACGAGCAGGGCTGGAAGGACCTGCAGGCCGAGCTCGGCAAGGTGCTCGACCGCGGGCTCGAGATCCAGGCCGAGAGCGCGGGGCGCCTGCAGGACGGCCAGTCGGGCGGCGAGCCCGTCCAGGCCACCATGGTCCTGCTCGGCTACGAGGCCGCGCCGGCGAGCTGACGCCCGCCCGCAGCAGCTGAACGACGCAAGAGAAAGGGCCCGGTCGCCATCGGCGACCGGGCCCTTTCTGCTGCTCGGGGTCCGGGTTCAGGTGCCGGCGACACGCGGTCGCCGGCACCCTCCCCTGACCTGCCACGGTCCGCGCACGAGCGAGTGCTCCACCACCACCCCGGGCGCCGGACCGGGCAAGCTCTACCTCACTTGCAGGGCTGCGTGATGGTCTCCTTGACCGGCGCACCCTGCTCGGGCGTGAAGACGAACTCGATGCCCGCCTTGTGGCTCTTCGGGCACTTCTGGTTGATCTCGAACATGCCGCGCTTCTTGCCGCCGACCTTGGTGATGCGCTTGTCGAGCTGGAACGAGACCTTCGTCACCGCCAGGTCGAGACCCGGCACCGGGTGACGCAGGTTCTCCGGCACCGTGAACTCCAGGCCGGTGCCGCGGCCGCCGAAGCCCTTGACGAACTTCGCGTCGATCGCGGTCGCCAGCGGCGTGGCGCAGGCCGGCGGGTTGCCCTCGATGAAGATGGCCGCCCGGCCGCCGCCGGAGTTGTAGATGTCGCCCGTCGTGTCGCACTTGATGCTCGTGTCGGACGGGTTGTTCGTGGCGCCCACGACCGCGTTGATCTTGGACGTGCCGACCTGCGAGCCCTTCGGGCAGACCGAGTCGCTCTGGGCGTCGTTGATCTGCTGGGCGGTGCACTTCGGGAAGAACTCGGTGTTCGCCGTACCGCCCTCGAAGATGATCGAGTACGTGTTGACGACGGCCGGGCGCAGGCCCGACTGCTCGCTGACGTCCCAGCCGCCGATCAGCTTGACCGGGATCGGCTTCTTCTTCGACGCGCTCTTGGCCGGAACGGCCTTGCCCGAGACCTTGTAGACGTTGGTCTGCGACGACTGCGCGACCGCGACCGCGGCGGTGACCCCCACCGTGGAGGCCGCGACCAAAGCGACGAGCTTTCGCATTCCCTCTCCCTCTCCTCGTTGACGAATCCCAGGGAACGGCTTTGTTCCCTGAGGCGGGGACTTTATCCAACCTCGCGCCGAGACGCGCCACCTGATTCCGGCGGTTCGGCCCCGGACCGTGTAGGAGCGCGCGCGACCGGGCCTCCGGGCGGTCGTCGACCGCCCGGAGACCGAGCCGGGGCGCTACGCCGCCGCGGCGAGGCGGTCGGCGAGGATGCGCGTCAGCCGCGCGCGGTGCGCGCCGGCGCCGCCGAGCAGCACGGCGTCGAGCTGGGCGCGCTTGTACAGCCAGTGCACGTCGGCCTCCCAGGTGAAGCCGATGCCGCCGTGCGCCTGGATCGCCGAGGCCGTCACCTCGCGGCCGGCCTCGGAGGCCGCGGCCTTGGCGAGCGCGGCGCCCTCCGGCAGCCGCTCCGCCTCCGCGTCGGCCGCCCACGCGGCGAAGTACGTCGCCGAGCGCGCGCCCTCGGTGTGCAGGAGCATCTGGGCGCAGCGGTGCTGCACCGCCTGGAACGCGCCGACCGGCACGTCGAACTGCCTGCGCTCCTTGACGTAGGCGACCGTCATCTCCAGCGCGCGCTGGCAGACGCCGACGAGCTCCGCCGCGACCGCGACCGTCGCGCGGTCGACCCCGGCGGCGACGTCGCCGCCCAGCGGCTCGCCGGCGGCGCCGCCCGTGACGCGGCCGTACGCACGCGTCGGGTCGACGGTCGCGACGCGCTCCACGACGGCGTCCGCGCCGGCCACCAGCCGCGCGCCGCCGTCGTCGTCGAGCAGCACGAGCACGTCGGCGCCCGGCGCGTCGGGGACGAGCCCCGCCGCCGGCCCGAGCGCGCCCGTCGCCTGACCGGCGGCCAGCGCCGGCAGCCACCGCTCGCGCTGCGCGTCGCTGCCGCCGTGCTCGATCGCCTGCGCGGCGAGCACCGTGCCGAGGAACGGCGTCACGGCGACCGCGTAGCCGAGCTCCTCGAGCAGGATCGCCAGCTCCACGGTGCCCAGGCCCTGGCCGCCGTGCTCCTCGCCGACGGCGATGCCCGGCCAGCCGAGCTCGGCGAGCTCGGCCCAGAGGGCCGGATCCGGCGTGCCGCTCTCGGCGGCCTCGCGGACGCGCTCGAACGTCGAGCGGCTGGCGAGGAGGTCGCGCGCGGTGCGCTTGATCTCGTGCTGGTCCTCGGTGAAGTCGAAGTTCATGGCTCTCCTCACCGCATCCGCGGCAGGCCGAGCACCCGCTCGGCGACGATGTTCTTGAGGATCTCGGTGGTGCCGCCCTCGATCGAGTTGCCGCGGGCGCGCAGCAGCTCGTAGGCCCACGGCGACGCCTTCGCGAGCGCGTCGGGGCCCAGCAGGTCGACCGCGAGCTGGGTGAGCTGCTGGTTGGTCTCCGACCACATCCACTTCGTCAGCGAGCCCTCCGGACCGGGCTGGCCGTACTTCTCGATCGCCGTCAGGCCGCGGTAGGCGGTCAGGCGGATGATCTCGGTGCGGACGTGCAGGTCGCCGAGCCGCTCGGCGACGACCGGATCGTCGAGCAGGCCGCGCGCGGCTGCCTCCTCGACCAGCTTGTCGAGCTGCTGGCGCAGCCGGACCTGCAGGAAGAACGCGAGGCCCGCGCGCTCGTTCATGAGCGTCGTGAGCGCGACCTTCCAGCCGTTGCCGACGCCGCCGACGACGTTCTCGTCCGGGATCCGCGCGCCGTCGAGGAACAGCTCGTTGAACTCCGACTCGCCGGTGATCTGGCGCAGCGGCTGCACGGTGACGCCCTCCTGCTCCATGTCGAGCACGAAGTACGTCAGCCCCTGGTGCTTCTTCGGCGCGCTCGTGTCGGTGCGGGCGACGAGCATGCACCACTTCGCGTACTGCGCGCCCGACGTCCACACCTTCTGCCCCGTGACGACCCACTCGTCGCCGTCCTTGACCGCGCGCGTCTTCAGCGACGCGAGGTCGGAGCCGGCCTCCGGCTCGGAGAAGCCCTGGCACCACGACTCCTCGGCGTTGAGGATCGTCGGCAGGTAGCGCTCCTTCTGGGCGTCGGTCCCCCACACCATGAGCGTCGGCCCGGCGAGGAGCAGGCCGAGCACGTCGGCGGGCAGCGGCCGGCGGGCGCGGCCGAGCTCCTCGAAGAAGATCGCCGACTGGGTGAGCGTGGCGCCGCGGCCGCCGTACTCCTCCGGCCAGTGGACGCCGGCCCAGCGGTCCTCCGCGAGGCGGCGCTGCCAGTCGCGCCGCCACGCCCACTGCGCGTCCTCGCTGTCGGTCGGCATCGGGCCGGGGTCGTTGGCCTCGAACCACGCGCGCAGCTCGTCGCGGAACGCGGCCTCCTGGTCGTTGAACGTCAGGTCCATCGGTGGGTGCTCCTCCTAGGGATGCGAACGGGCGCCGCCCAGCTGGGTGGCGCAGTCGACGAGGGTGTCCTCGAGGGACGGCAGGTCCTCGACCCCGTGCTCGCGGACGTGGGCGCAGACCAGCTGGTCGATGCCGGCGCTGAGCACGAAGAGCGCGGCGTCGGACGGCACGTCGGCCCCGGCGGCCGAGAACGAGGCGCGGTAGCGGTCGGCGAAGCGCCGCACGGCGGCGTCGCGCGCCGCCCCGGCGGCCGGGCCGGCGGCGTGGACCTCGAAGAGGTGCGCGCGCGCGAAGAGCGGCTCGGCGGCGAGCGTCGCCAGGTAGGTGCGCATCGCGGCGCGCAGCTTCGCGCGCCAGTCGCCGGCCTCGGCGTGCACGGCGGCGTCGATGCGCTCGACGACGACGTCGACGCCGTGGCGGTAGGCCTCGACGAAGCACGCCTCCTTGGAGGCGAACTGGGCGTAGAACGTGCCGCGCGAGACCCGCGCGCCGCGGACGGCGTCGGCGACCGTCGCGGCCGCGTAGCCCTTCTCGCCGACGGCGCGCGTCATCGCGTCGAGCAGCCGCGCGCGCTGCGCTCCGCCTCGCCCGTCGAGCAGCGGCTCGACGTCAGGGTGCTCTCCCACCAGCGACGACGACATCGCGGCGTACCCTACGAGTACAGCTGCGTACTTGCAAGGTACGGCGCGGGAGCCTCAGTGCCGTGCCGTGAACGCCTCCGCCTGGCGCGCGACGATGTCGGTCAGGTCGCCGAGCGCGATGTTGGCGTCGGTGAGGTGCAGCCCCCAGGTCGCGGCGGGCAGGGCCGGGAAGTCCGGCGCCGCCTTGCGCGGGCGGACCTGCAGCACGTTCGCGCCGCCCGCGTCCGAGCACCGCGCGCGGTAGCCGTCGGGCATCGACATCCACGGCGTCGAGACCTTCGGCAGCAGCGCGGCGATCTGGCGGACCTGCGAGGCGATCAGCGTCCCGCCGAACGGCTCGGTCGGCATGATCGGCGTGACCGTCCCCGCGCCGCCGCGCAGCGAGGCCGGGTTCGTGCACAGCACCTCGAGGCCGGGGTCGGTGCTGCGGCCGAAGAGCGCGCCGGACGGCACCGGGGCGTCGTAGGTGGAGAACGCGATCACGCAGCCCAGCTGCACGGCGCTGCGGCATGCGGGGACGTGGCGGAAGTCGCCGCCGGCGTCCGCGCCCTTGCGCACCACGACGTTGCCGCCGAGCAGCAACGCGGAGACCAGCCGCCTGCGCACCGCCGGCCTGCGGTCGATCTCCTCGGCGACGAGCTTGCGCAGGACGAACGAGCCCTGCGAGTGGCCGATGAGGACCACGCCGCGGCCGCGGTTGTAGCGGCGCAGGTAGTCGCGCCAGGCGGCCCTGACGTCGGCGAGCGCCGTCGCCTGCATCTCGGGCGTGACGCTGCCGGGCGTGAACAGGCCCTGGAGCGTCACCTGCCGGTAGACGGGCGCGTAGACGCGGCAGGTCTGCGAGTAGCGCGCCGCCTGGTAGAGCGCGATGGACCGCAGCTCCGGCGTGATCGCGAAGTCCGCCTGCGGCTGCGGCTCGTCGGAGACCGTCGGGTAGACGTAGAAGCAGTCGATCGCGGGCCGCGGGGCGCGCCGGACGCGCTCGACGCGCAGCCGCTTCCCCGCCGGCGAGAAGACCGTGGTCGCGAGGCTCGGCTCGCACGGGTTGGCCTTGATCCCCGGCTTGCACAGCCACGTCGTCGGGGCGGCCGGGGCGCTCGCGGCGGGCACCGTGAGGGCGAGCGCCGCACCGAGGACGACGACCGCGCGGCGGAAGGTGGTGGACATGGCCGGCGAGGGTAATCGTCGGACATGCATCCCGCCGCACATCGCGCCCTGCGCGAGCTGATCGCCACCGCGACGCTGCTGCGACACCGCTGGGAGCGGCTCGCCGACCGGCTCCCCGACGCCGCCGAGCCGCTGCGCGCCGGCGCGCGCGACGCCGACGCGATGGTCGACGCGATCGCGGCGCTCGCGGAGGCGCGCGGCGTCGCCGCCGGCTCCGCCGCCAGCGGCGTCGGCGCCACGTTCGGCACCGGGATGGCGCGGCTCGGCGAGCCCTTCCTCGAGCGCAACCAGTCGCTGCGGACCGCCGTGCTCCACGCCCATCACACGACGCTGCTGCTGCACTACCTCGAGCGCGTCGCGCGCGCCGACGCCGACGGCGAGCTCGCCGACGCGTGCCACGACTGGGCGCATCGCCTCGTGCCGCACGAGGGCGCGGTGCGCGACCTCGCGCTGGCGGAGGGCGACGACCCGGATCGCGCGACGGAGCCGGTGGACCCCTCCCCCGTCGGCCGCGCCGCGCACGGCGTCGCCGTCGCCGTGGGCGCCGCGGGCGAGTGGGTCGACACCCGCCTCGGCTGAGCGGCCGCGCCCTGCGCGATCATGACCGCCATGGAAGGCGACGACGCCCAGGCACCGCGGCGCACCTGGCTCGCGGCGGAGCGCACGTTCCTGGCGTGGTGGCGGACCGGCCTCGCGGCCGCCGTCGCCGCCCTCGCCGTCGGGCGGGTCCTGCCCGAGGTCGTCGACGCGCCGGCGTGGCCGTTCGCCGCGCTCGGCCTCGGCTACGCGGTGCTGGCGCTCGGCGTCTTCCTCGCGGGCGTGCGGCGCCACCGCGAGGTCGCGCTCGCCCTGCAGACCGGGGGCCCGTTCCCGCCGCTCGGCCGCGGGCTCGTGCTCTGGCTGACGGTCGGCGGCGCCGCGCTCACGCTCGGGACGACGGCGCTGATCTCGACGGGGCTCTGACCGGCGCGCTCAGCGCGCCGGCCCGTACACGCCGCGCCGCACCCGCTGGAACGCCCCGCGCTCGATGCCGGCCTTCAGCGCGTTGCGGAAGCGCAGCGGCCCCCAGTACTTGCAGCCGAGCCGCTCGCCGATCTCCTTGCGCGGCAGCTCGCCCTCCTCGTCCAGGAGGTTCTGGATCAGCGAGACCTCCCGGTCGAGCCACCACTCGTTCTCCTCGCGGTCGACGGTGGAGGCCGACGGGAACGGCGTGTAGGCGCTCATCGCGTGCTCCCCTCCGGTCGGGACTGGTCGGACTCCGCGGGGGTCGTGGTCGTCGTCTCCCCCGGCGGCGGCCGGTCGAAGCGGCGCTCGCCCTCGGGCGCGACCGTCCGCTGCCGCGGCTCCTCGCGCCCGATCGTGTACGGGTCGGCCTCCTCGCCGGGCTCCTCCAGCTCCGCCTCGCGCGCCGACATCGGCGGCGCGATGTCCTCGAGGTCGCGCTGGGCGGCCTCGACGCCCATCAGGGCCTGGATGACGCCGGCGACGATCATCACCACCGCGCCCACGAGGTAGCCGATGAAGATCTGGTCGGGCTCGCCGCTCTCGATCAGGGCGCCGAACAGCAGCGGCCCGCCGAAGCCGCCGACGATCGTGCCCGTGGCGTAGAAGAACGCGATCGCCATCGCGCGCGTCTCCATCGGGAAGATCTCGCTGACGGTGAGGTACGCGGCGCTCGCGCCCGCCGAGGCGAAGAAGAAGATCACGCACCAGGCGACCGTCTGCGTCGTCGCCGTCAGCGTCCCGTCGCGGAACAGCAGGCCGGTGATCACGAGCAGGATCCCGGACAGGACGTAGGTCCCCGCGATCATCGGCTTGCGGCCGATCGTGTCGAAGAACCGGCCGAGCAGCAGCGGGCCGAGGAAGTTGCCCGCCGCGAACGGCAGCAGGTACAGGCCGACGTCGGCGGCGTTGACGCCGTAGATCTCGGTCAGCACCAGCGCGTACGTGAAGAAGATGGCGTTGTAGAGGAACGCCTGGCCGGTGAACAGCGAGAGCCCGACGAACGTGCGCTTCGGGTAGAGCTTGAAGACCACCGAGGCGATCTCGCCGATGCCCATCGGGGGACGCTGCTTGACGCGCAGGGTTCGGCGCGGCGGCAGCAGCTCCTGGTGCGTCGAGGCGACGACCTGGCGCTCGATGTCGCGCGTGACGCGCTCGGCCTCGTCGTCGCGGCCGTGCAGGAACAGCCAGCGCGGGCTCTCGGGGACGTTCCGGCGCACGAGCAGGATGCCGACGGCCATGATCGCCGCGAGGCCGAAGGCCAGGCGCCAGCCGATGTCCATCGCGAACAGGCTCGTGTCGAGCAGCGCCAGCGACGCGAGCGAGCCGAGCGCCGTGCCGATCCAGAACGAGCCGCCGATGATGAGGTCGACGATGCCGCGCACGCGCGCGGGGATCAGCTCGTCGACCGCCGAGTGGATCGCCGAGTACTCGCCGCCGACGCCCGCGCCGGTGATGACGCGGCAGACGATGAACCAGGCGAAGCTCATGCTGAACGCGGTCAGCACGCTGCCGGCGAGGAACACCGCCAGCGTGATCATGAACAGCCGCTTGCGCCCGATGCGGTCGGCGAGCCTTCCGAAGAACAGCGCGCCGACGCAGGCTCCGAGGATGTAGGCCGAACCGGCCGAGCCGACCTGCGCGGGCGTCAGCTCGATGCCCGACCCGGCTTCGGTGAGCCGGCCGCCGATGGCGCCGACGATCGTGACCGAGAGGCCGTCGAGGATCCAGACGGTCCCGAGGCCGACGATCACCATCCAGTGCCAGGTCGACCACGGCAGCCGGTCCATGCGGGCCGGGATGTCGGTCTCGATCGTGCGAAGCTGCC
Source organism: Capillimicrobium sp. (assembly GCA_035761245.1). Lineage (GTDB taxonomy): Bacteria > Actinomycetota > Thermoleophilia > Solirubrobacterales > Solirubrobacteraceae > Capillimicrobium. Next base: position 43,585 of record DASTRJ010000011.1, on the reverse strand, counting down.
TCGCCGTCCCCGCCGTCGCCATGAGCGCCTCCCCTCTGCGCGTGACCGTGCGTCGGCGCTCGACTTCCCTCGTGCTTTTTGTGGCAAACGATCGGTCGGCGCCGTGTCAGGACGTTGACCGGCGCGCGCGCCCCGAGGCCTCAGCTTCCCGCTCGACCGGCGGTGACGGCACGCGCGGACGATCGCGGCGGGCGGCGCAGCGCGGGCTCGAGGGTCTCCAGGACGTGCTCGTAGGCGTCGCGGAAGCGCCGGACCCCGTCGCGCTCGAGCTCCGCGGCGATGCGCTCGAGGTCGAGCCCGGCCGCCGACGCGGCGCGCAGCGTGGATCGCGCCGCCGACGGATCGAGCACGTAGGCCGACCCGCCCACCCGCCCGTGGTCCGCGAAGGCGCGCAGGGTCGGCTCGGGCGTCGTGACGATCGTGCCGGGCAGGACCAGCTCCTCGAGGTAGAGGACGTCGCGGCTCGCCGGGTCCTTGACGGCGGTGCTGGCCCACAGCAGCCGCTGCGGCCGGGCGCCGGCGTCGGCGAGCGCCTGCCACGCAGGGCGGTCGAGCCGCTCGCGATGGCGGCGGTCGGCGTCGCGGGCGTTGGCGATCGCGACGCGCCCGCGCAGCGGCGAGCCGGCCGGCAGCTGCGGATCGGCGGTCGCGTCGACGCGTGAGACGAAGAACGACGCGACCGACGCGATGCGGCGCACGGGCAGCCCCGCGGCGATCCGGCGACGCAGGCCCGCCGCGTACGCCTCGGCGACCTCCTCGTGGCGCGCCACCGAGAACAGCAGCGTCACGTTGACGTTGACGCCGCGGGCGGTCAGCTCCTCGACCGCCTCGACGCCGGCGGCCGTGGCGGCGACCTTGATGAGCGCGTTCGGGCGGCCGATGCGCCGGGCGAGCGAGCACGCCTGCGCGACCGTCGCCGCCGTGTCGTCGGCGAGATCCGGCGTGCACTGCAGCGAGACGAAGCCGTCGCGCCCTCCGGTGGCGTCGAAGATGGGGCGGAGCGCGTCGGCCGCCGCGCGGACGTCCGTGAGCGCGAGCTCGACGTACGCCTCGCGGGGATCGGCCACGCCGGAGGCGGCGAGCTCGCCGAGCTGGGGCTCGTAGCGGTCGGACGAGCCGAGCGCCTTGGCGAAGATCGTCGGGTTCGACGTCGCGCCGGTGACGCCGAGGTCGTCGATGAGCGCCTGGAAGGCGCCGGTCTCGAGCAGCTCGCGGGAGAGGTCGTCGAGCCAGATCGAGACTCCTGCTCGGCGAAGGCGGTCGATGCGCTCCATGTCCTACGAGCGTCGCCGCGCCGCGCGGTCTTACGCGGCGCCGCCGGGCGGCCGCCCCGCCGCCGTATCGTCCTGTCCGTGAACGGCGAGAGCGACTGGCCGCCCGCCGGGTCGACCTCGCGCGCCCGGCGCCCCAGCATGCGCGACGTCGCCGAGCGCGCGGGCGTCTCGATCAAGACCGTGTCGCGCGTCGTCAACGGCGAAGGGCACGTGTCGGCGCAGCTCTCCGCGCGCGTCCGGGAGGCGATCGCCGAGCTCGACTACCGGCCCGACCCGGCGGCCAGCATCCTGCGGCGCGCCGACGGCCGGACGAGCACCGTCGCGGTCATCCTCGAGGACCTCGCGAACCCGTTCTCGGCCGCGGTGCACCGCGCGATCGTGACGACGATGCGCGAACGGGACGTGCTCGTGCTCTCGGCCGACTCCGACGAGGACCCGGCGGGCGAGCGCGAGGCGTTCCTGGCGTTCATCGACCGGCGGGTGGACGGCGTGATCCTCATGCCCACGAGCTCCGATCACGCCTGGATGCGCAGCGCGCGCGTCGGGCACCGCCACGTCGTCATGGTCGACCGCCCGGCTCCGGGGTTCCCGTCGGACGTCGTCGTCACCGACAACGACGGCGGGGCGCGGCGCGGGACGTCGCACCTGGTCCGGCAGGGGCATGAGCGCGTCGCCTTCCTCGGGGCCGATCCGGCGCTCCACACCGCGGGCGAGCGCCTGGCGGGCTATCGCACGGCGCTCGAGGCGGCCGGCGTGCGGCGCTCCGAGCGCCTGGAGCGCACCGGGCTGCGCGACAGCGAGCAGGCGCGCGACGCGGTCATCGACCTGCTCACCGGCGAGCGGCCGCCGACCGCGATCTTCGCCAGCCAGAACCGCATGACGGTCGGCGCGCTGGTGGCGCTGCGCCAGCTCGGCCTCCACCGCCGGGTGGCGCTCGTGGGCTTCGACGACATCGAGCTGGCCGACGTCGTGGAGCCCGGCGTGACCGTCGTGGCGCAGGCGCCGCCGGAGATCGGGCGAGCCGCGGCGGAGCTGCTGCTGGCGCGGATCGGCGGCGACACGTCGGCGCCGCGCACCGAGCTCGTCCCCACGCGCCTGATCCCGCGTGGGTCCGGCGAGCTCCCGCCGCCGGACGGGCCGCCCGCGCCCTGAGCCGCGTCCGGCCGCGTCGCCCGGACCGGGACCGGGACCGGCGGTCCAACGCGATTCCGCACCCCGGTCGAAACGAGCCGCCGCTCGGATTGACTACGTTGTCTGCATGATCACCATCACGACGTTCCGCAGGTTCACGCGTGCGCTCGCCGCGGCGAGGCGCGTGGAGCCGATCCACTACCACGGCGGCGTGCTCGGCCCCGTGTCGATGTGCGACGACCCCCGCTGCACCCGTTCAGGGCGCGGCAGCCTCGGGCCCGAGACCTGACGGCCGGGGATCGTCGACGCGGTGTTCTAGGGTGGAGGTTGACAACGTTGTCGGCCTCCACCCGAACCGCGCGACCATGACCCAGACCCACCTCCCTCCGAGCAGCGCGCGCCGCCTGATGCTCGCCGTCGGAGCCCTCGGGCTCGGCGGCTTCACCATCGGCACGGCCGAGTTCGTCAGCATGGGCGTGCTGCCCGAGATCGCCCGCGGCATGGGCGTCGGCGTGCCCCACGCCGGCCGGGCGATCAGCGCCTACGCGCTCGGCGTCGTCGTCGGGGCGCCGCTCCTCGCCGCCGCGACGGCGCGCCTGCCGCGCCGCCGCGTCCTGATCGCGCTCATGGCCGCCTACGGGGCCGGCAACCTCGCCAGCGCGCTCGTCTCCTCCTTCCCCGCGCTGCTGGTCGCGCGCTTCGTGGCCGGGCTGCCCCACGGCGCCTTCTTCGGCATCGCGGCGCTCGTCGCCGCCCAGCTGGCGCCCCCGACGCGCCGGGCGAGCGCGGTCGCCGGCGTGCTGCTCGGCCTCAGCGTCGCCAACGTCGTCGGCGTGCCGATGGCCACCTGGATCGGCCAGGCGCTCGGATGGCGCGCCAGCTACGCGGCGGTCGCGCTGCTGGCCGCCGCGACCATCGTGGCGGTGCTGCGCAACGTGCCGTCCGCCGACGGCGACCGGCGTGCCGGCGTGCGCCACGAGCTGTCGGCGCTGCGCCGGGCGCAGGTCTGGCTCGTGCTCGCGGCGGGCGCGATCGGCGGCGGCGGGATGTTCGCGGTCTACAGCTACATCAGCCCGATCCTGACCGGCCGCACCGGCGTGGCCGCCGCGATCGTGCCGGTCGGGCTCGCGCTGTGGGGCGCGGGCATGGTCGCGGCCAGCGTGATCGGCGGACGGCTCGTCGACCGGCGCCCGGTGCCGGCGACCTTCGCCCTCTTCGCCGTCGCGGCGGCGTGCTTCGCCCTCTTCGCCGTCACGTCGGCGAGCGCGGTGCCGGCGCTGCTGACCGTCCCCATGCTCGGCCTCGGGGTGGCGATCGCCACCGCGCTGCAGGTCCGGCTCATGGACGTCGCGGGCGACGCGCAGACGCTGGCCGCGGCGCTCAACCACTCGGCGTTCAACGTCGCGAACGCGCTGGGCGCGTGGCTCGGCGGCGCGGTGCTGGCGGGCGGCCTCGGCCTCACGGCGCCGATGTGGCTCGCCGTCGGCCTGACGCTCGGCGGGATGGGGCTGTTCGGCGCCTCGGTCGCGCTCGGCCGGCGGTCGCGAGTCGCCTTGGCGGCGCGGACGCCGGCCACCCGCGCGTACGTCCGCGGATAGGGTCGAGCAGCTCGCGCACGACGTCCTCCGGACGCGCCCGGGCCATGCTCACGGGCGCTCGTAGGTGCCGACCAGCTCGGCGGTGGCCAGGACGTGGCCCTCGAGCGCCGCGTCGAGCTCGGCACGACCGACGCCCGACGGCAGGTCGATCTCCGCGTCGAGCGCGTGGAGCAGGAAGCGGTAGCGGTGCGGCCCGTGGCCCGGCGGCGGCATCGGGCCGCGATAGCCGTCGACGCCGAAGCCGTTGTTGCCGGAGTACGGAGCCGGCTCGCCCTCGCCGAGGCGGCCGCGCCCGGGATCGATCCCCCACGCCAGCCAGTGGTCGAACGTGCCGCCCGGCGCGTCGGGATCCTCGACGACGAGCGCGAGCGAGCGCGTGCCCTCCGGAGGCGCGGTCCACGCCAGCGGCGGCGAGCGGTCCTCCCCCTCGCCGCTGTGCCGTGCCGGGATGCGGTCGCCGTCGGCGAACGCGTCGCTCGTCAGCTCGAAGCCCGCCATGGGAGCGGTCTACCCGCCGGCGGACTCGCGCGCCCATCGCGGGTCCGCGGGCGGCGTTCATGGCGCGCTCATGCTGCGCCCGCGTGTGGCGGCCGCTCGACCTGCGTGACCGCGAGCGGCGGCGAGTGGCGCGCGGACGGCAGGTCGACGTCGTCGAACAGCGTGCACTCGTCGATGCGGGCGCAGCCGCAGGTGCTCGCGTCCCGCAGCCAGGTGCGGACGCGCTGGGCGCGGTCGATCAGCGCGTCGATCTCCGGCAGGCGGCGCTGCGCGAGCTCGCGCAGGCGCTCCGACAGCGGGTCGTTGCCGTGGTCGACGAGCTCCTTGATCTCCTCCAGCGACAGCCCGGCCCGCTGGGCCACGTCGATCACGGCGAGGCGGCGCAGCACGCTCTCGTCGTAGCGGCGCTGCCCGGACACCCGCCCGGGCTCCGGCAGCAGCCCGATGGCCTCGTAGTAGCGGATCAGCGACACGCGCACGCCGGCCCGTTCGGCCACCTCTCCGATGCGCAGTGTCGCGTCGCTCACGTTCTCCTTGACCTCAAGTCGGCTTCAGGGTTCACGGTACCGCCATGACCGCCATCTCGCTCGTGCAGGTCGAGTCCCAGGCGGGGACCGTGGCCTGCGCCCTCACCTCCAGCGCGTACCAGGACCGCATCGCGCAGCTCGCCGATGCCGCCGCGCGCACGCTCGTCAGCCGCCGGCCGATCGACGGCGGCGAGCGGCTGACGTTCACCGACACCCCCGAGGCCGAGCGCGAGCTGCGCGCCGCGATCGCCGCGGAGTCCGCGTGCTGCTCGTTCCTCGGGATGAGCCTCACCCGGACGCGCGACGGGCTCGTGCTCGACGTCACCGGCCCGGAGGCCGCGCAGCCGATCATCGCGCAGCTCTTCGCGTGAGCCTCCGGCGCGGTCGCCGCGCGCCGGCTCCGCTCCGAGCCGCCCAGCGGCCGAGGAGCGGGGCGGCGAGCAGCATCGCGAACAGGCGCAGCGCCTGGACGGCGAAGACGAACGTCGCGTCGACGCCATGGCTCGCCGCCGCGGCCAGCACGGCGTACAGGCCGCCCGGCGTCGTCGCCAGGTACGCGTCGACCATGCGAACGCCGGCGAGCGGCACCAGCAGCATGCCGAGGCCGGTCGTGACCGCGAGGAGCATGACGAGGCAGCCGACCGCCGGCGGCAGCAGCCGCGCCGCGGCGCGCAGGCTCTCCGGGGTGAACTGCAGCCCCACGGACAGCCCGACGCCGGTGTAGGCGGCCGCCAGGATCGCCGGCGGCACGGCCGTGACGAGATCGCGGTCGACCAGCGCGAGCGTCGCGGCGGCGATCGCGGGGCCGAGCAGCGAGCCGGCCGGCAGACGCGCGACGCGCGCGATCAGCGCGCCGCCGGCCATGCACACGACGAGCGTCGCGACGCCGGCGACGGCGCCCACGCCAGGACCTCCGGCGACGCCGCCGCCGGGTGCATGGCCGGCGGCCAGCGAGGCGGCGGCGATCGGGACGAACGCCACGATGATCACGACGCGCAGGTACTGCAGGACGGCGACGAGGCGCTGATCGGCGCCGAGGCCGTCGCTCAGCGCGACGACGCCGGACGCGCCTCCCGCCACCATGCCGAACGACGCGGTGGCGCGGTCCAGCCCGGTGATGCGGGCGAGCAGGACGCCCGCGGCCACGGAGACCGCGAGCGTCGCCAGCAGCACGCCGGCGATCGGCACCGCGTGGAGCGCGACCTCGTGCAGCGCCGAGCCCTGCATGAGCAGGCCGAACGAGACCCCCACGACCCCGTGACACAGGTGCGTGCACCGTGACGGCAGGCGCAGCTCCCACCTCGTGCCCACCGCGACCAGCACGCCGACCACGAGCCCGACCAGCAGCAGCGGGGACGGCACGCCGATGCGATCGGCGACCACCGCGCCCGCGAAGCACGCCGCGGCGACGACCGACCATCGCCGGGCGGAGGTCGGCCGAGCACGCCTCAGCCGGTGGTCATGGCGCACGGCGCACCCACGGCGAGCCCGGTCCCGAGCGCCACGCTGCGCCGCAGCAGGGGAGCGACGCGGTAGCGCGGATCGCCCAGCTCGGCATGGAGCCCGTCCAGGATCGCGACGACGTGCTCGAGCCCGATGGCCTCGGACCAGGCGACCGGCCCTCGCGGATGGTTGACCCCGAGCGTCATCCCGGCGTCGACGTCGCCAGGCGTCGCGTTGCCCTCGCCGATGAGGTACGCCGCCTCGTTGATCAGCTGCGCCACGACGCGCCCGAGCACGAGGCCCGCCCCGTCGCCGACACGCTCGGTGGCCAGGCCGAGCGACGCGAACAGCTCCTCGGTGCGCTGCTCGGCCTCGGCGGTCGTGAGCGGCGTCGTCGTCGTCTCGACGAGGCGCACGCCGTCGAGCGGCGGCAGCAGGTGGAACCCCGCCGCCTCGGGGTCGGTGCGGTGCAGCGATCCCGCGTGGAGCAGCCGCGCGCGCGGTCCGGGGCTCGACACGGGGGTCGGGGCGCAGTCGATCGTCAGCCACGGCTCGCCGTCGCTGCCGGCGCTCGACGCGCGAGCGTCCCACCCGGCCTCGGTCGCGGCCGCGCGGATCTCGCGGGCGAGCGGGACGTCGCCGGCGACGACGACCAGGCGGCCGGCACCGCCGCCGCGCTCGCGAACGGGCGGCTCATGGCGCACCGGCCCCCCGTCGCCGTCGTAGGAGTACCAGCCGCGACCGGTCTTGCGCCCGAGCCGGCCGGCCGCGACCAGGCGCGCCTGCAGCGGCGACGGCCGGAATCTCGGCTCGCCGAACGACTGGCGGTGGAAGCTCTCGGCGACGGCGTGGTTCGTGTCGAGGCCGACGAGGTCCATCAGCTCGAACGGCCCCATCCGGAACCCGCCTCCGAGGGTCGCGATGCGATCGATCTGCTCGACCGTCGCGATCCGCTCGGCGAGCACCGTCAGCGACTCGAGGAAGAACGGCCGGTTGCAGCGATTCACGACGAAGCCCGGCACGTCGGCGGCGTCGATGACGTGCTTGCCCATCGCGCGACCGACCTCGCGGGCGGCGTCGAGCGCCCACGCCTCGGAGGCCTCCCCCGCGACCACCTCCACGAGCCGCATGACCGGGGCCGGGTTGAAGAAGTGCAGGCCGACCACCCGCTCCGGGCGCGCCACCGTCGCCGCGAGCTCCGTGATCGACAGCGACGACGTGTTGCTCGCGATCACGCAGTCCGGCGACACCGTCGCCGCGAGCGCGCCGAGGATCTCCCGCTTGAGGTCGAGGCGCTCGGGCGCGGCCTCGACGACGAGCCGGCAGTCCGCGAGCGCCTCGAGCTCGGTCGCCGGCTCGACGCGCGCGACGATGCGATCGGCCTCGGACCGATCGAGGCGCCCTCCGGCGACGCGGCGCGCCAGCGCCTGCTCGATGCGCGAGCGGCCGCGATCCAGCGCCGTCGCATCGGGGTCGTAGAGCACCGTTCGCGCGCCGGCCTGGGCGGCCAGCTGAGCGATGCCGGCGCCCATGATGCCCGCGCCGACCACGCCGATCGGCGCAGGGACGCCGGCCGTCACCACGGCAGCGACGCTTCGCCGGCGGTCCACCCGCCGTCGACCGCGAGGATCGCGCCGGTGATCGCGCTCGCCAGCGGACTGGCCAGGAAGCCGATCGCCGCCGCCACCTCCTCGGCCTCGATCACGCGCCCGAGCGGGATGCGGCGCTTCGTCCCCTCGAGCTTGGCCTCGTCGGCGAAGAACGCGGCGGTCAGGGGCGTCACCGTGAAGCCCGGGGCGACCGCGTTGACCCGCACGCCCTGCCTGGCCCAGTCGACGGCCAGCGCGCGCGTGAAGGCGACCACGGCGCCCTTGCTCGTCGTGTAGGCCGACTGCGACGGGAGCGCGACGCTCGCCGCCTGCGAGGCGACGTTCACGATCGCCCCGCGACCCGAGCGGCGCAGGAGCCCTCCGAAGATCTGGCAGGCGTTGACCGTGCCGACGACGTTGACCTCGAGCGCGCGCTGGAAGTCCTCGATCGGCGCGTCCTCGGCCGGCGCGTTGTCGGTGAGGATCCCCGCCGCGTTGACGAGCACGTGCAGCTCGTCGAGCGTGCTCGCGAACGCCTCGAGATCCGGCCTGGAGGTCACGTCGACCTCGATCGCGCCCTTGAGGTCGAGGCGGTGGACACGGGCCCCGCCCCGCTCGAGGAAGTCGGCCGCCGCCGCTCCGATGCCCGAGCCGCCGCCGGTGACGACCGCGACGGCCCCGTCCAGATCAAGTGCCATGGTTCACGCCCTTCCTTCCGTTTGCATGGTCCGGCGGCGCCAGACGAGGGACATGCTCACCGCGACGATGAGCGCCGTGCCGTAGAACAGGTTCTGCGCGTACCCCTCGACGCCGAGGACCGACAGGCCGTTGACGCCGATCGCGAGGAAGTACACGGCCAGGAGCGACCCGAACGGGTTGAAGTCCCCGATCTTGAAGACGGTCGTCCCCAGGTAGGCCGCCGCGAAGGCCGGCAGCAGGAGCGACGCGCCCGACGTCGGGTCGGCGCCGCCCGAGGTGCCGGCGTAGAGGATCCCGGCCAGCGCGGCGAGCACGCCGCCGACGATGAACGCGATCCAGCGGATGCGCGAGACCGCGATGCCGCTCAGCCGCGCCACCTCGCGCCCGCGACCGACGACGAGCAGCCGGCGCCCGCCGACCGTCAGGTCGAACGCCGCCCAGACGACGAGCGCCAGCGCGAGCCCGTAGTAGAACTCGATGGCGATGCCCAGCGGGGCGATCCCGACGACCCAGTGCGACAGGTCGCTCTGCATGCCCGTCACGGTGCTCGAGTCGCTGATCAGCAGGGTCAGCCCGCCCGCGATCGTCCCCGTGCCGAGCGTCGCGATCAGGGAGTCGACGCCGACGACGACGGTGACGAACGCGTTGACCGCCCCGACCGCGGCGCCGACGAGGAGCACGACCACGACGATCGCGCCGAGGCTCCACCCGTGCCGCACGTCGAGCACGGCGGTCACCATCGAGGCCAGCGTCAGGATGCCGGCGACCGAGAGGTCGTAGTCGCCCGCGCGCAGCGGCCACAGCAGCGCGAGCGTGAGCACGACGAGCACCGCCTGCGAGCCGAAGATGTTCGCGAAGTTCGACCACTGCAGGAACTCGACCGGGCGCAGGACGCCGAAGAGCGCGATGACGCCGCCGCAGAGCAGCAGCAGGGACGTGTGCTCGAGCACCGGCCTCAGCGCCGGTCCCCGGGGGCGTCGATCGGGCGCGCCGGACGGACCGCCGTCGCGACCGCCGACCTCGGTGGCCGGGCGGTCGGACGCCGCGCGCTCAGGCTGGGTCATCTGGGGCATTGCGCATCATCTCCTGTGACGTCGTCGGTGCCGTCGTGTCCGCGCACGCGCCTCACACCGTCCCGAGGCACGCGTTGGCAAGGCTGGTCTTGTCGAGCGGAGCGGTCATCTCCAGGGCGACGCGACCGTGGCGGAAGACGAGGACCCGATCGCAGACGAGGGCGACCTCGGCGAGGTCGAGGCTGTGCCAGAGCACCGCGGTGCCGCTCGCGGCGGCGCTGCGGACGAACTGCTGGAGCTGGTCGCGCGCCGCCACGTCGACGCCCTGCGTCGGCTCGTCGAGCAGCATCACCCGCGGGGCGCTCGACAGCCACTTGGCCAGGATGACCTTCTGCTGGTTGCCGCCGCTGAGCGTCCCGAGCCGCTGACGCGGCACGGGCGGGCGCACGTCGAACCGCCGCACGTCGGCCTTGGCGAGCTTGGCCAGCTTCGCGGGCGACGCGACGGCGAGGAACGGCGCGTCGCTGGGGAAGGCGCGCATCGTGATGTTGTCCTGCACGCTGAGCGTCTGGACCCCGCCCTGCTCCGCGCGGTTCGGCGGAACCAGCCCGATCCCGCGCGCCGTCGCGCGGCGCGGCGTGAGCGACCCGAGCTCGAGCTGACCGCCGTCGGCCGGCAGCCGGAACGTGCCGGTGACCGGGTGCTCGCAGGCGCCGAACAGGCTCAGGAGGGCGTCCTCCGCACCCGAGTCGGGCTGGCCGACGAGGCCGAGGACCTCGCCGGGCTCGACCGCGAACGACACGTCGCGCAGCCGGCCGCCACGGAGGCCGCGCACCTCCCCGGAGGCGCGCGAGGCCGCCCCGCGGCGATCGCCCGCCGAGACGCCGACGCGCTTGACGTCGCCACCGACGATGAGGCGTGCGAGCGCGTCCGGCTCGGCCAGCGCCGCGTCGACCTCGCCGGCGATCCGGCCGTCGCGCAGCGCCGAGATCCTCGTGCCGACGTCGATCGCCTCGTCGAGGTCGTGCGTGATGAGCAGGACGGCGCCACCGCGCCGGGCGATGCCGTCCATGATCGCGTAGACGCCGGCGCGGTCGCTCGCGTCGAGCAGCGTCGTGGCCTCGTCGAGCACGAGGACGGCGGGTCCGCCTGCGTCGCGGCCCGTCCCCGCCTCCTCCGGGAACTCGAGTGCGCGCACGAGCGCGAGCTCGACCCGCTCCCTGGAGCTGAGCCGCTCGACCGGCGTCCGCAGCCCGACGTCCAGCGCATGCCGGGCGAGCGCCTGCTCGGCCCAGGCCTTCAACCGCCGCGTGGGCAGCGTGACGCGGCTCGCCGCCGCGTACCAGTCGAGGGCCAGGTTCTCGAGGACGCTCAGGGACGGCACCAGCGCGAGGTCCTGGTGGACGAACGTGATGCCGGTCCGCCGCAGCTCGGACTTCCTCACCGGAGGCCGCACGACGTGGTCGCGGATGCGCAGCGAGCCGCCCTCGTCGGGGCTCTGGTAGCCCGCGAGGATCTTCACGAGCGTCGACTTGCCCGACCCGTTGGCTCCGAGGAGGACGTGGACCTCGCCGGGGAGCAGCGTCAGGTCGACCCCCTTGAGCACGCGGTTGGAGCCGAACGTCTTCGAGACGCTCCGCACCTCGATCAGCGGTGCGGTCATCGTGGGAGACATGTGAGGTCCCTTCGCGTCGACCGCCGGCCTACCGCAGCTTCCAGAGCTTCTCGTAGCCCTCGAGGTACGCCGTGTGCTCGAACGAGTCGACGTTCTCGGGGGTCACGACCTGGAGCGGGACCTGCTCGTCGGCCACCGCCTCGAGGCCGCCCGCCAGGCGCATGATGTTGTCGCTGATCGCGTAGCCGACCCAGTGGAGGTCCTGCGCGACGTCCATCGCGACCTTGCCCTCGCGGACCAGGTCGAGGATCGCGGGCGTCCCGTTGAACGTGGCGATCTTGACCTCGCCGGTCTTGCGCGCCGTCTGGAGCGCGGAGATCACGAACGGCGACTCGCTGTCGAACATCGGGATCACGTAGTCGAGATCCGGGTTCTGCGCCAGCGCGCCCTGGACCGCGGGCGTGATCTTCGTCGACCAGTCGGCGAGCGGGACGTTCACCGTCTCGACCTCGCACGCACCGCAGTGCCGCTCGAAGGTGTCCATGATCCCGCTCTCGACGATCGGCGAGGACGTCGCGTCGTCGGACGTGATCACCAGGACGTGGGCCTCCCCGTCGGTGTCCTTGATCACCCACGAGGCCATCAGCTCGCCCGCGAGGCGGTACGGCAGGCCGTTCGTGGCGTCGACGTTGGGGGACTTCTCCACGCCGTCCTGGCCGGTGATGCCGTTGATCGCGGAGTCGGTGACCTTGATGCCCTTCGCCTGGGCCGCCTGGATCTGGGGCCCGAGCAGCTGGGGCGACGCGCCGCCGAGCAGGTCGATCACCGAAGCGCCGGCGGCGATGCCGCGCTGGACGCCCTCGACCCACTGCGCGGTCTTGCCGAGGTTCTCCCACACCTCGAGACGGAATCCGACGCGCTCGGCGACGTCGGCCTGCGCCGCGAGGATCGCCTCGTTGAACGGGTTGGCGGTGCTGGCCGGCACCGAGAAGACGAGCTTGCCCGCCATGACGCGCTTGGCGTCGAACGCCGGGCCGGGAGCACGGAACTCCGGCGTCTCGCTGTACTTGGCGAGCTGGCGCTCCGCGGCGCGCACGCCGGCGGCCCGCTCTCCATCGCTGACGTCGCGAGCGCCGGAGGAGCCCGCGCTGGAGCCGCACGCGGCGACCGCCGCCGCCAGGCCGGCCGCCGCCACCAGCGCCGAGAAAGCGCGGAACGTGCCCTTCGCTGCACTGCGCATGTCGTGTCCTTTCCGTGGTGTCCGCCGCCCGCGGGGCGCGTCACCACCAGTGGTCGAAATCCGGCTCACCTTCCGTCGAGGCGCCGCGTTCTCGTTGAGCGAGATACCGTCATCCTCCCCGCAGCGCGCTCTCATACAGCGAGACCCTCTCTTACCAGGCGCACTATACGGATGGCGCGCTCGTCGTGCAAACCCGATTTCGACGCATATCTGCGGCGCAGCGACAGGTGTCACTGCCTGAGCATTCGACGCCGTTCGAAGCCGCGCACGCCGCGCCACGGCGAGTCAACGGCTCGATGCGCAGCATGATTCTCGTCCAGCGATACTGCGTGACCGGGCGAGCGCGGCCCGGCGACGCGCTGTCGGCGCTCAGCGCCCGGTCCAGACCGGGCGACGCTTCTCCGCGAACGCCCGCGCACCCTCGACCGCGTCGCGCGACGCGAAGACGGGGTCCGAGATCGCGGCCTGCCGCTCCCACATCTCCGCCGCCGGCCAGCCCGGAGCCTCCTGCACGATCCGCTTCGTCGCGTCGAGCGCGAGCGGCGCGTTCTCGGCGATGATCTCCGCAAGCGCCAGCGCGCCGGTCAGCGCCTCCCCCGGCTCGGTGAGGCGGTTGACGACGCCGAGCTCGAAGAGGCGCTCCGCGGACATGGGCTCGCCCGTGAGGGCCAGCTCCATCGCGGCGTGGTACGGCATGCGCCGCGGCAGGCGCAGCAGCGCGCCACCGGATGCGACGAGCGAGCGCTTGACCTCCGGCAGCGCGAGCTTGGCGCCTCGCGCGACCACGATGAGGTCGCAGGCGAGCGCGATCTCGAAGCCCCCGGCCACCGCGAAGCCCTCGATCGCCGCGATCAGGGGCTTGCGCGCCGCACGCCGCACGATGCCGGCGAAGCCGCGGTCGCCGACGTGCGGGCGCTCGCCGGACGCGAAGGCCTTCAGGTCGAGCCCCGCGCAGAACCCGCGCCCGGCCCCGGTGATGACGCCGACCGACAGCTCCGGGTCCGCGTCGAGCACGTCGAGCGCCGCGGCGATGCCGTTCGCAACCGCGAGGTCGACCGCGTTGCGGCTGTCGGGCCGGTTGAGCGTGATCACGAGGAGCCGGCCGCGCCGCTCGGTGAGCACGACGCCGGGTCGCGGCGCGTCCTGCTCACGCATGACGGACGCTCTCGAAGATCGCCGCGAGCCCCTGACCGCCCCCGATGCACATCGTCTCGAGGGCGTACCGGCCGCCACGGCGCTCGAGCTCTCGCAGCAGCGTCGCCGCGATGCGCGCCCCGGTCGCGCCGATCGGGTGCCCGAGCGAGATGCCCGAGCCGTTCACGTTGACGCGCTCGAGGCCGTCGGGGAGCGCCCATTCCTCGAGCACCGCGAGGACCTGTGCGGCGAACGCCTCGTTGAGCTCGATGAGGTCCATGTCGTCGAGCGAGAGCCCGGTACGCGCCATGACCTTCGCGGTCGCCGGCACCGGACCGAGCCCCATGAGGGCCGGCGGGACGCCGGCGGCCGCCCAGCCGACGAGGCGGGCGACGGGCCGAAGGCCGAGTCGGTCCGCCCGCTCCGCGTGGGTCACCACGCAGACGGCAGCGCCGTCGTTCTGGCCGCTCGCGTTGCCGGCGGTCACCGTCGCGTCCGGATCCTCGCGCCCGAGGATCGGCGTCAGCGAGGCCAGGCGGTCGAGGCTCGCATCGGGGCGCGGGTGCTCGTCGCGATCGACGACCCGCCGCCCCTGGCGGCGATCCTCGACGACCACGGGCACGATCTCGTCCGCGAACGCGCCGCGCTCCTGCGCCGCCACCGCACGTCGATGCGACCGGAGCGCCAGCTCGTCCTGAGCCTCTCGGGTGATGCCGTACCGGCGGCGGACGTTCTCGGCGGTCTCGATCATGCCGCCCGGAACCGGGTAGCGGCACCCGCCCGCCGTGACGCGGCTGCGCACCAGGCGGTCCTCGAGCGTCGCGCCGCCGAGACGCGCCCCCCAGCGCACGCCCGTCGTGTAGTGCTCGACCTGGCTCATGCTCTCGGCGCCGCCGGCGATGACCACGTCGGCGACGCCGGTCTGGACCTGCATGGCCGCCTCGAGGATCGCCTGCAGACCCGACCCGCAACGCCGGTCGAGCTGGAAGCCCGGGACGTCGGTCGGCAGCCCCGCGTCGAGGCCCGCGACGCGCCCGAGGGCGGGCGCCTCGCCGGACGGATAGCCCTGGCCGAGGATGACGTCGTCGACCGACTCGGGCGCCAACCCCGTCCGGGTGAGCACCGCCTCGACCACCGTCCGGGCGAGCTCGGTGACGGGCACGTCGCGCAGCGCGCCGCCGAAGCCCCCGACCGGGGTCCTCAGCGGTTCGCAGATGAGAGCTTCACGCATCGAGCGGGGCCCCTTTCTGGTCGTGGGGAGCCGAGATGGGATCGCCCGGCGCCCGGAGGTGCCAGTCGGTCGCCTCCTGGTAGGCGCGACCGACGCCGCACAGCAGATCCTCCGAGCAGGGCCGTCCGACGACCTGCAGCCCGATCGGCAGGCCGTCGGCGTCGAAGCCGCACGGGAGCGAGAGCGATGGCAGCCCCGCGGCGCTGGAGAGGCACGCGAAGCGCGTGACGTCGGAGACGACGTCGACGGCGTCACCCGGCGCGATCTCCGCCGTCCGCGCCCCCACGGGCGTCGCCGTGAACGGCGCCGTCGGCATCAGGAGCACGTCGACGGCGTCGAGCGTCGCGAGCAGCTCGTCGCGCACCAGCGAGCGGAAGCGCTGCGCCTGGACGTAGTCCACCGCGCGGATCGCCGCCCCGATCTCGAGGAGCGTTCGCACGTCGTCGCCGTAGAGGTCGGGATCTGACCGCAGCCAGCCGGCGTGGTAGGCGCTCGCCTCGACGAGCATCACCGTCAACCACGGCGAGCGGATCGCGTCGACGTCGGCGAGCTCCACGTCGACCGTCCGCATGCCGCAGGCCTCGAGCACCTCGACCGCCGCGTCGAACGCCTCGCGCACGCCGTCCTGGACGCGCGAGCGCGCGAAGCCGGCCGGGATCCCGGCGGTGAGCCCCGCGACGTCGCCGCACGCCGTGGACGGCGTGCGGCCCCACGCCGTGGCGTCGGCGCGACCGCCGGTCGCGATCACGTCGAAGACGGCTGCGCAGTCGAGCGCCGACCGCGCCATGGGCCCCACGGTGTCCATCGACCACGCCAGGGGGATCGTCCCGCCGGTGCTCACGCGGCCGATCGTCGGGCGCAGGCCGACCGCGCCGCACATCGCCGCGGGCAGGCAGATGGAGCCGCCCGTGTCGGTCCCGAGCGCCCCCGGGACCATCCGCGACGCGACCGCCGCGGCGGACCCGCCGCTCGAGCCGGACACGAACCGCGCGGCGTCCCACGGGTTGCGGGTGGCGCCGTGATGCGGGTTCTCCGTCGTGACGCCCCACGCGAACTCGTGCAGGTTCGTCTTGCCGATCACCACGGCGCCCGCGGCACGCAGGGCCCGGACGACCGGCGCGTCGCGGTCCGGGACGTGGCCGGCGAGGATCGCGCTGCCGGCGGTCGTGGGCACCGCTCGCGTCTCGATGTTGTCCTTGACGGCGATCGGCACGCCATGCAGCGGACCGGGGTCGTCCCCCGACGACAGCAGTCGCTCCCGCTCACGCGCCTCCGCCAGCGCCTCGTCGGCCGCGACGGCGATGAACGCGTTGATCGTCGCGTCGGCCGCCTCGATGCGCTCCAGGCACGCCTCGACCAGCTCGACGGGCGACACGTCGCCGGCGCGAACGGCGGCGGCGGCCTCGACCACCCCGAGGTCGCAGAGGCCGGTCACGGCTCGCGACTCCCCGCCTGGCCGCGCGCGTCGGCGTGCGAGAACACCACGACCGGCTCGACCGCGCGCAGCGCGGCGATCCGCGTGCCGGTGGCCGCGATGCCCGGCGCCAGCGCACGCAGCGCACGCGCCAGCCGAGCGGTCCGCTCAGGGGCGACGTACCCCCCGGCCAGCGCGGCGACCGCGTCGGCCGGCAGCTCGTCCGATCCCGTCACGGCCGCTCCTCGATGCTCTCGAGGAAGGACGCGAGCCGCCGGTTGAAGGCGTCGGGCTCGGTCATGCACGGCGCGTGAGCGGAGTGCTCGAAGATCGTCAGCTCCGCCTGCGGGATCTTGCCCGCCATGTACTCGACCGGCGACACGTAGTCGTAGCCGTCGTAGACGTCATGGCGCCCGGCGACCGCCAGGGTCGGCACCGCGAGCGTCGGCAGCGCGTCGATCACCAGCGCGTCCTGCTGCGTGAGGATCCCGCGTGCGGCGTGCGCGAGCCCGGTCGCGTCGCGATGCCCCGCCACGCGGACCTCGTCGCTGTCGGTCAGCGCGCCGAGCCCCTCGGCCTCGAACGCCGCGGCGCGCCGCTCGCAGTAGCGGTTCCACTCGGCGCGACGGTCGTCGCGGCGGTAGCCCGGAGCGCAGTCGACCAGGACCAGGCCGCGAACGCGCTCGGGATGCAGGACGGCGAACCGCAGCGACAGGTAGCCGCCGACCGAGTGGCCGACGAGCACCGCGCGCTCGGCCCCGGCCCCGTCGAGCAGGGCGAGCATGTCCTCCATCACCAGCGGCGTCGAGTACGCCGCGGGATCGTCGGGGTAGTCGCTCGCCCCGTGCCCCCGCATGTCCCACGCGATGGCGGCGTGCGTCCGCGCCACCGCCGGGAGCTGCGCCGAGAACATCCGCGACGACGCCGCGAATCCGTGGGTGAACAGGACGGCCGGCCCATCGCCGGCGAGCTCGTAGTAGAGCCGGACGTCGCCACGCTGCAAGTACGCCACAGTCGCCTTTCGGTCGCGGTGCTATCGGACGGGATCGCGGTTGAAGCCGGGGGTCGCGAGATGGCCGGCGTCGACCGGCAACGCGATGCCGGTGACGTCGCGCGCCTCGTCGGAGGCGAGGAACACGACCGCTCCGCTGACGGAGTCCGGCTCGATCACGCCGCGCCGCGCCAGCAGCGACCAGGCATGGCCCGCCCGCGCGCGGTCCTCCCGGGTGCCCCGTTTGCCGCCCGCCATGAAGTCCCACGCCGCCTGGTGGTCGTTGTTCCGGGCGGCGACGTAGCCCGGCGACACGGCGTTGACCCGGACGCCGTGCCGGCCGATCTCGTTCGCCGCCGTCTTCACGAGCCCGAGGACGCCGTGCTTGGCGGCGGTGTAGTGGGCGTAGCTGGGCCCGGCTTCGACGCCATTGACCGACGCGATGACGACCATGGAGCCGGCGCCCCGCTCGACCATGTGCGGCGCGACCGCCTTCATGGTCCTCCACGTGCCCTTGAGGTCGATGTCGACCGTGAGGTCCCACTCGTCGTCGGTGATCTCCCAGAACGGGCCGGAGGTGATCCACACGCCGGCGTTCGCGACGAGCACGTCGATCCTGCCGAACGCCTCGATCCCGCGGGCGACCGCGGCGTCGAGCGCCGCCTGGTCGCGGACGTCGGCCTCCACCGCGACCGAGCGGCGGCCGAAGGACTCGA
Source organism: Capillimicrobium sp. (assembly GCA_035761245.1). Taxonomy (GTDB): domain Bacteria; phylum Actinomycetota; class Thermoleophilia; order Solirubrobacterales; family Solirubrobacteraceae; genus Capillimicrobium. The sequence continues at coordinate 25,472 of DASTRJ010000011.1, read as the reverse complement.
TCGCCGCGGCGGTCTGCGCCAGCTCCTCCGCCGTCGAGGTGCGGTACGGCACCCCGTCGATGTCGCGGGTGATGTCGGCCAGCACGACGTCGGCGCCTTCGCGCGCGAACGCGATCGCGTGGGCCCGCCCCTGCGCCCCGGCCGCGCCGGTGATGAGCGCGACCTTGTCCTCGAGCCTGCCCATCGCGCTATGCCGGGCGGCGCTCGTCGTCGTCGACGTCGTAGCCCGGCGTCGGCCCGAGGAGCTCGAGCGTCAGGCCCCACGGGTCCTTGAAGTAGACGACGGACCAGCCGGTGAGGACCTCCCCCGGCCCGAAGTCCAGCTCGAGCGGCTCGCTGAGGAACTCGACCCCGGCTGCCTTCAGCCGCTCGTACTCGGCATGGATGTCCTCGACGCCGAACGACAGGTGGTTGAGCCCCGAGTCCGAGAGCGCGCGCTCCTTGACCGGACCGGGAGGGTCGAACTCCTGCAGCTCGATCCGGCTGCCGCCCGGCACGAGGAGCTGGACGAGCGTCCGCTCGCGAAGGCCGGGAACGCCGGAGACGGCCGCCATGTCGACGTCGGTCTTGCGCCAGACCTCCTCGAAGCCGAGCAGCCCGACGTAGAAGTCGAGCGCCGTCTGCAGATCCGGCACCGACATCCCGATGTGGAAGGACGCGCCGGAGATCCAGGGGCTGAGCGTCTTCAGCCCCTTGCGGTCGGTGTCGCTGCTCATGGGTGCTCCTCGTGGATGGGTGGTGGATCGGTTCGTGCCGGTCAACGTCCGGCGAACTGGGGCGCGCGCCTGGCGAGCCACGCCTGCAGCCCCTCGTCGAAGTCCGCGGTGGCCGTCGCCTCCGCCTGGAGCCGCGCCTCGAGCTCCAGATGCTGCGCCAGCGAGCTGCTCGGCGCGGCGTCGAACGCCTGCTTCATGAGGCCGTACGCCCGGGACGGGCCCGCGGCGAGCCGCTCGGCCAGCTCGCGGACCTCGTCGTCGAACAGCGCGTCGTCGACGCACGAGGACACGAGCCCCCACGCGAGCGCGGTCGGGCCGTCGATCGTCTCGCCGAGGAGCGCCGCCCGCAGGCTGCGGGCACGTCCGAGCGCGCGCGACAGGTGCCAGCTCACGCCGCCGTCCGGCACGAGCCCCAGGTTGGCGAACGACAGGCTGAGCGTGGCGGACCGTCGCATGACGACGACGTCGCCGGCCAGCGCGAGGCCCACGCCGATGCCCGCGGCGACGCCGTTGACCGCCGTGATGACCGGCTTCGGCAGCGCCCGCAGCGCGAGCAGCAGCGGATGACGCGAGCACCGCAGCGTGACCTCCGTCGGCGTCGCGCCGGGCCCGAAGTTCGCCCTGAGATCGCTGCCCGCGCAGAACGCGCGGCCCGCGCCGGTCACGACCACCGCGCGGACGTCCGGCGAGGCCGCGGCGTGGACCGCGGACTGCAGCTCGGAGACCAGCTCCGCGGTGAGGGCGTTGAGCCGCGCCGGCCGGTTGAGCGTGACCCACATGACCGCGCCGGCCCGCTCGACGACGAGCTCGGGCATCGCGGGCTCGCTCACGACGCGACCGGCTCCCGGTCCAGGCGCGCGGGCCGCGTCGACGAGATCAGCTCCCACATGCCGGCGTCGGTGATCGTCGCCGTGGCAGCCAGCCGGCGCGCCCAGTCGAACTCCGACCCGAACTCGTCGCGCCACGCCCACACCCGCCGTGTGAGCAGCTGCAGCGCGTACTCCTCGGTCACGCCGATCGCACCGTGCACCTGGTGCGCGCGCTTGGCGACCGAGCCGGCGGCCCGGCCGCACATGGTCTTCGCGATCGCGATTTCGACGACCGGCGGCGCGCCGTCGTCGGAGGTGGCGTCGATCGCCGACTCGACCGCGGCCCGTGCCAGCGCGACGTCTCGGGCGATCTGGGCGACGTGGTGCCCGACCGCCTGGAAGCGGCCGATCGGGCGCCCGAACTGGCGGCGGTCCTTGGCGTACTCGACGGTGAGGTCCTGGATGCGCTCAAGCGCGCCGAGCATCAGCACCGCCCGCACGAGCGCGCCCCGCGCGAGCACGGCATCGCGGTCCACGAACGCGGCGGCCGGCGCCACGGCCTCCGGCGCCACCTCCACGCCCGTCACGTCGAGGTCGGCGCGCGGCTCGCCCGCGAGGTTGGCCGCATCGGCTCGACGGACGGACGCCGCCGGGACCGCGGCGACGAGCCGCTCGTCCCCGGGCCCGTCGGCGAGCACGACGATCGTCGAAGCCTCGGGCGCCCACGGCACGGCTCCAGCGCGGCCGGAGAGCACCCACCGCTCCCCCTCGCGCCGCGCGCCGATCGACTCGTCGCCGCGCACCGGCGCGATCGTCATCGGCCCCCGCGGCACCGGGAGGCCGGCGGTATGGAGCATCCAGGCGGCGATCAGCGCCGTCTCCCCCAGCGGAAGCGGCGCGGCGTGGCGGCCGGCCAGGCGGATGATCGCGCAGGCGTCGGCGAACGACGCGTCCGACCCGCCGTCGGCCTCGGGCAGCGTCGGAAGGGTCCATCCGAGCTCCTCGACCGCGTCCCACAGCGCGCCGGCGCCGCCACGCTCGGCCGCCCGCACCACGTCGGGACCGCAGTGGCTCGTCAGGAAGCCGTCGACGACCTCCTCCAGCTCCGATCGATGGCTCATGCCAGCAGCTCCTTCGCCGTGATGGTCCGCAGGATCTCGTTCGTCCCGCCGCGCAGCGTGAACGTGGGCGCGGCGAGCGTCGCGGCGTCGAAGAGGCGCCGCAGCACGGCGTCGGACTCGGGCAGGCCCGCCTCGCGGAGGAGGTCGAGGCTGTCCTGCTCGAACGTCGTGCCGGCGTCCTTCGCGAGCGCGGCGTCCACGCCGAAGTCGACACCGGCCTCGCTCGCCTCGACGACCCCGAGCGCGAGGCTGCGCATCGACGCCATCTGCGCGATGACGTCGCCGACGCGCGCGGCGACGTGCGGGTCGGAGAGGTCGGCGGAGGCGGCGTACCGGGTCAGCAGCGGGAACGTGCTCATGTACCGGTCCGGGCCGCTGCGCTCGTAGTTGAGCTCGGCGAGCGCCTGCCGCCACCCCTCGCCGACGTCGCCGAGGACGTCGGCATCGGGGACGAAGACGTCGTCGAAGAAGACCTCGCAGAACTCGGCCTCGCCGTTGAGCCCCGCGATCGGCCGGATCTCGACCCCGGGCGCCCGCAGGTCGACGATCAGCTGGCTCATCCCGTCGTGGCGGTCCTCCTCCATGCTCGTGCGGCAGAGCACGATCATGTAGTCGCCGTGATGGGCGGCCGTCGTCCAGATCTTCTGGCCGCTCAGCAGCCAGCCGCCGTCCGTCGGGACCGCACGGCAGCGGATGGACGCGAGGTCCGAGCCGCTGTCGGGCTCGCTGAGCCCGACGACGAAGACGACCTCGGCGCGTGCGATCGCCGGCAGGAAGCGCTGCCGCTGCTCCTCGGTCCCGATGCGCAGCAGCTGCGGCGCGAACTGCCGCTCGTTGGCCCAGTGCGCCGTGACCGGGGCGCCGGCGGCCAGGAGCTCCTCGGCGACGACGAACCGCTCGACGTACGACCGTCCGGCGCCGCCGTAGCGCTTCGGGATGGTCATGCCGACCCAGCCCTGCTCGGCGAGCAGCTTGCTGAACTCGCGCGAGAACCCCGTGAGCCAGCCGTCGAGCTGCGGCTCGAAGACGCCGTCGCGAATGCAGCGCTGCAGGAACCGGCGGACGTCGAGGCGCAGGGCGTGCAGCGCGTCGTCGTCCGGGGGCGCTGAGGGGGAGTCGGCTACGTCGTGGTGGATCATCGGCTCGCAGGGGTCGTCGTTTCGGCTGGCTGGCCGCGATCGGCAACGCGCTCGCGGGAGCGCTCGCGCAGGATGGTCTTCTGCACCTTGCCGGCGGCGTTCTTGGGCAGGTCGTCGACGATCGCCAGGTCCTCCGGGATCTTCTGCTTGGCGACCTCGCGCGTGATGAGGAAGTCGGCGATCTCGTCGAGCGTGAGCGAGGCGCCCGGCTGGAGCGCGACCCAGGCGCACGCCCGCTCGCCGGTCACCGGGTCCGGCTGGGCGACCACGGCGACCTCGCGGACGGCGGGGTGCTCGGCGAGCAGCTGCTCCACCTCGTAGGCGCTGATCTTCTCGCCGGAGCGGTTGATGACGTCCTTCAGCCGGCCGGTGATGGTCAGGTAGCCGTCCTCGTCGAGCCTCCCGAGGTCGCCGCTCCGGTAGCGGCCCTCGGGCGTGAACGCGTCGTCGTTGAGCGACGGATCGAGGAAGCCCTGGAACATCCCGGCGCCGCTCCAGTGCAGCTCGCCGACCGCGCCGGCGGGCAGCGGCCGCCCGGACTCGTCGACGATGAGCCCCTCGTACGACGGGAGCCAGCGCCCCTCCGTCGCGACCCGCTTCGCCGGCGGATCCCAGCGTGTCGAGCTGGACACGGTGAAGCCCTCGGTCGCGCCGTAGACGCGGATGACGCCGGGGCACAGGCGCTCGGTGGCCTCGCGCATGAGCGCGACGGGGATGTCCGCGCCGCCGCAGCCGATGCGCCGCAGCGACGAGACGTCGGCGCCGGATGCGTCGAGCTCCGCGACGAGGCCGCGGAGGAACGGCGTGGCGATCATCATGTACGTGACCCGCTCGCGCTCGATCAGCGCGAGCGCCTCGCGGGCGTCCCAGATCGCCTGCAGGACGACCGTCGCCCCCGTGACCATCGGCATGAGGAGGCCGTTGAGGATCCCCGTCGCGTGGGTCACCGGCGACACGTTGAGCGCCGTGTCGCGCTCGTCCAGCCGCGCCCAGTCCGCGATGAGATGGGCCTGGAACAGCAGCGTGTTGTGCGTGTGGAGGGCGCCCTTCGGGGCGGCGGTCGTCCCCGACGTGTAGAGCAGCAGCGCCACGTCGTCGGGGTCGGCGGGCGCGAGCGCGGGCGCGGGCGGCTCGCCACCGGCGGAGCCGGCAGCGGCTCCGATCTCGTCCCAGAGCCACTCGCCCTCCCCCGCGTCCGCCGCGCCGACGAGCACGACGGTGTCGAGGTCCGGAAGCTCGGGGCGGAGGCGGCGGTAGAGGCCGGCGTAGTCGAAGCCGCGGAAGCTGGCCGGGACGACGGCGACCTTGGTGCGCGCCTGACCGAGGATGTGGCGCAGCTCGTGCCCGCGGTAGATCGGCACGATGGGGTTCGTCACCGCGCCGATCCTGATCGTCGCGTAGAAGGTCACGACGGAGGCGAGCACGTTCGGGAGCTGGAAGGAGACGACGTCGCCGGGTCGCACGCCCCGCTGGACGAGGAACCCCGCCATGCGCCCGATCTCCGCGTCGAGCTCGGCGAACGTCACGCGGCGGTCGCCGTCGACGAACGCGACGCGGTCGCCGAACTCGCGCACGCACCACGCGAGGTGCTCGCCGATGGTGCGGTCGCGCCAGTGGCCGGCAGCGCGATAGGCGGCGGCGACGGCGGGATCCGCGGGCCGCGTCGGTCGCATGCCGGTCGGCCGAGGCCCGGAAGCCGACGCGTCGGCGCTGGGCACGGGGAATTCTCGGTCAGTGAGCATCGGTGGTGCGGAATCCTAACACCCGAGAATTGCCAGTGTCAAAATTCCCGTCGGGCCCGGGAGTCGCCGGATCGAGCGCGTCGTAGAGCGATCTCATCCAATGAGAAGCGGTCGTGACGGCGATGGCGGCTCGGACCTGCGTCATGCTCGCGCCGTGCGCGCTACCCTCTCAGCCATGAAGACGGCCTCTCGACCTCCGAGAGTGCGATGAGCCAGGTCGCGGCTCGCGCGTTCGATCTGCTCGAGCAGATCGCGAGCTCTCCGGAGCCGCTCCGGCTCATGGACCTCGTCGAGCGGACCGGCATCGACAAGAGCACCGCGTCGCGCCTCCTCGAGTTCCTCGAGAGCCGGTCGCTCATCCGCCGCGACCCGCGCACCAAGCGGTACCTGGTCGGTCATGGGCTGCTCTCGCTGTCGAGCGTGGCGCTGCGCAGCTCGGACCTCGCCGAGTTCGCCACGCCCCATCTCGCGGCGCTGCGCGACGAGACGGGCGAGACCGTCGCGTTCCACCTGCGCGCCGGCAACCGGCGCATCTGCGTCGCCGGTGCGGAGAGCCGGCATGGCATCCGGCGGGTGCTGGCGCTCGGCGAGCAGCTGCCGCTCTGCGTCGGGCCGTCCGGCAAGGTCATGCTCGCCTTCCTCTCCGAGGCGGAGATCGAGTCGGTCATCGCCGAGGGCGGCTGCGAGGATCCCGTCAAGCTCCACCGTGAGCTCGCGGAGATCCGGGAGCGTGGCTACATCGCGGTGATCGGCGGCCGCACGCCCGGTCTGGGCGCCATCTGCTTCCCGATCTTCGGCGCCGGCGGGGTCCCGATCGCGTCGATGTCGGTCGCCGGTCCGGAGAGTCGCTGGGGGCTGGAGGCCATGGCGGCAGCGGAGCCTCGCGTCCGCGCCGTCGCGGAGGAGCTCTCCGCCGCCGCGACGAGCGGCGTCGCGTCGTGACGGGCGGCGGCGCATGACACGGCCCTGGGATGGCCTGCTGCAGGACCGCGACCGCGCGGTCATCGAGCGGGCGGGCTTCGGGCGCCGCGTCGGGTTCGGGGATCGCCTCGCGGTGATCGTCGTCGACGTGCAGAACTTCATGGTCGGGCCCCCGCCCGGGTCGCCGCACGAGTATCCGTCCGCCTGCGGCGCACCCGCGGAGGCCGCGGTCGACCGGCTGGCCCTGCTGCTCGAGCGCGCCCGCGCCGCCGGCGCCCCGGTCGTCTACACGAAGCTCGAGTTCCGGCGTGACGGCAGCGACATCGGCGTGTACGGCCGCAAGCGCCCGCTTCTCGACACGGAGGGCTGGTGCCTCGAAGGCAGCGAGGGGGCGGCGATCGTCCAGCGGGTCGCCCCTCGCGAGCCGGACGTCGTCCTCGTCAAGAAGCGCCCGAGCGCGTTCTACGGCACGGGGCTGGCCGAGCTCCTCGCGCAGCGGCAGGTCGACACCGCCGTGGTCTGCGGCGGGTCGACGAGCAACTGCGTCCGCGCCACCGCCGTCGACGCGATGACCCACGGCTTCCGCACGATCGTGCCCGAGGACTGCGTCTTCGACCGCATCGACATCTCCCACCGCGTCGCGCTCTTCGACCTCGACCGCCAGTACGCGGACGTCGTCGACAGCCGCGACGTCATCGCGCGGCTCGGCCCCTGAGACGGCGACCGCCCGGGTCCGATGAACCCGGGCGGTGCTCGCGCGATGCGCGAGGGCCGGCGTCGGCGCAACCGGCAGCGACGAGCGTTCAGACCCCGGCGCTCGCCTCCTCGCGGACGCGCCGCATCCGGACGAGCTGCGCGAGGGCGACCGCCACGATCAGCGCGATGCCGTAGAAGAGGTACTGGACGTAGCTCTGGGCGCCCAGCAGCTGGAGGCCCGTGATGCCGCTCACGAGGAAGTACACGGCGACGACGGTCCCCCACGGGTTGAAGCGCCCGGGGACGATGGTCGTCGATCCGAGGAAGACCGCCGCGAACGCCGGGAACAGGAACTGGGCGCCGGAGGTCGGGTCGGCGCCCCCGAGCGTCCCCGCGTAGAGCACGCCCGCGGCAGCGGCGATGGTCGCCGATGCCACCAGCGCCCCCGCGCGGACCCGGCCCACGCGGATCCCGCTCAACCGGGCGACGTTACGGCCACGTCCGGTGAACAGCAGACGCCGGCCGAGCGGCGTGTACTCGAAGACGAACCAGAGCGCGGCGCACAGCAGAAGGCCGTACCAGAACGCGGGCGCGAGGCCGAGCACTCGCTCGAGCACCACGACGTTCGACAGCTGGTCGTCGATGCCGCTGATCGTGCGGCCGCCGCTGATCGAGTACACGACGCCGGTGAGGACCGAGCTCATCCCGATCGTCGCGATGAACGAGTCGAGCTGCAAGCCGACCACCAGCAGGGCGTTGATCGCGCCCACCAACACGCCGGCGGCGAGCGCCACCGCGATCGCCGCGCCCAGCGGCCAGCCGTGCTTCGCGTTCAGCAAGGCGACGAGCATGCTCGACACCGCCAGGACCTGGGCGACGGAGACGTCGAAGTCGCCGGTGGTCAACGGGATCAGCAGCCCGAGCGCGAGGACGACGAGCACGGCCTGGGAGCCGAAGATCGTCTGGAAGTTGGCGGCCGTGGGGAACGTCTCCGGCTTGAGAAGGCTGAAGACGATCAGCACCACGATCCACGCCGCCGGCAGCGCGAGCCGGCTGCCGAGCTGACGGTGGCTCGTCCGCGTGCGGTCGCCCTGGCGGTCGGGCGCCGGGCGCGTCGACGCAGGTGTGCGCTGCCGGCCGGGGTGGACGTCCGTCACATCCGTCATCTCTCAGGTCCTCCTGTCGTGTCGTCGCCGGCACTCGGCCAGGCGTCGCCGGCCACGTACACCTCGTGTGCGATGCGGGCGCGGGTGATGTCGTCGCCGACGAGCTCCGTGGCGATCCGACCGTGCGCGAGCACCAGCACGCGGTCGGCGATGAGGTCGAGCTGCTCGTAGTCGGTGCTGGCGACCACGATGCAGGTCCCCGCGCGCGTCCGTTGCCGCAGCAGCTCGAAGATCTCCTCCCGCGCGCCCACGTCGACCCCCTGCGTCGGCTCGTCGAGGAGCATGAGCGACGGCTCGGAGTCGAACCACTTCGCGAGCAGCACCTTCTGCTGGTTGCCGCCGCTGAGCGTCCCGTACGGCGCGAGCGGATCGCGCGGCCGGACGTCGAAGGCGTCGAGCATGCTCTGCGCCTCGCGGCGCATCGCCCGCCGGTCGAGGACGCCGCGGCGCCGGAACCGGGGCAGCGCGAGCAGCAGCAGGTTCTCGAGCACGGTCAGCGACGGCGCGCTCCCCTGGTTGGCGCGATCGCCGGGCAGGAGGCCGATCCGGTGGCGCACCGCGGCGTCCGGCGTCAGGCGAGCGAGGTCGTGCGTGGCCCCGTCGAGCTCCAACTGGCCGCGCGCGCCCTCGGCCGCCCCGAACAGGGCGTACGGGACCTCCTCCGCACCGCTGCCGATGAGCCCGGTGAACGCCACGACCTCGCCCCGGTGGAGGACGAAGTCGAGGTCGCGGATGCGCCGGGCGGTGAGGCCGCTCACGCGGACCTGCGGCGCGCCGTCGCGGGCGCAGTCGCGCGCGGGAGGGCGCGCGACGTGCTCACGCCCGGTGATGAGCTCGATGAGCTGCTGCTTGGTCGTCTCCGCGGTCGTGAGCGTCGCCTGGACGCGACCGTCGCGCAGGACCGTGATCCGGTCGGTCACGGACCGCACCTCGTCGAGATCATGCGACACGAACAGGACGCTGGCGCCGCGGGCGACCACCTCCTCGACGAGGCCGAAGAGCGTCTCGATGCCCTCGCGCGGCAGGAAGACCGTCGGCTCGTCGAGCACCAGCAGGCCGCAGACCGCGTCGCCGCCGCCGAGCGCGGCGCGCAGGTCCTCGCCGGCTCGGACGATGGCGAGCCGGGCGCGATCGGTCGGGCTCAGTGACAGCACCGTCGCCGCCGGGTCGATGTCGACGCCGTAGCGCGCGAGCGTCTCCTGCGCCCGCCGCCGCTCCCGGCTCCACGACACCGTGGCGCCGAGGCCGGCCCGCGCGACCGACCTCATCCGCAGGTTCTCGACGACGGTGAGCTCCGGGATGAGCGCCAGGTGCTGGTGGACGAAGCTGATCCGATCGGCCAACCCGCCCGCAGCGGGCACCGGGAGCGCCACCGGCACGCCATCGAGGGCGATCGCGGCGCCCGGCTCGGGCTCGTAGTAGCCGGCGAGGATCTTGATGAGCGTCGACTTGCCGCAGCCGTTCTCGCCGACCAGGCCGTGCACCTCGCCGCGGCGGATCTCCAGCGACACGTCGTCGAGGGCGCGGACGCCGCTGAACTCGCGAGACACGTTGCGCAGCGAGAGGATCGGGGGCGGCGCCTCAGGCGCCGCCACCCGCTCGCGGACGATCCCGGTGCCGGCCATCAGCGCAGTCCCTGGACCGACCACAGCTTCTCGTAGCCCTTGATGTAGGAGTCGCCGTAGCCGTCCGTCGCGGTGGCCGGGACGCCTGCCTCCTCGACGTTGCTCTCGTCGAAGACCCGCAGTGGCGTCTGCTCGTCGCCGTCCGCGATCGGCTCGGCGCCGACGAGGACGCGCAGCGACTGGTCGAGCATCGCCATCGCGTACCACTCGAGGCTCTCGCCGATGTCCATCTGGATGTCGCCCTCGCGCACGAGGTCGAGGGCCTCCGGCGTGCCGTTGTACGTCGCGATCGGCGCCTGCTCGCTGCGGCCCACGGCCTTGAGGCCCGCGGCCACCGGCAGGGCCATGTTGTCGTACAGGGGCAGGATGTAGTTGATCGACGGATCGCGATTGAGCGCCGACTGGACCTCTCCTCGGAAGTTGTCCCACTCGGCCGCCACGAGCCGGATGAACGTCGGCTCGCACCCACCGCCGCAGAGCTTCTCGAGCGTCTCGGTCACGCCGCGCTCCCCGTACTCGGAGCCGAGGAAGTCGGGCGTCGACAGCACCAGCGGCTTGAGGTCCTCGCCGCGCTGGCTGAACGCATACGTCGCCTGGAGCGCGCCGGCCTGGATCCACGGCTTGGCGACGATCGCCGTCAGCAGCGGCTTGACCTTGTCCGGGACGCTCTCGGCGTCCTGGTACAGCACGCCGCTCACGACGGGGATGCCGGCCCGCTTGGCGCGGATCATCTGCGGCATGATCAACGCCGGATCGACGCCGTCGAGCAGGATGAGGTCCGGCCGCGCGGTGATCGCCTGGTCCATGGCCTGGGCCCACTCGGCCGGGGTGCCGTGGGTCGAGCGGTCGGTGAACTGGACGCCGACCTTCTCCGCCGTGCTCTCGAGCGCGGCGGTCACGGTCTGCTGGAACGCGATCTGACCGTTGGCCGGGATGTGGAAGATGTGCTTGCCCTCCGCCTTCGCGGCGTCGATCACCGGCGCGTCGAGCGTGAACTCCGGGATCGCGCGCGCCTTGGCGACGACACGCTTCGCGTGCTCGACCTGCGGCCCCGTGGCATCGGCGCCCGACGCGCCGTTCGACGACGACGACGCGCATCCCGCGCCGCCGGCGATCGCCGCGGCGGCCAGGCCCGCCAGTGCGGTGCGTGTGAGATTCACCATGTAGCTCTCCCTCTCTCCCCAAGAGTCACTGTGAGTGATGTGTCAGGCGGTTTGACGATAAATCCGGCACGGGTGAGTGAACAGTCATCGATGTGTAGGACAAGGCCTGCTCGATCCACGCCGCGCACGCGAGTGCGGCGGCGTCGTGGGACGCGGTCACGTGCAGTCCCACTGGCCGCGGCGCGTCGATCGGGATCGACAGCGCCGCGGCCGCGACGACGTTGGCCAGCCGCGTGTTCGCGACGAGCGCAGCGCTCGTCGCACGATCCGCCGCTCGGTCGAGCGCCGGAGGCTCGACCGGGACCGTCGGTCCCACCACCGCGTCGACGTCTCGCAGGGCGCGCAGGACCTCGCGCCGCAGGCCGTTGCGTCGTCGCTGCGCGAGCAGGTACCGCACCGCCGGGACCGCCTCGCCATGCTCGAGCCGAGCCCGTACGTCGGCACCCAGCAGCTCCGGCCGAGACTCCAGCACCGCACGGTGGGTCGCCGCCGCCTCGGCGAACATGATCGCCGTGCTGACGTCGAGCACCTCGTCGGCGGCGGGCAGCTTCACGGGCCGAAGCTCGGCACCGGCCTCGGCGAGCACGCGCAGCGATCGCTCGACGGCGGCCGCGACAGGCGGGCTGGCCGCCTCGAGCTCCGCCTCGCACACGCCGAGGACGGGCCGCTCGCCGGCCGGCCGGGCGTCGCCTCCGAGAACTCGGTGCACCGCGGCGACGTCGGCCACCGTACGGCCCAGGAGGCCGACGCGATCGAGCGTCGGCGCCAGCGGCAGCACGCCGCGCAGCGGATAGCCGCGGCCGCCGGGCTTGAAGCCGACCACGCCGCAGAGCGCCGCGGGGATCCGGCAGGAGCCGCCCGTGTCGGTCCCCAGCGCAACTCGTGCCGACCCGTCCGCGACGGCGACGGCCGATCCGGAGCTCGAGCCGCCCGGGACGCAGCCGGGAGCGCGCGGGTTGTCGGGCGTCCCGTCGTGCGTGTTGAGGCCGGTCACGCCGAACGCGAGCTCATGCATCGTGACGATGCCGACGATCACGGCCCCGGCGCGCCTCAGGAGCGCCACGACCACGGCATCCGCCGGCTCCGGTCGACGGCCGGCGTGCACCGCGGAACCGGCACCGATCGGGTGCCCCGCGACCGCGATCATCTCCTTCACGGCGATGCTGAAGGACGCCAGCGGCGCGCCCGCCGGCACGCGGCGCGCGTCCTCGCGCGCCTCCTCGCGCAGGATGCGCACGTACGGGCCCCCCTCCGCCGTCAGCCGCGCCGCGGCGAGCGCGGCCTCGACCGCGGGGACGGCGCCCGGCGGCGCCTGGACCGCGAGCATCGTCAGCGGCTCCTCATGCACGGACACGGTCGATCTCCGGCAGGTGATGGCCCAGGCGCTCGCGCTTGGCTCGCAGGTAGGCGATGTTGTCGGCCGTCGCGCGCGTGGGCAGGTGGACGCGCTCGACGATGCGGAGCCCGAAGCCCTCGAGGCCGCCGCGCTTGGCGGGGTTGTTGGTGATCAGCCGCAGCCGCGACACGCCGAGGTCGCGCAGGATCTGCGCGCCGATGCCGTACTCGCGGGAGTCGACCGGGAGGCCGAGCCGGAGGTTGGCCTCGACGGTGTCGAGCCCCTGCTCCTGCAGGCCGTAGGCCGCCAGCTTGCTCGCCAGGCCGATGCCGCGCCCCTCGTGACCGCGGAGGTACACGAGCACGCCGGCGCCCTCGGCGCCGATGGTGGCCATCGCCGCGCGGAGCTGGTCGCCGCAGTCGCACCGCCGGGAGCCGAAGACGTCGCCTGTGAGGCACTCGGAGTGGACTCGCACGAGCGTGTCGCGGCCGCCGCCCACGTCCCCGAGGACGAGCGCGAGGTGCGTCTCGCCGTCCAGCTCCCCGCGATACGGGATGCACCGGAACCGGCCCCACTCCGTGGGGATCGACGCGTCGGGAAGGCGGGTGACGAGCTGCTCGGAGCGCAGCCGGTGCCGGATGAGGTCCGCGATGGTGACCAGGACGAGCCCGTGCCGCTCGGCGAACGCCTCGAGCTCCGGGCGGCGCGCCATGTCGAGGCCGTCCTCGGTCGTCACCTCGGCGAGCACGCCCACCGGAGGCAGTCCTGCGAGCCGCGCCAGGTCCACCGCGGCCTCGGTGTGGCCGGCGCGCTTGAGCACGCCGCCGTCGCGCGCCCGCAGCACGTGGAGGTGGCCCGGCCGCGCCAGGTCGGCGGGGCGGGTCGCCGGATCGACCAGCGCACGGATCGTGGCGGCGCGGTCGCCGGCCGAGATCCCGGTCGTCGTGCCGGCGATCGCGTCGACGGTCACGGTGAACGCGGTGCGCTGGCACTCGGTGTTCTCGGCCACCATCAACGGCAGGTCGAGCTCGTCCGCCCGCTGCGAGGTGACCGCGGCGCACACGAGCCCGCTCGTGTGCCGGACGAAGAACGCGAGGCGCTCCGGCGTCGCGTGCTCGGCCGCGATGATGAGGTCGCCCTCGTTCTCGCGGTCCTCGTCGTCGACCACCACGACGATCTCGCCACGACGGATCGCCTCGATCGCCGCGGTGACCGGTGCGAACGGCATGGCGCTCATCCCTCCTGCCCCGCCGCGCGCACGGCGACCGTCTTGACCCGCGTGAAGGCGCGCAGGGCCTCGAAGCCCTTCTCGCGACCATGGCCCGACTGCCGCACGCCGCCGAACGGCATCTCCGGGCCGCCTCCGAAGAGGTTGACGTAGACCGTGCCCGACTGCGCCTCGCGCGCAAGCCACAGGGCGCGGTCCAGGTCGCGGGTCCAGACGCCGGTCACGAGTCCGTACGCCGTGCCGTTCGCAACGGCGATCGCCTCCCGCGCGTCGTCGAACGGCAGCGCGACGAGCACGGGGCCGAACACCTCCTCCTGGGCGATCGGCGCGTCGGGCGTGACCCGGTCGAGGAGCGTCGGCTCGTAGAAGTAGCCGCGCTCCAGGCCGGCCGGGACGCGACCCCCGGTGACGACCCGCGCATCACCGGCCGCGGCGGCCACCGCGGCCGCGACGCTGTCGCGCTGACGCGCGTTGATGAGCGGGCCGAGGTCCGCGTCGTCCGCCCCGGGTCCGATGCGGACGGCCGCGAACCGCTCGCGCACCTCGTCGACGACGCGGTCGTAGACCGCGCGCTCCACGAGCAGGCGCGAGCCCGCGGAGCACGTCTGCCCCGCGTGCGCCAGGATCGAGCTCACGATCGCGGGCACCGCCCGCTCCAGGTCTGCATCGGCGAAGACGAGGTTCGGCGACTTGCCGCCCAGCTCGAGCGCCACCGGCACCGCGTTCTCGGCCGCGGCCCGGGCGACGAGCTTCCCCGTGCGGACCGATCCGGTGAACGACAGGTGGTCGATGTTCGGATGGGCGGCGAGTGCGGCGCCCGCCTCGCCGCCGAGGCCCGGCACGACGTTGAGGGCGCCGGGCGGGAAGCCGACCTCGAGCGCGATCTCGGCGAGCCGCAGCGTCGTCAGCGACGCGTCCTCCGCGGGCTTGACGACGCAGCAGTTGCCCGTCGCGAGCGCCGGCCCGGCCGTCCGCGCGACCATCGGCAAGGGGTAGTTCCACGGCGTGATGTGGGCCGTGACCCCGTGCGGCTCCCGCTGCGCCATCACCGTGACGTCGGGGACGGTGGCGGGGATCACCTCGCCGTGCAGCGCCTGCACCGTGTCGGCAGAGAAGTCGAGCAGCTGGGCCGCGACCTCGACGTCGGTGCGCGCCTGGCCGAGCGGCTTGCCCGTGTCGCGCGTCTCCAGCGCGGCGAGCTGCTCGGCGTCCGCGCGCAGCCGCTCGGCGAGCGCGCGCAGCAACCGCGCACGGTCCCGCGCGGTGCGGTGGCGCCAGTCGCGGTCGAACGCCGCCCGCGCGGCCTGCACGGCCGCATCGACCTCCCCCGGGCCGCCGCGCGCGATCGTCGCGAACGGCTCCCCGGTCGACGGGTCGTGCACCGGGAGGGTGGCCTCGACCGGCAGCCGCTCCCCGCCGATCAGCACCGTCGCCGCGCCCGTCATGCCGCCGCCCGCTGGATCGTGGCGTCCGCCGCGCCACGCTCGAGTGCCGCGCCGCACCAGGCGCACTCGAGCGCCCACAGCGCGGCGGCCTCGCCGACGGACCGGACGCCGAGCTTGCGCTTCGCCCGGATCCAGTACTCGCGGACGGTGTTCGTGGTGATCCCCATCCGGAAGGCGACCTCCTTCATCTGCAGCCCCGCCGCGAGGCCCGCCACCAGCGCGCGCTCGCGATCGGAGAGCTGCGCGAACGGCACGTCCGCCGGCCCGACCTCGATCGCGAGGCCGAGGCGGGCGAGGTCCTCCGCGAGCTCGTCGCTGACGCCGTGCGGCGTCAGGTCCAGCCACGCGCGCCCGTCGCGGAACCGCACGGCCGCGGGCGGCGCGCCGGCGTCGGCGCAGCGGGCGAGGATCTCGGCCAGCTGGGCGCTCCCCGACACGCCGGCCACCTCGAGCGTCGTGCCCATCTAGCTCACCTCCGCGACGGTCGGCGCCACCTGGATCTTCAGCCCGTCTCCCGAGCGCAGCAGCCCGATCGCCTCGGTGTAGTCGTCCAGTCCGAGCCGGTGCGTCACCATCGCGTCGGCGTCGACGACATCGCCGCGAGCCAGCAGCGCGAGCGCGCGCCCGAACGTGCCGCGGATGCCCATCGATCCGACGATCGTCAGCTCGTCCGCCGCCACCCGCGCGGGCGCGAACGGGACGGTCGCCTCAGCCGGTGCGACGCCGCACTGGAGGTACGTGCCGCCGCGCCGCACGCGCCGCAGCGCGTCCTCGATCGCCCGCGGCACGCCGGTGGCGTCGATGACGACGTCCCAGGCGGCGCCGTCGAGCTCGTCCGCGGACGCTGCGACCGCATCCGCGCCGAGCTGCAGCGCGCGGCGGCGCCGCGACGCGCTCGTCTCGACGACCGCGACGCTGCTGGCGCCGGCATGCCGGGCGAGCTGCGCGAGCAGCGCCCCCATGGTCCCGGCCCCGTAGACGAGGTAGGACGACCCCATGCGCTGCGGCAGCCGGTCCATGCCCCGCAGCGCGCACGAGAGCGGCTCGGCGAGCGTCGCCACGCGCGCATCGACACCCTCCGGGAGGCGATACGCCTTCGCGGCGTCGACGACGACGTACTCGGCGCACCCGCCGTCGCGCGTGAGGCCCGGGCCGCCGAACTCGACGCAGAGGTTCGGCCGTGCGTCGCGGCAGTGCTCGCACCGCCCGCATTCCCCGGAGGGGTCGACGACCACCAGGTCGCCCTCGCGCAGCTCGGCGACCCCGCGCCCGAGCGCGACGACCTCGCCGCAGATCTCGTGACCCGGGATCACCGGATACCGGGCCGGCGCGAACGCGCCCTCGAGGACGTGCACGTCGGTTCCGCACACGCCGCAGTGGTCGACGCGCAGCACGACCTGCCCGGGCCCCGGCGCGGGGTCGGCGACGTCGCGCACCTCGACCGTGCCGGGTCCTTCGATCACGACGGCCCTCATCGCGAGCTCCTTCCGGTCTCGATCCTCTGCACGGGGGTCTCCTCTCGTCCGTTGCCGTCCTGGTCGAGCGCCGTGGGGGCGAGCGACCACATGGCGCTGCGGAAGAACACGAGCGGCCGCTCGCCCTCGGACGCGCCCATGGAGCGCACGCGGCACACCGCGATGTGGTGGTCGCCCGCCGGCCACCGGCGCTCGAGGGTGCACGCCAGCCACGCGACCGCGCCGTCGAGCACCGGCACGCCGAGGTCCGTGGCGCGCGTCCACGCGACGCCGTCGAAGCGATCGGCGCCCGATCGTGCGAAGGCGCGCGCCAGCGCGTGCTGGTCCTCGGCGAGGACGTTCACGCACAGCCGGGCTGCGCGCTCGAGTCGCGGCCACGTCGTCGAGGTCCGCCCCGGGCACAGCAGCACCAGGGGAGGCTCGAGCGAGAGCGCATGGAAGGCCTGGAGCGTCATGCCGACGGGCTCGTCGCCGTCGAAGGCGGTGATGACCGTCAGCCCTGACGGGTAGCGCCCGAACGTCGCGCGCAGCGCCTCCGGGGTCGGGACACGGAGCGTGCCGCTCATGCGAGCCTCAGCTCCACGCGGCGCTCGATCTTCGACTCGTCGAGGCGCATCCCCAGGCCGGGCTCGGTCGGGGCGCGCAGGACGCCATCGACCGGGTGCAGCGGGTGCGCCAGGAAGTGCTGGCGGATGACGTTCGCCGTCAGGAGGTACTCGAGCATCGGCATCGTGGCCTCGGGCTGCGCGAACGTCAGCGCCGCGTTGGCGGCCACGGAGTGGCCGTGCGGGATCAGCGGGATGCCGGCGGTCGACGTCAGCGCCGCGATCCGGCACATCTCGGTGATGCCCCCGGCCCAGTACGTGTCCGGCTGGCACACCTGGACGGCACGGTCCCGCAGGAGCTCGGCGATCCCCCACCGGGTGTACTCGTGCTCGCCGCCGGCGACGGCGATGCCACCGTCGAGCCGGCGCGCGATCTCGGCGTACGCCGCCCGCTGATCGGGCATCACCGGCTCCTCGATCCAGCGCACACCGTGGCCGGCGACCCGCCGCGCGACCGCGAGCGTGAACGGGACGTCCCACGACATCCACGCGTCGAGCATGATCTCGGCGCCGTCGCCGGAGGCGTCGCGGATCGCCTCGACGAGCGCGTGCACCCCGCGGACGCCCGCCTCGCCGTGCTGGGGGCGCCAGCGCGGGAACCACTTCGTCGCGCGGAAGCCCTCGCGTGTCAGGCGCGCCGCGAGCTCCGCGGCGGCCTCGGGGTCGGTGGCGTGTCCGAGCGTCGACGCGTACACCGGCACGGCATCGCGCGTGGGCCCGCCCAGCAGCCGGTGGACCGGCTGGCCGAGCCAGCGTCCCTTGAGGTCCCACAGCGCGCAGTCCAGCGCGCTCAGGGCCATCATCTCCAGCCCCTTGCGGCCGTGGACGGCGTGGCGGTACAGCAGGTCCCACGCGCGCTCGGTCGCGAGCGCGTCGGCGCCGATGAGCAGCGGCGCCTTGGTGCGAGCGATCACGACCGCCTGCTCGTGGCCGATCGGCCCGGCCGTTCCAGAGACGCCGTCATCGGCCTCGACGTGGACGAAGATGGCGTCGACCCCCCAGCGCCCGTCGCCCAGCCGGCGCAGCGGATAGGCCACGTCCGGGCCGTCCGCCGCGCGCTCCGGGTACACGTCGACGGGGCGCTCCGGCCTGCCCGCGACGAACGGCTCGTCGGCCTCGATGACGCCGCTGTACTGCACGCAGCGGACGCTTCGGATGCGGGGATGATCGGACACGACGCGATCGGCCTCCGGCTCAGCGGGCGGCTCCGGCGGGCGACGCGGACGCCGCCAGACGCTCGTTGACCCGCGGCATGACCTCCTCGGCCATGAGCTGCATCGAGGTCATCCACGGCTCCGGGTCGTCGGCGAAGTCGTAGGTCAGCCCGAGCAGGACGCCCCATCCGCCGGTCTCGTGGTGTTGCGCGACGAGGCGCTCGACGACCGTGTCCACCGAGCCGACGAGCCAGTGGTTGCGCGCCATGTACTCCGGCGTGATCCGGTCGGCCGGGAGGTCCGGGTCCGGGACCATGAGGTGCGCGAAGCCGTTCTTGACGAACGTGGCGATCATGTAGTCGCGCAGGAAGCGGCCCATCGCTCCGGTCGTGGCGAGCCGGATCGCCTCCTCGTCGGTCTCGGCGACCAGGAACTCGCGCGCGACGCGCCAGTCGGCTCGGCTCGGGGTCAGCCCCGCCTCGGCGGCCCCGGCGGCATAGGTCTCCCAGTGGCCGCTCAGGTACCCCGTGCTGAGGTTCAGGCTCATCGGGAGGAACCCCCGCCGGCCGGCGGCCTTCAGCGTCCCGGAGCGCGGGCTGAGGCCGGCCATGCCGATCGGAGGGTGCGGCTGCTGGAACGGGCGGATGTGGGGGCCGGCCTCGAGCTCGTCGTAGGCGGGGAAGTCGAACGACCAGAACTCGCCGCGGTACTCGAACGGCCCGTCCGCCTGCCAGATGCGGAGCATGATGTCCAGGGCCTCCTGGGTCATCGCGAGGTTCCGACCCGTGCTCGGCTTGCCGTGCTCGTCGCGGACGACGGTGCCGAAGAGGGTCGCGTCGTTGATGAGCGAGCCGCTGCCGATGCCGAGCATGTACCGGCCGCCCGCGAGCTGGTCGAGATACGCCACGCGGTGAGCCAGCTCGACCGGATGGTGGTACGGGAGGAGGTGCGCCCCGGGGGCGAGCTTGATGCGGCTCGTCTCGCGGAGCGCCTGCGCGATCAGCAGGTCGGGTGCCGGAACGGGCTCCCATCCGAGCGTGAAGTGCTCGCCGATCCAGGCCTCGACGTAGCCCAGCTCGTCGGCCCGCCGGATGACGCTGAGGTCGAACTCGGCGGCCGTCCGCGGGTCGCGCTCAGGCGGATGGGCGGGCATCAGGAACAGGCCAAGCTCCACGTCGATCTCTCCTCTGGTCGGTCGCAGCGCCGCTGATCTCGGGAACAAATTGGGAACGTTCCCTACGGCAATGAGTACGATGAAGCGCGAGTTGACCGATGTCAAGAGCACGTACGTCCTCCCTTTCGAGGACAATGCGTAGAACGCTCCCAT
This sequence comes from Capillimicrobium sp., assembly GCA_035761245.1. GTDB lineage: Bacteria > Actinomycetota > Thermoleophilia > Solirubrobacterales > Solirubrobacteraceae > Capillimicrobium. The sequence continues at coordinate 5,804 of DASTRJ010000011.1, read as the reverse complement.
GAGCAAGCCCCCGCCTCCCGCACGCAAGCGCCCCACGATCCTGTCGATCGCGGAGGTGGCTGGCGTCTCGAAGTCCGTGGTCTCCCGCGCCCTGCGCGGCGAGCCCGGCGTCAGCGAGCGGAGCCGGAAGGCCGTCTTCGACGCCGTGGCCGAGCTCGGGTACTCGCCGAACGCGGCCGCCCGCAGCCTCGTCCAGCAGCGGAGCTACAACGTCGGGCTGCTCATCTCCGACCTCTCGAACCCGTTCTTCGCCGTCGTGCTCGAGGGGATCGACGACGTCGCCGCGCAGCACGGGTATCGCCCCGTGATCACCACGAGCAACCGCGATCCCCGCAGCGAGGCCGCGGCGCTGCAGCAGCTGCTCGAGCTGCGGACCGACGCGATCGTCCTCATCGGCCCGCGACTGCCCAACGACGTGGTCGCGCGGGCGACGGAGGCCGTCCCGGTCGTCAGCCTCGAGGGCAGCGTGCGGACGCCACGCGTCGACATCGTCCTCAACGACGACCGCACCGGCGCCAGGCTCGCGGTCGAGCATCTCGTGTCGCTCGGCCACGAGCGGATCGCCCACATCGACGGCGGGGCCGCGTATGCGGCGCAGGAGCGTCGCGCCGGCTACGAGGAGACGATGGCCGCCTTCGGGTTGACGCCGCGGAGCGTGTCCGGGGGCTTCACCGAGGACGGCGGCTTCCAGGGGGTCCATCGGCTCTTCAGCCAGGACCGGCCTCGGCCCACCGCGATCACGACGTCCAACGACCTCGCCGCGATCGGCGCGCTGAACGCGCTCGAGAAGCTCGGCTACGACGTGCCCGGCGACGTCTCGCTCGTCGGCTACGACAACACCTACCTCGCGGGCCTGCGCCACATCTCCCTGACGACCATCAACCAGCTCGGGTTCGACATGGGGCGCATCGCGATGGAGGCCGCGCTGCGGCGCATGGAGCGACCCGACGCGCGTGCGCGCCGCCATCTGCTGCCCCCGGAGCTCGTGGTGCGGGCGAGCACCGGCCCGCCGCCGGCGGCCTGACTCAGGCGTCGAGCGAGACCACCAGCGCGCCGAGGTCGTCGTCCCAGGCGGCGGTGGTCCCGAATGGGGCGCTGAGCGCCGCGATGCGCGCGCCGATGCGGCGCGCGTCGCGCTCGCGGGCGAGCCCCGGGAGCCCGTCGGCGTCGACGACCGTCGGCACCAGCCGCAGCGACGAGCAGCCGTCCGGCGCCACCGCGAGCAGCGCGATCACCCCGTCCGGTGACATCCGGTCGTAGATCTCGAGCACCTCCGGCGGCTCGCCGTCGCGTGGCTGCTGGGCGACGAAGTTCCCGGGGCTGTAGACGATCGGGACCCCGCGGTGGACCTCGACGCCCTGCAGGCCGTGGACGTGGTGGCCGAGGATGGCGTCGGCACCAGCGTCGACGAGGCGATGGGCAAGCGGACGCTGGTACTCCGCAAGCTCAGGGCCCATGCCGAAGCCCCAGTGGATCGACACCAGCACGACGTCGGCCTCCGACCGCAGCCGCTCGATCTCCCGGCAGACCCGGACGAGGTCGCGCTCGTCGGCTCGCGTGCGGACGATCGGCGGCACGCCCGGCTCCTCCATCTGCGCGTGGGCGTCCACCTCGTAGGCGGTGTGGATGCGCAACGGCGCGATGCCGGCCCGGCCATCGCCCGCAGCGGCGCCGACCGGCAGCAGGCAGCTGACGCCCACGACGCCGATGCGCAGGCCGCCTGCCGCGAGGACGCGCCCGCGCTGCGCGGCATCGAGGTCGGCCCCCGCCCCGACGTGCGAGATGCCGAGCTCGTCGAGTCGCGCCATCGTGTCCGCGAGCGCCTCCCATCCGTGATCGAGGCTGTGGTTGTTGGCCAGGCACGCGACGCCGAGGTCGAACGCCCGCAGGCCGGCGGCGAGGTCCGGATCGGCGCGGAAGGCGATGAGCTTGTCGCGCGGCTCGCCGCGCCGCGAGTACGGCATCTCGAGGCTCGCCGACACCAGATCGGCGTCCCGCAGGAGCGCGAGCGTCCGGCCGACCGCGGAGTGGCGCGGCGGCTCGCCGATCGGGCGGCTCTGCACGATGTCGCCGACGGCGGCGACGACCGCCGAGCGCTCACCCATGGGAGCCCACCACCGGCGGCGCGACGCCGAGACGCTCGGCCTGGTCGCGAAGCTGGTCGAGCAGCTCCTCCGAGACGGGGATGCCGCCCGCGGAGCGCGCGGCGGCCGTGGCGCGCTCCTTGTCGCCCGGCAGCAGGACCGGGGCGCCGGGCGCATCATGCGACATGAGATCGGCCACGAGCCCCTCGACCGCGTCGGTGTATGCGCCCGGCTCGAGGAACAGCGCGGGTGAGAGCGCGAGCACGAGATGCGCGACCCCGCCCTCGGGATGCGCGTGGGCGTCCGCCCGCGTCCCGGAGCGCGACCCGGTCAGCGCGCCCGTCAGCAGGTCGACCACGAACGCGAGGGCAAAGCCCTTGTGGCCTCCCGCCGGCGCCAGCAGGGCTGCGGCGAGGGCTTCGCCGGCGTCGGTGGTGGGCTGCCCGTCGCGGTCGTGGGCCCAGCCCAGCGGGATCTCCCGTCCCTCGGCGGCGGCCAGGCGGATGCGCCCGAACGCGGTCTGGCTGAGCGCCATGTCGAGCACGATCGGCGGATGCGGCGCCCGTCGCGGGATCCCGACCGCGATCGGGTTGTTGCCGACGAGCGGTACGCGGACGCCGGGCGGCGACATGACCGGTCCCGTGTTGGTCAGCACGAGACCGATCAGCCCCTCGCCGGCGAGTCGCTCGACGTAGGAGGCGCCCATGCCGAAGTGGTGGCTGTGCCGCACGCCAGCGACGCCGACGCCGTGGCGGCGGGCGCACTCGGCGGCGAGGTCGGCGGCCAGCAGCGTCGGCACGTAGCCGTAGCCGCCACCGGCGTCGACCAGGGCACTCGCCCCCTGCGCCGTGACGACCTCGACCGCCGCGTCGGCCCGCACCTCGCCGGCCGCGATGGACTGCTCGTACTGCAGCAGGCGCAGCACGCCATGGGAGTCGAGGCCACGCAGGTTGGCGGCGACGAGGCAGGCGGCGGTGGTTCGCGCATGGTCGTCCGGCATGCCGAGGGCGGCCAGGACGCCGGCGGCGAACGTCTCGAGCTGCGAGGCGGCGAAGGTGGGCACGGCCGCGAGCTTAGGTGGCGGTCCGCGCCGCGGGGAGTCCTCGATCTTCGGGACGCGGCACAGGCGTCCCCAGATGTGAGGACGTGCGGACGCGTGGATCGCGGCCTACGGTGCCGTGCATGTCCGTGACCATGGGCCTGATGCCCCGCGACCTCGTGGGCTACGCCGGCGCGCCACCGGACGTCACGTGGCCGGGCGGCGCACGGCTGGCCGTCAACGTCGTCCTCAACTACGAGGAGGGCTCGGAGCGCAACCCGCTCGACGGCGACGTCGAGCGCGAGCCGCTCGTCGAGGCCCGCTACGACGTCCCGCGCGGCGAGCGCGAGCTCTTCACCGAGTCCACCTTCGAGTACGGCAGCCGCGTCGGGATCTGGCGAACGCTCGAGACGCTGGACCGCCACGGCGTCACGCCCACCGTGTTCGGGTGTGCGCTCGCGCTCGAGCGCAACCCCGCCGTGACGCGGGCGCTCGTGGAGCGGGGCTGCGACTTCGTCGGCCACGGCTACCGGTGGATCCCGCACACGGGCATGGCGCGCGACGTCGAACGCGAGCAGATCCGCCGGTGCGTCGATGTCCTCCGCCGCCTCACCGGCCAGCCCATCCGCGGCTGGTTCACGCGGCCGCCCAACACGGTGAACACGCGCGAGCTCCTCGCCCAGGAGGGCCTGCTGTACGACTGCGGCTCGGTCAGCGACGACCTTCCCTACTGGGATCGCGTCGGCGACCGCCCGTTTCTCGTCATCCCCTACACGCTCGACGTCAACGACACGAAGTTCGTCAAGAGCCAGTTCTTCACGGCCGACGACTTCGCGACCTACGTGATCGACGCGTTCGACGCCCTCCTGGCGGAGAGCGTTCGCACGCCGCGGATGCTCTCGATCGGGCTGCACCCGCGCATCATCGGCCGTCCCGCGCGGATCGCCGGCCTGGAGCGCGTGCTGGCGCACATCACCCGCCGTCCGGGCGTGTGGCTGTGCGGGCGCGAGGAGATCGCCTCCTTCTGGACGGAGACGTTCCCGCAGCCGGACGCGTGGAACCTCGCACCGGCCGAGGCGGCGCCGTGAGCGGCTCGGCGACCTCGCCGCTCGCGGGGATGCCGACGTCGACGGCCGAGCAGCTGCTTCGGGAGCGTGGGATCACGGGGGTCGCGATGCGCGGCCTGCGGCCCGTGGGCGGGGCGGCGCGTCTGGCCGGGCCCGCTCGGACGCTCCGGTACCTGCCCGCTCGCAACGACGTCGCGGCGGGACCGAACGGTCCGGTCGCACGTGCGGCCGTCGAGGCGCTCCGGCCGGGCGACGTCCTCGTCGTCGACGCGCTCGGCTCGCTCGACGCGGCGGTCTTCGGCGACATGATGGGCGCCCGTGCGCGCCACCTCGGCGCAGCCGGCGTGGTGGCCGACGGCGCCGTCCGCGACGCCGCCGCGTTCCCCGCGCTCGGCCTGCCCGTCTTCGCGCGCGGCACCCATCCCGCGCCGAGCAAGGTCGCGCTCGTCGACTGGGAGCGCGACGTCGCCGTCCAGTGCGGCGGCTGCCTCGTACAGCCCGGGGATCACGTCCTCGCCGACGAGGACGGTGTCGTGATCATCCCGGAGGACGCGGTGGCCCAGCTGGCTGCCGCCGCGGCGCGCGCGGGCGCTCTCGAGGCGTATTCGCAGCGGCTGCTCGAGGCGGGCCACCCGCTCGACGCCGCGTACCCAGTGGCGCCCGCGCTGCTCGATGCCTTCGAGGACTTCCGCCGCGACGGCGTCATCCCCGACCCGACGGAGAAGCGATGAAGCTAGGACTCAACATCATCAACTACGGCCCCGGCACGACGAGCGACGAGCTCGGCGACTGGGCGCGCCTCGCCGAGGACGGCGGCTTCGACTTCGCGATGATCTCCGACCACGTCGCGATCACGCCCGACGTTGCGGAGCTCTACCCCGCCCCGTTCTGGGACCCGCTCACCACGCTCGCCTGGCTCGCGGGCCGCACCGCGCGCATCGAGCTCGGCACGACGGTGCTCGTCGTCCCGTTCCGTCACCCGATCATCACGGCCCGCATGGTCGCGAACATCGACCACTTCAGCGGCGGGCGGATCATCCTCGGCGTCGGGCTCGGGTGGGCCGAGCGCGAGTACGCCTCCGTGGGCGTCTCGTACGCGGATCGCGGAGCCATCATGGACGAGTACCTGGCCGCGCTGCGGACGCTGTGGACGACCGACGTCGCGACGTTCGAGGGCCGTCACGTCTCGTTCGCCGACGTCCAGACCGGTCCGCGCCCGGCCCGCGACCCGCATCCGCCGATCTGGGTCGGCGGCAACACCCGGCGAGCGATGCGGCGCGCCGTGACGCTGGGCGACGGCTGGCATCCCCTGCGCCCGGAGGCGGGATGGCTCACGCAGCACGGCCTGCCCACCCTCCGCGAGGTCGCCGAGCGCCATGACCGTCCCCTCCCGGTCGTCGCGCCCCGGCTCTACCTCGAGATCACGGACGCGCCGCTCCCCGAGGAGGGACGGCTCGCCGGCCACGGGTCGATCGACCAGATCCGGCACGACGTCGATGAGCTGGTCACGCTCGGCATCGAGCGGGTGGTCTTCGACACCGACAAGGTCACGCCTCAGGATCGCGCCGCGCACGAGGCGCACTGGCGGACGTACGAGACGCTGATCGAGCGCGT
>DASTRJ010000010.1:0-11174 GCA_035761245.1 Capillimicrobium sp. | reverse complement strand
CATCCGCTGCGGCGCATGGGCCACGAGGCGTTCCCCGCCCTCAACGACGTCAGCTTCGCCGTCGACCACGGCGAGTTCTTCGGCATCGTCGGGCGCAACGGCAGCGGCAAGTCGACGCTGCTGAAGTGCCTGGCCGGCATCTACGCGACCGACCGCGGGCGCATCTACGTCAACGGGCGCATGTCGACGTTCATCGAGCTCGGGGTCGGCTTCAACAACGACCTGCCCGCGCGCGACAACGTGATGATCAACGCGACGATGCTCGGCCTGTCGCCGCGCGAGGCGCGCCGCCGCTACGACGCCGTCATCGACTTCGCCGAGCTGCGCGAGTTCGAGGACCTCAAGCTGAAGAACTACTCGAGCGGCATGGAGGTCCGCCTGGCCTTCAGCGTGATGATGCAGGTCGACGCCGAGGTGCTGCTCATCGACGAGGTGCTCGCGGTCGGCGACGCCGCCTTCCAGCAGAAGTGCTTCGACGAGTTCGCCCGCATCCGCCGCGAGGGGCGGACGGTGCTGCTGGTCACCCACGACATGGGCAACGTCCAGCGCTTCTGCGACCGCGCGATGCTGCTCGAGCGCGGGCGGATCGTGGAGATCGGCGAGCCGGACCGCGTCGCGGCGCGCTACCTGGAGCTGAACTTCAACCGCGACGACGCGGGCACCGCCGCGAGCGGCACCGGCGACGGCGCCGGCGGCGAGCCCGAGGCCGGCCGCTACGGCGACCGGCGCGCCGAGATCGTCGAGGCGTGGTTCGAGGACGAGGCGGGCGAGCGCGCGCGCACCGTCCCGACCGGTCAGCGCTGCGCCTTCTGCTTCACGGCGCGCTTCCGCGAGCCCGTCGAGGACCCGCTGTTCGGCGTGGTGCTCGCCGACGACCGCGGGACGCCCGTCTTCGAGGCCTCCAACGTGCTGCAGCCCGCCTCGGGGCGCTTCGAGCCGGGCGACGCGACGACCGTGCGGATCGCCTTCGACTGCGTGCTCTCGTCGGGCCGCTACGAGGCGACGCCCGCGATCGCCCACGGCGGCAGCGGCGTCGCCTGGATCGACCGGCGTGAGCGGTTCGCGTCGGTCGTCGTCACCGGCGCGCGCTCGACCGACGCGGTGCTCGACCTGCCGTTCGAGATCGAGGTGGGGGCGCGTGAGCGGCGCTGACGCGGCCCTCGGCCGCCAGATCAAGGGCCCGAGCGCCGTCGGCACCGACCCGCGGCGCTTCTGGCATCTCACGCGCGCGCTCGCCGTCACCGAGTTCAAGCTGCGCTTCTTCGGCTCGGTGCTCGGCTACGCCTGGCAGGTCATGCGGCCGCTGCTGCTGTTCGGCGTGCTGTACGTCCTCTTCACCGAGGTCGTCAAGCTCGACACCGACGCGCCGCTCTACGGGGTCGCGCTGCTGCTCGGCCTCGTGCTCTACCAGTTCCTCAGCGAGGCCAGCGGCACGGCCGTCACCTCGGTCGTCGACCGCGAGAACCTCGTGCGCAAGATCGAGTTCCCGCGGCTGGCCGTGCCGCTGTCGGTCGTGCTGACCGCGCTGTTCAACCTCGCGCTGAACCTCGGCGTCGTGCTCGTGTTCCTGCTCGCGTCGGGCGGCTCGATCCGCATCGCGTGGCTGGAGCTCATCCCGCTGATCGCGGTCCTCGCGGTGCTGGCCAGCGGGCTGGCGATGCTGCTGAGCGCGCTCTACGTGCGCGCCCGGGACGTCAAGCCGATCTGGGACGTCGTCCTGCAGGTCATGTTCTACGGCTCGCCGATCTTCTACACGGTCGAGTCGGTCAAGGCCGAGGCGCCCGACTGGCTCGTGACGCTGCTGATGTGCAACCCGTTCGCGGCGATCCTCCAGCAGGCGCGCCACGCGTTCGTGAGCCCCGACTACGACACCGCCGCGGCGGCGATCGGCGGTGCGGCGTGGCTGCTCGTCCCGCTGGCGATCGTGGTCGCGGTGTTCGCGCTCGGCTACGCGGTCTTCCGGCGCGCGGCGCCGCGGCTCGCCGAGGACCTGTGAGCGCGCCGCGGCGCGCGCGAGCGGCGCTCGGCCGCGCGTACGCGCGAGCGTGGGGCCGCGCCGCTCCGCGCTCCGCGCGGGCGCTGCCGCGGCTGCCCGCCGAGCCGGTGTCGCGCCGCTACGGCCTCGACCGCGGGCGGCCGATCGACCGTGTCCACATCGAGCGCTTCGTCGAGCGCCACGCCGCCGACCTGCGCGGCCGCGGCGTGGAGATCCACGAGCCGACCTATCTCGAGCGGTTCGGCTCGTGCGAGCGCGTCGACGTGCTCGACGCCGACCCGGCGTCGACGACGGCCACCATCCGCGGCGACCTCTCCGCGCTGCCGGCGGGCGCGTTCGACTGCTTCGTGTGCACGCAGACGATCAGCCTCGTCGACGACCCGGCGACCGCCCTGCGCCAGGCGCGCGACGCGCTGCGTCCCGGCGGCGTGCTGCTCGTGACCGTCCCCGGCATCTCGCAGATCTGGCCGCCCGACGAGTTCCCGGACCTCTGGCGGTTCACCGCCGAGGGGCTGCGCCGCCTGGCCGCCGGGGCGTTCGACCGCTTCGAGGTCGAGGCGCACGGCAACGTCCAGGCCGCCGCGGCGTTCCTCTACGGCCTCGCCGAGCACGAGGTCGACCCCGGCGTGCTCGAGCGCGACGATCCGGCCTACCCGCTCGTCGTCACCCTGCGGGCCGTCCGCGGCTGACCGACGCTAAGGTCCGGCCGCCTATGCGACGCCTCGACTCCCGCCTCGACGGCCCCATCCTGCTCGAGCCGACCGTGCACGGCGACGAGCGCGGCTTCTTCGTGGAGACCTTCCGCCGCGAGACGTTCGCGTCGGTCGGCATCGAGACCGAGTTCGTGCAGCACAACCACTCGCGCTCCTCGAAGGGCGTGCTGCGCGGGATGCACTACCAGATCGGCCTGGCCAAGCACGTGCGCTGCGCGCGCGGCCGGATCCTCGACGTCGTCGTCGACATCCGCCGCTCCTCGCCGTGCTTCGGGCAGTGGGAGGCGTTCACGCTCGACGACGAGCAGCACCACCAGCTCTTCGTGCCCGCCGGCTTCGCCCACGGGTTCGTCGTGCTGTCGGACGTCGCCGACGTCGTCTACCTGCAGGACGACTACTACGACCCGGCCCGCGACAAGGGCATCTCCTACGCGGACCCCGACGTCGGGATCATCTGGCCGGAGGGCCTCGAGCTGCTCACGTCCGAGCGCGACCGCAACCAGCCGCTGCTGCGCGACGTCGCGCCCGAGGACCTGCCGGAGTAGCCGCGGCGGGGCCGCGAGCCCGCCGTCCGCGCGCTCCTATCCTTCGAGGCCGATGCTCGCCCGCATCCCCAGGATCTCGCCGCGCACCTACGCCATCGTCACGCTGATCGCGCTGGCCACGCTCGTGATCATCGTGCTGACCGGCGCGGCGGTCCGGCTGACCGGCTCCGGCCTCGGCTGCCCGTCGTGGCCGCGCTGCGAGGGCAAGTTCATCCAGACAGAGCTCGACTCGCACGGCGCGATCGAGTACGGCAACCGGCTCTTCACCGGCGTCGTCAGCGTCGCGACGATCGCCGCGAGCCTGCTCGCCTTCCTGCGCCGGCCGTTCCGGCGCGACCTGGCGGTGCTCGCCGTGCTGCTGCCGCTCGGCGTCGTCGGCCAGGCGGTGCTCGGCGGCCTCACCGTGCTCTACGGCCTGGCGCCCGGCTTCGTCATGGGCCACTTCCTGCTGTCGCAGCTCATCCTCGCGGCGGCGGTGGCCCTTGCATGGCGTGCGCGCCACGAGCCCGGCGACCGGCCGCGCGTCGCGGATCGGCTGAGCGTGCTGCCGGTCCGCGCGCTCCTGGTCTGGGGCGGCTTCGTGCTCTTCGCCGGCACCGCCGCCACCGGCGCCGGCCCCCACGCGGGCGCCTCGGGCACCGGCGAGATCGTCCCGCGGCTGGACTTCTGGGGCGGCGAGACGATGAACGACCTCATCCACTGGCACGGACGGATGTCGACGATCCTCGGCGTCTCCGCCGTCGCCGTCTGGTTCCTGCTGCGCCACCGCGGCGCGAACGCCCTCGTGCGCCGGGCCATGACGGCGGTGTGCCTGCTGCTCGCCGCGCAGGGCGTCGTCGGCTTCGCGCAGTACGAGCTCGAGCTGCCGCCCGAGCTCGTGTGGCTGCACGTGCTGCTCGCCACGCTCACCTGGCTGAGCCTGCTCTGGGCGGTCGCCGCCGCCGGCTCGCTCGCGCCGGCGCCCGCGCGCGACGCTCAGCGGACCGTGGCGGCCGAGCGCGCCCGCGCGTAGGCGCCCCGCCGCGGCGTCACGCGAGCGGCAGCGAGGAAGCCGGAGCCTCCGAGCGCTCGGCGCTGCCCGCGTGCAGCGCCGTCTCGGCCGCGCCCGTCGCCGGCTGCAGCACCAGCACCGCCACGTCGTCGCGCTGCGCGCCGTGCTGGAAGTCCTGCAGCGCGTCGTCGAGCGCCGACGCGAGCTGGTCGGGATCGCGCCCGGCGGCCGCCGCGCAGACCGCCGCGAGCCGCTCGGGGCCGAAGCGGCTGTCGAGGCCCGGCGTGTCGGTGACGCCATCGGTGTAGAGCACGAGCATCTCGCGGCCCGACAGCTCGATCGTCGTGTCCCTCCAGTCGCCCGCGTCGAAGGCGCCGAGGAGCGTCCCCGGCTCGCCGACGGGCTCGACGCCGCCGTCCTCGTGCGCGAGGAGCGGCGGCGGGTGGCCGGCGCTCGCGACGGTCACGGTGGTGCGGTCGCCGCCGGGCCGCACGACCGCGCAGACCGCCGTGCAGAGGCGGCGGCGGTCGTCGTCGTGCAGCAGCACCGCGTTGAGCCGCTCGAGCACGCGCCGCGGGTCGTGCTCGTAGAAGGCGACCGTTCGCATCGTGTAGCGGGCCAGCGCGGTGATGGCCGCCGCCGCTGGGCCCTTGCCCGTCACGTCGCCCATCACGACCATCCACGCGGCGGGGTCGTCGGGCAGCGGGAAGAGGTCGTAGAAGTCGCCGCCGACCGTGTCGCCGCCGCCGGCCGCGCGGAAGCGGGCGGCGATCGTGAGATCGGGGACGAGCGGCAGGCGCGGCGGCAGCAGCGCGGCCTGCAGGGTGGCGGCGATCGCGGAGCGCTCGCCGTGCACGCGCGCGTGCTCGAGCGCGATCCCGGCCCGGCGGCCCAGCTCCTCCGCGAGCGCGAGGTCGTCGTCGGTCAGGCGGCGGCCGGACTCGATCGTCCCCATCGTGATCGTGCCGATGACGCCGCTCGCGCCGACCATCGGCACGACGAGCACCGAGCGCGCGCCCACCGAGCGCAGCTGCTCGAGCTGCGCCACGTCGCGCGACGCCGCGCGCAGCAGCTCGTCGGTCACCTCGGGGTAGAGCTCGGAGCGGCCGGTGCGCATGACCTCCGGGGGCCCGACCGTCAGCTCGCGGTCGCCCGTGCGCTCCCGGACGACGAGCGCCGCGACGCGGGTGCGCTCGGGGGACCGGTCGGCCGTGGCCACGCGGCGCAGCGCCCCGTGCTCGTCGGGCAGGTCGACCGCGCACCAGTCGGCCAGCTCGGGCACCGCCGCCCAGGCGACCTTCTCGAGCGTCTCCGCCGAGTCCAGCGAGGCGGTCAGCAGCTTGCTCGCGTGCGCGAGGAACGACTGCCCCAGCTCGCGGCGCCGCTGCTCGGTGACGTCCTCGATGACGTTGACGGCCAGTCGCGGCCGCCCGTCCGGGCCGGGCACCGGCGTCGCCCGCGTCACCCGCCAGCGGCGCTCGCCGGTGCGGCGGTCGACGAGCTGGCACAGCAGCGGCTCGGGCTCCCGCCCGGCGATCGCCTGCCGCCCGGGGAACCGCTCGACGGGAACGGGGCTCCCGTGCTCGTCGCGGATGTCGAAGCGCTCGACGTAGGCGTGCGCCGGCGTCTCGCGCAGCTCGTCGACGGTCGCGAACCCGAGGAGGCGCGCGGCCGCCTGGTTGGCGTAGACGACCCGGTTGGCGTCGTCGTTGACGATGACCGCCTCGTCCAGCGCGCCGAGCACCGTCCGCAGCTCCGACTCCGCGTCGCCGAGCTCGGCGCCCAGGCGGGCGTGGTCGATCGCCAGCCCCGCGCGCCGCGCGAGGTCGCGCGCGACCGCGAGGTCGTCCTCGTCGTACGGGCGCCGGCCGCGCAGCCCGATCATCGCCATCGTGCCGATCAGCCGGCCGCGCGCGGTGAGCGGGACCACCATCGCGCTGCGGTACTCGAGCTGCTTGACCAGCCGCAGGTGCTCGGACGCGGTCGCCCACGACGCGAGCCGCTGTCGCGACATGACGGGCAGGAGCAGCGGCTCGCCGCTGCGCGCCACCTGCGCGACCGGGTGGGGTGCGTCGAGGTGGATCGGGTGCTCGCGGCGCAGCGCGCGCAGCGCCTCGTCGACGCCGGGCATGCGGCTGGCCGCCGCGGCAGCGCGCAGCGCGCCGTCCTCGCCCACGAGGTCGACGACGCAGAGGTCGGCGAGGCCCGGCACCGGGAGGGTCGTGAGCGTGTCGAGGCGCTCGAGCGGGTCGTCGCCCGTCTCGAAGAGCTCGCCGGCGCGGGCGAGGAGGTCGGCGCGCACCCGCGCGCGCTCGGTGGCCATCCGTGCGGCACGCTCTCGCTCGCGGGAGGCCGCGATCGCCAGAGTCATCCCGAGGGCCGGCAGGATCGAGTGCGGCCACCGTGCCATGTGGGGCGACTCTAACCCGCGCGCCAGGTCCAGGAAAGCCCTGGTCCTCGCGGAAACCGGCGGGTCCTACGCGGCGACCGGCAGCTCGAGCGCGAAGCGGCGCGCGAGCTCCGTGCGCGACCGGACGTCGAGCTTCCGGAACACCGAGCGCAGGTGGTACTCGATGGTCTTCGGGCTGAGGAACATGGCCGCCGCGATCTCGCGGTTCGTCATCCCCTCGGTGACGTATCCCGCGATCTGCAGCTCCTGCGGCGTGAGCTCGTCGGCCGTGCTCGCGTCGCGGCGCCGTGCCGTGCGGCCGGTCGCGCGCAGCTCCGCCTGGGCGCGCTCCGCCCACGGCCGCGCGCCGAGGCGCTCGAAGCCCTGCAGCGCGGCGCCGATCCACTCGCGCGCCTCGACGCGCTGCCCCGCGCGGCGCAGGCGCTCGCCGAACGCCAGCTCGGTGCGCGCGCGCTCGAACGGCTGAGCGTCGCGGTCGTGGTGGCGCAGCGCCGCCTCGAAGTGGGCGCGGAACGCGTCGTCGCCCGAGAGCATCCCGCGGCCGCGCTCGACGCACGCCAGCGCCCACGCGCCCTGCGTGCGGTGTGCCTGCGCGGCGAGCTCCGCGAGGGCGCGGCTCGCCTCGTCGAGGCGGCCGAGCCGCACGAGCGCCTCGACGCGGTCGGGCGCCCACTGGACGATCGCGGCCTGGTCCTGGCGCAGCGCGCGCTCGGTCTCGGCGGCGCGCTCGAGGTGCTCGACGGCCTCCTCGAGCCGGCCGCCGCTCAGCGCCTCGAAGCCGAGCGCGCCGAGGCCGTAGAGGAGGATCGCGGCGGCGCCGGCGGAGCGCGCGAGGCCGACAGACTCCTCGGCGTGGCGGCGCGCCTCCTCCGCGCGGCCCATCGCCGCCTCGACCCGCGCGAGCGTCGCGAGGCTGAGCGGCAGGACGTTGCGGTAGCCGGTGTCGCGCGCGAGGCGCACGGACTCGTCGGCGTCGGCGAGCGCGGCGATCCAGCGCCCGCGGCGCAGCTCGAGGTGCGACCGGGCGGCGAGCGGGTACACGAGGCCGCCGAGCGCCGCGCCCCGCCGCGCGCCGTCGACCATGCGGCTGAGGACGGCGTCGGCACGGTCGTACGCGCCGATCCAGATCGAGCTGTGGCCGGCCATCCCGACGACGTCGGGCATCCCGGCCATGAGGTCGGCCGACAGCAGCGGCGCCTCCAGCTCCGCGAGGATCGCGGCGCCCTCCGGCGCGTCGCCGCGCGCGATGAGCGCCTCGCCGACGATGAGCTCCGCGATGACGCCGCCGAGCTCGAGCCCGGCGCCCTGGGCGAGCGCGCGGGCGCGCTCGGCGGTCGCGCGCAGCAGGTCCATGTCGCCGGTCATCATCGGCGCCGCGCACGCCTCGAGCAGGAGCACCGCGGCCTGGCCGGCGTCGACCGCGGCAAGGCGCTCGGCCTCGGCCTCCAGCAGCTCGAACGCGACGGTCGGGGCGGCCTGGCGCAGCGCGACCTGCGCTCGCACGCGCCGCAGCTGCGTGCGCAGCCCCTCGTCGCCGGCGACCTGGAGGCCCTGCTCGACGAGGTGCAGCGCCCGGTCCATGTGGCCGGCGGCGACCTCGTCGGTGGCGGCCTCGAGCTGCAGCCGCGCGCGCTGCTCGCGATCGGAGGTCAGCTCGGCGGCGCGGGCGAAGGCCCGTGCCGCCTCGGCGGCGCCGCCGCGGCCGCGCGCGTCGCGGCCGGCGGCCTCGAGCGCCTCGGCGGCCGCGTCGTCGGTGCCGACCGCGGAGATCGCCAGATGCCAGGCGCGCCGCTGCGCGTCGGGCGCGATCTCGGCGAGCACGTGGTGCGCCGCGCGCCGGCGGCTGCTGGCGGCGGCGTGGTAGACGGTCGAGCGCAGCAGCGGGTGCGTGAAGTCGGTGCGCTCGTCGGCCACCGTGACGATGCCGGCGTGCTGCGCCGCGTCGAGCGCCGTGGCCGGCAGGCCGAGGACCTCCAGCGCGCGCAGCAGCACGTCGGTGCGCCGCGTCTCCATCGCCGAGAGGACGAGCAGCGCCTGGCGGGTGTCGTCGGGCAGCGCGGCGAGGCGGCGGCTGAACGCGGCCTCGACGCCGGCGCCGGGGCGCAGCGGCCGGGGCAGCGGGGCGCGACCGCTGCGCTGGTCGTCGGTGAGCGTCTGCGGCAGCTCGCGCAGCGCGAGCGGGTTGCCGGCCGCGGTCCGCACGAGCGCGTCGACGACCTCGGAGGCGACCGCCGTGCCACCGGCGAGGAGCTCCCGCGCGGCCTCGTCGGAGAGCCCGCCGACGTGCAGGCGCTCGATGCCGGTCGGGTCGAACGGCCACGGCTCGCCGTCGCGCGCGGAGAGCAGCAGGACGACGCCGTCGGCGTCGAGGCGCCGGGCGACGAAGGTCAGCGCCTGGCAGGTGCCTTCGTCGATCCAGTGCAGGTCGTCGACGACGAGCAGCAGCGGGCCGGCGTCGGCCGCCTGGCCGACGAGGCTCAGCAGCGCGGCCGGGATCGCGAAGCGGTCGTGGCCGTCGGGCGGCTCGAGCGCGAGCGCCGCGCCGAGCGCGCGAGCCTGGACGGCGGGGATGCGCTCGCGGAGGTCGAGCAGCGGGGCGACGAGGTCGTGCAGCCCGGCGAACGGGAGGTCGGACTCGCCTTCGAAGCCGCGGGCCCGCAGCACGCGCAGGCCGTCGGCGGCGGCGATCGCCTCCTCGAGCAGCGCCGTCTTGCCGATGCCGGCGTCGCCGTGCACCAGCAGCGCCGTGCTGCGCCCGTCCCGAGCCGCCGCGATCGCCGCGAGCAGGCGGTCGCGCTCCGCTTCCCTGCCGATCAACGCCATCCGCGGCCCCAGTCTACGCGTGAGGCGAGGCAGCATCGGCTCGCTTCGGGCGCCGCATCGCCTGCCGCGAGCCGGCATCCGGAGACGCCGAGGGGCCGGCCTCGCGGCCGGCCCCTCGTCTTCACCCTGGGGAGGAGGATCGGGTGGAGGTCCTACGCCCGGTGCGCCATCGGCGCCGGCTCCAGCGCGACGGCCAGCACCTCGTCGATGGACATCACCGGGTGGAACGTCATCTGCTCGCGGACGTCCTCGGGGACGTCGTCGAGGTCCGGCCGGTTGCGCTCGGGCAGGATCACGTCGGTCAGGCCGGCGGCGTGCGCGGCGAGCACCTTCTGCTTGACGCCGCCGATCGGCAGCACGCGGCCCTGGAGCGTGACCTCGCCGGTCATGCCGACCGTGTGCTTGACCGGCCGCCCCGACAGCAGCGACGCCAGCGCGGTCACCATCGTGATGCCGGCGCTCGGGCCGTCCTTCGGGATCGCGCCCGCCGGCACGTGGACGTGGAACTCGCGGTCGTCGAACGCGTGGGCGTCGATGCCGAGGTCGTCGGCGTGGCCGCGGACGTAGCTGAGCGCGATGCGCGCCGACTCCTTCATGACGTCGCCGAGCTGGCCGGTGAGCGTGAGGCCGCCCTTGCCGTCCATGCTCGTCGCCTCGACGAAGAGCACGTCCCCGCCGACGCCGGTCACGGCCAGGCCGGTCGCGACGCCCGGCACCGCCGTGCGGATCGCGGCCTCCTGGAAGACCTTCTGGCGGCCGAGCGCGTCGCGCACCGCGTCGACGTCGATCGTCACCGGCGCCTCGGCGCGCCCGGAGGCGATCTTCGTCGCGGTCTTGCGCAGCACCGTGCCGAGCTCGCGCTCCAGCTGGCGGACGCCCGCCTCGCGCGTGTACTCGCGCACGATCAGCTCGAGCGTCTCGTCGCTGACGGCGACCTCCTCCTCGCGCAGGCCGTTGCGCTCGACCTGGCGCGGCCACAGGTAGCCGCGGGCGATCGCCGTCTTCTCGGCCACCGTGTAGCCGTCGAAGCGGATGACCTCCATGCGGTCCAGCAGCGGGCCGGGGATCGTCTCGGCGGTGTTGGCCGTGGCGATGAACACGACCTGCGAGAGGTCGAGCTCGACGTCGAGGTAGTGGTCGCGGAACGTCGAGTTCTGCGCCGGGTCGAGGACCTCGAGCAGCGCCGCGCTCGGGTCGCCGCGCCAGTCGGCGCCGACCTTGTCGACCTCGTCGAGCAGGATCACCGGGTTCATCGTGCCGGCGTCGCGCAGCGCGCGGACGAGGCGGCCCGGGAGTGCGCCGATGTAGGTGCGGCGGTGGCCCCGGATCTCCGCCTCGTCGCGCACCCCGCCCAGCGACATGCGGACGAACTCGCGGCCCATGGCGCGCGCGATCGACTCGCCGATCGAGGTCTTGCCGGTGCCGGGCGGGCCGATCAGCGTCAGGATCGCGCCCGAGGCGGTCGCGTCGCGCGTCGGCGGGTCCGCGACGCCGTCGCCGCGCTGCGCGACGCCGGCACGATGAACCCGGTCATCATGCTCGACGAGGTCGACAAGGTCGGCGCCGACTGGCGCGGCGACCCGAGCTCGGCGCTGCTCGAGGTGCTCGACCCCGCGCAGAACTCGACGTTCCGCGACCACTACCTCGACGTCGAGCTCGATCTCTCCGAGGTCGTGTTCATCGCCACCGCCAACCA
>DASTRJ010000009.1:0-13700 GCA_035761245.1 Capillimicrobium sp. | reverse complement strand
ACGGGGCGCGCCGCCGCCGCGCCACGGCAGCGCCCGACGTCGGTCACATCCCGGACGAGCCCGGCGTGTACATCGTCCGCAACGCCGAGGGCCAGGCGCTCTACGTCGGCAAGTCGGTCGCGGTCCGCACGCGGGCGCGGGCCCACTTCGCCCCGTCGAGCGAGCCGTCGGCGTGGACGGCGCAGGCCTCGGTCGTCGACTTCCAGCAGGCGGCGTCGGAGCTCGGGGCGCTCGTGCTCGAGAACCGGCTCATCAAGCGCCTGGCGCCGCCCGGCAACGCGCGCCTCAAGCACCAGGACCGCTACGTCTCCCTGCGCTGTCGCCTCGACATCCCGTTCCCGGTGCTCGAGGTCGCCGCCGCGCCGGCCGCCGGGCACGCCGTCAGCGTCGGCCCGCTGCGCGGCCGCGCCGTCGCCACCGAGCTGCTCGAGCAGCTCAACTCGCTGTTCGGGCTGCGCCACTGCGGCCGCGCGCTGCCACGGCGCCAGTGGCCGTCGGCGTACGGCCAGATGGGGCGCTGCCTGTCGCCGTGCCTGGGCGACCTCGACCCGAACCTCTACCGCCGCCGGCTCGACCAGGCGCTCGCGCTCTTCACGGGGCACGGCGACGGCGGCGCGGCCCTGCTGGCCCATCTCGACGCGGAGATCCGCGCCGCCTCCGACGGGCGGCGCTACGAGCGCGCGGCGTGGCTGCGGCGGCGGCGGGCGCGGCTCGAGCAGCTCCTGTCGCGGCTCGACGGGGTGCTGGCCGCGACGCACGCGCGGCCGCGGCTCGTGCGCGCGCCGCATCCGCGCGACGAGCGGCGCTGCGACCTCTTCTGGCTCGTCGGCGGACGGGTCGTGGACTGGTGCTCGGCCGACGCGACCGGCGACGTGCTCGAGCGCACCCGCGCCGCGCTGCGCTCCTTCGACCGCGGCCGGCCGACGACGCACGTGCCGGCCGACGAGGTCGACGAGGTGCGGATCGTCTCGAGCTGGGTGGCGGCGAACCGCCCGCCGCAGCTCGTGCTCGACCCGCTGCCCGACGCCGAGCGGCTCGCCGCGTTCGTCGCCGGTTGAGCGCTCCCTCTCGCGCTGGACGGATTTCCTATCGAGTTCTCGGCCGCGGGCTGCTCATGTTCCTGCTGGATCGGCGTGCCATGAGCCCCGTGCTGCCCATGACGCAGGAACGACCCGCCGCGCGGACGGGAGGGTCGTCGCCGCTCGCGCCCGGGCTGCTGCGCCATCCGGTCTTCATGCCACAGCCGAACGAGCCGATCCACGCGTACGTCGCGCGCCTGCGCGCGATGCACCACCACCTGACGATGCTCATCGAGGCGGTCGAGCGCGGGATGACCGCGCGCCCGCAGCGGCCGGCCGCCCCCGTGTCGCCCGGCGGGCCCGTCCTGGCGCCGGTGCCGGCGGCGCGCGCGATCCCCGAGGGTGAGGCGGAGCGCCGGGGCGACGCGCCCGACCGGCGCCTGGGCGTGCGCGACCGCCGTCAGGGGTTGCCCGACCGCCGCCGCGGCCTCGCCGACCTGCGGGCGGTCAAGGTCGAGCGCCGCGCCGGCCCGCGCGACCGCCGCTCCGGCCGGCGCGATCGCCGGCTGGGCCACGACCGCCGCGCCGACGCGCGCCGCACCGCGACGCTGGCGACGCCGCCGGTCGACCCCGTGGCCGTCTTCTGGGGCGTCAACATCGCCTGCTGGCTGGGGATCACCACCGTGGCGATGATCTGGGGCGTCGGCTAGGCGCCGGCGCGGAACGGCAGCTCGACCACCGTCGCCCGGCGCGCGCCGTCGTCGCCGACGGCCAGCTCGGCGCCCGGCTCGGCCTCGCGGCGCACGAGCGCCAGCGCGATCGTGCCGAGGTCGGGCGACTCGACGACGGTGCCCACCCGGCCGACCTCGCGCTCGCCGAGGCGCAGGACGTCGCCGGTCTCGGCCGGGCCGTCGAGCCGCAGCCCGCGCAGGTGGCGGTTCGGCTTGCCCTTGTAGAAGAGGCGCGCGACCGTCTCCTGCCCGACGTAGCAGCCCTTGGTGAAGCTCACGGCGCGCTCGTTGAGCCCGGCCTCCTGGGGGATCGTCGTCTCGTCGATGTCGATCCCGTAGCGCGGGCGGCCGGCCTCCACGCGCAGCAGGTCGGCGGCCGCCTCGGGCACCTCGACGGCACCGGCCTCGGCGAACGCGGCGCGGACGGCGTCGGCGTCCTCGGCGGCGCAGATCGCGTCGACCCCGTCGGCGGTGGCGACGAGCACGACGTCGGCGCCGCCGCGGCGCGCGCGCATCGAGCTGTGCTCGGCCGACGGGAGCTGCTCGGCGCCGGCGACCTCGCGGGCGCGCGGGCCGACGAGCGACAGCAGCGCGCACTCGAGCGTGCGCTTGTGCAGCTCGACGTCGTAGCCGATCTTGAAGCGGCGGATCGTGTCGAACAGGGCCTGCAGGGTCGAGCGCTCGGTGTCGAGCCACAGCTCGTCGCCGAGGTCGAGGATGCGCAGGTCGCCCTGCATCTTGCCCTTGTGGGTGAGGAACGCGGCGTAGCAGCCGTGGCCCGGCTCGAGGCCGACGACGTCGTTGGTGACCTGCCCCGCGAGGAACTCCTTGGCGTCGGAGCCGGTCAGCGCGAGCTTGCCCCGCTCGGAGCGATCGACGAGGCCGCAGCCGGTGCGAACGACCGCGGCGTCATTTTCAGTCATGACTAAACTTGGCGACATGGAGAGCGTGACCTCCGCCGTCGAAGACTACGCCAAGGCGATCTACGCCCTCGAGGCGCGGGGCGACGGCGCCGCGGTGTCGACGAACGCGCTCGCCGAGCGCCTCGGGGTCACGCCCGCCTCGGCGTCGAACATGGTCAAGAAGCTCGACGCCCTCGGCCTCGTCCGCCACGAGCCCTACCGCGGCGTGCAGCTCACCGAGCAGGGCGAGAAGGTCGCGCTCGAGGTCATCCGCCATCACCGGCTGCTCGAGTGCTTCCTCGCCGAGAGCCTCGACGTCCCCTGGGACCGCGTCCACGACGAGGCCGAGATCCTCGAGCACCACCTCTCCGAGGAGCTCGAGGAGCTGATCGCCGCCAAGCTCGGCAACCCGACGCACGACCCGCACGGCGACCCGATCCCGACGCGCGACCTGCGCATCGAGGAGGGCCCGAGCACCACGCTCCAGGAGCTCGAGCCCGGCGACGAGGGCCGCTTCGTCCGCGTGTCGGACTCCGACCCGTCGATGCTGCGCTACCTCGCCGAGCGCGGGATCCGCCCGGGGACGACCTTCGCCGTGGTCGACAAGCAGCCGTTCGACGGGCCCGTGTTCGCGCGCTTCGGCGAGGACGACGAGGTCCACGTGCTCGGGGGCGCGCTCGCGCGCGCCATGCGCGTCGAAGCCGCGGCCTGACGCCGCCCGCGCGCGGTACCCTGCGGGCCGATGCCCCTCGCCGACGACTTCCAGGCCATCGTCGACTCGCTGCCCGACGACTGGACCGACCTCGAGCTCGCGCTGCGGATCCACGACGTGGATCGCTACGTCGAGACGGCCACCTACCTGGTGACGACCAACGCGCAGCCGCTCTCGCGCGACCGCTGGCACTGGCGCCTGCTCGTCGCCCACCGCTTCGGGCACGCCGCGGCGGCGCCCGTCGTCCGCATGGCGCTCCGCCTGCTCGACGAGGCCGGCATCGAGGGCGAGCTCGAGCTGCGCGAGGTGCGCGTCGGCCGCGCCGAGGTCGTGCAGATGTGGGGCCGGCCCGAGTCCGCGCGCCAGGAGTTCCGGCGCCTGCGGGCGCTCTGAGCCCGCGCCGCCGCCGGATCGCCTACACGCAGACGGCGTACAGGTGCAGGACGACGCGCTCGTCGTCGCCGACGAAGTCCGCCGTCGTCACCGTGCCGCGCACGCCCCGCGCGCCGCTGTCGAGCGCCAGCACGTGCCCCTTCAGCACGCGCTTCGACGGGGGCGCCTTCGTCTCGAACAGCACGGCGCCGCCGCTCTCTGCGGCCCGCTCGCCCGTCTCGCAGCGCTGGCGCAGGTCGAGCACGCGCCCGGCCCGCACGCGCCGCTCGGTCATCCGCAGCGTGGCGCCGTCCTCCTCGATCGCCGCGCGCGACCCGGCCGGCTCGGGGACGCAGCCGATGTCGATCTGCGCGGTCCCCGGGTCGCGGTGGTCGTTGCGCAGCACGAACACGGGGGCGTAGCCGCCCCAGCCGTCGTACGGGACGTCGAGGAAGACGTCGTCGACGCGATCCGGCGTCCAGTCGAAGCCGGCGGCGTAGCGCCCGAGCGGGCACGGGAACGCGTACGACGCCTGGCTGGCCTCGCCGGACACGACCGTCCGCTCGCTCGGCACCGCGATCCACGGCGACGTCCGCGACTCGCAGGACGTCAGGTAGCGGCACTCGGTGGTGGCGGCGGCGGGCGCCGCCGCGACGAGCAGCGTCGCGGCACAGACGGCGAGGCAGAGGATCCGGGTGCGCATGGCCCGCCAGGCTAATGACCGGACCGGCTAGTCCCCGCCGTTGGCGTAGCGGGTGACGAACAGGTCGAAGATCTCGGGCGGCCGGTCGACGATCCCGACGGCGGCCTCCCAGCGCGCCCACCGTCGCAGCACGCGCTCGTCGAGCGCGCCGGGGCGCCCGGTGGGGCCGAGGAAGACGCTCGTCAGCACGTCCATCTGCGCGGTCAGCTGCTCGCGCGAGGCGCCCTTGACGGCCTCCAGCATGTCCGCGACCGACGACTCGGGGTCGTCGAGCGCGAAGCGGTAGCCGCGCTGGAGCGCGTCGACGGTGGCGCGCACGAGCGCCGGGTGGTCCTGGACCGTGGCGCGCCGCGTGCACAGGAGCAGCTCCGGGTAGGCCGGGGCGCCGTACTCGTCGAGGCGGAACTCCCGCGCGTCCGGCCGCTCCTGGCGCAGCGCGACGCCCTCGACGTCCCAGAACGCCGTCGCGCCGTCGACGCGGCCGGAGAGCAGCGCCGGCACGGCGTTGAAGCCGATCGTCACGACGTCGACCGCGCCCGGGTCGCCGCCGTCGCCCTCGACGATCGAGCGCAGCACGGCGTCGTCGGACGGCAGGCCGGTGACGCCGACCGTGCGGCCCTCGAGGTCGCGCGGGCGGCGCACGTCCGCGTTCGCGAGCACGGAGGCGAGCGGGCGCTGGGCGATGCTCATCACGCAGGCGACGTTTCGGCCCTGACCGGCGGCGATCGCGACGTCGTGGATGTCGAGGACGGCGAAGTCGGTGCGGCCGGCGAGCAGCAGCTTGATCGCGTCCGTCGACGAGGACGGCTCGCGCACACGCAGGTGGACGCCCTCGGCGGCGTCGTAGCCGCGCTGCACCGCGGAGTAGATCCCGGCGTGCACCGCGTTGGGCGTGAAGTCGAGCAGCAGCGTCGCCCGGGCGTTCGGGCGGCTCTCCTCCTCGTCGACGCCGCAGCCGGCGAGCAGGAGCACCGCGAGGAGGATCGCGACGGCGATGGCGGCCCGGCTCATCGCTCGGACGCTACGCCGACTCGCGGTCGATCCACTTCGGCAGGGTGGGTGCCTCCCACGCCTCGAGCGCGTCGAGCAGCGAGCCGGGGTCGTCGTCGCGCAGCAGGAGCTCGCGGTGCTCGAAGCGCAGGAACCCCTCGGCGACGGCGTGGTCGAGGAAGGCGATGAGCGGCGCGTAGTAGCCCTCGACGTCGAGCACCGCGCACGGCTTCTCGTGGAGGCCGAGCTGGGTCCACGTCAGCACCTCGACGAGCTCCTCGACGGTGCCGACGCCACCGGGCAGCGCGATGAACGCGTCGGAGAGCTCCGCCATCGTCATCTTGCGCTCGTGCATCGAGCTGACGATGCGCAGCTCGCTGAGCCCGCGGTGGCCGATCTCGCGCTCGTCGAGCGTCTGCGGGATGACGCCGATCACCTCGCCGCCGGCGTCCATCGCGGCGTCGGCGACGACCTTCATCAGGCCGACGTCGCCGCCGCCGTAGACGAGGCGCCGCCCCGTTCGCGCGATGGTGACGCCGAGCGCCTCGGCGGCATCGCGGTACGCCGGGCGGATCCCGGCGCTCGAGCCGGCATAGACGCAGACGCTTCTGAGCTCCCGCACCGGCCGGAGGCTAACCGGCCGCGGCGTCGAGCGCCCGCGGGGGTAGGGTGAGGCGTCGCATGCGGCGTCGTGTCACGTACTCGCGCAATCTCACGCTCTCGCTCTCGAGGACCTGCGTGTCGCACTGCAAGTACTGCGCGTTCCAGACGCATCAACCGCACCTGCATGCGCCCGATCACGTGGAGCGGTTGATCGACCGTGCGGCGCGGCGTGGTGTGAAGGAGCTGCTGGTGCTGACGGGCGATGACCCGGGGCACCATCCTGGCGTTCGGGAGCGGCTGGCGGCGTTCGGCTTCGAGGACTTCGTCGCGTACGCCGTGTGGGCGTGCGAGCGGGCGCTGGAGCGGGGGCTGCTGCCGCATACGAATCTCGGGGTGCTGTCGCGTGACGATCTGGCGCGGCTGCGCGAGGTGACGGCATCGCAGGGGTTGATGCTGGAGTCGATCGAGCCGGACCTGGTCGTGCATCAGGGCTCGCCGACGAAGCTGCCGGAGCGGCGGTTGGAGACGATCCGCGCCGCGGGGGAGCTGCGGATCCCGTTCACGTCGGGGATCCTGGTCGGGATCGGGGAGACGCGCGAGCAGCGCGTCGAGGCGCTGGAGGCGCTGGCGGCGGTGCATCGCGAGCTCGGGCATCTGCAGGAGGTGATCCTGCAGAACGTGGTGCCGCACCGGCGCTACTACGGCGAGGAGCCGGCGGAGATCGCGACCGAGGCGGCGGAGCGCTACTGGCGCACCGGCGTCGGCGCCCCGCCGGAGGTGGAGCGGCCGGCGTGGGCCACGGAGGTCACGATCGACGATCTGCGCGAGCTGATCGCGGTGGCGCGCGAGCTCATGCCCGACGTGGGGGTGCAGGTGCCGCCGAACCTGGCCGACTGGTGGCCGGAGCTCGTCGACGCGGGGGCGACGGATCTGGGTGGGTTGAGCGCCAACGGGGATCACATCTCGCCCGAGCATCCGTTCCCGTCGCCGCATCAGGTCCGCAAGACGCTGGCGCCGCGTGGGGTGGCGCTGACCGAGCGGCTGTGCGTCTATCCGCAGTTCATCGACCCCGACTGGATGGCGCAGGGCGTGCTCGACGTCGTCAAGGCGAGGTACTGGAGCTTCATCCCCCGCCGCGGGTCGGGCCGGCGCGAGGAGCGCGTCATCCGGCGCGACCTGGTGGCGGGCGCGATCGCGAAGGGCCGCGACGGGGCGTGGCTGTCCGAGGACGAACTGACGGCGCTGTTCGCGGAGACCAGGGCGGAGGCGATCGAGGACCTCCGCCAGGCGGCCGACGAACTGCGCGCCGAGCTCGCGGGCGAGACGGTCACGTTCGTCGTCAACCGCAACATCAACGTCAGCAACGTCTGCACGGTCGGCTGCGCGTTCTGCGGCTTCGGACAGGGGCGCCGGTCGCCGGACGCCTACGAGCACTCCGAGGAGGAGTTCCGCCGCCGGGTGCGCGAGGCCGTCGACTACGGCGCCACGGAGCTGTGCATCCAGTCGGGCATCCATCCCGACTGGACCTTCGAGGACTACCTGCGCTGGCTGCGCGTCGCCAAGGACCAGGCGCCGCACCTGCATCTGCACGCCTACAGCCCGATGGAGATCGCCCACATCCAGGACATCTCCGGGCTGCCCCTTTCGGAGATCTTCGCGGCGCTGCGCGATGCCGGGCTGGGCTCGACGCCGGGCACCGCCGCCGAGGTGCTGCACGACGGGGTCCGCGAGCGCATCAGCCCCAACAAGCTGCCCGTCGCGCGCTGGGTCGAGGTCATCGAGGCCTCCCATCGGGCGGGGCTGCGGTCCACCAGCACGGTGATGTTCGGCCACATCGAGGAGCCCTGGGAGCTGGCCGAGCACCTGCGCGTCATCCGCAGCCTGCAGGAGCGCACCGGCGGCTTCACCGAGTTCGTCCCGCTGAGCTTCATCCCGTTTCACACGCTGCTCGGGCGCACCCACGGTGTCGAGGAGATCAGCCGCGAGGAGAACCTCAAGCACACCGCCGTGTTCCGCCTCGCGCTTGGACGCACGATCGCCAACCTGCAAGCCTCCTGGGTCAAGATGGGCCTCGAGACCGCCACCGAAGCGCTGCGCTGGGGCGTCAACGACCTCGGCGGCACCCTCATGGAGGAATCCATCAGCCGCCTCGCCGGCAGCTACCACGGCACCAAGCTCGACCCGCCCCAGCTCATCGCCGCCGCCCACGCCGCCGGCCGCCCCGCCGCCGAACGCACCACCCTCTACGAGATCCGCGCCCACCACGACCTGAGCGCCGCGGCGGCGTAGCCGGCGCCATGGCCCAGCTCGTCCTCGGTCCGCTGCTTCGTCGCGTCGGGCCGACCGAGGCGACGATCTGGGTCGAGACCGACGCGGCGTGCGAGGTCGAGGTCCTCGGCGGCAGCGACCGCACCTTCGAGGTCGAGGGCCATCACTTCGGGCTCGTCTGCCTCACCGGACTGGAGCCGGGCAGCACGATCCCGTACGAGGTGCGGCTCGACGGCGAGCGCGTCTGGCCGCGCGACGACGACCCGTACCCGCCGTGCGCCATCCGGACCGCGCACGAGGAGACGCACCGGGGCGAGCCGTTCGTGCTCGCGTTCGGCTCCTGCCGCGTCGCGTTCCCGCACGAGGAGCCCTACACGCTGCGCAAGGACGACGACGCGCGCGGGCGCGAGGTCGACGCGCTGCGGGCGATGGCGCTGCGGATGATGGACGCGCCGATCGAGGAGTGGCCGCACGCGCTGCTGCTCCTCGGCGACCAGGTCTACGCCGACGAGGTGTCGCCCGAGACGCTCGCGTTCATCCGCTCGCGCCGGTCGACCGACGACCCGCCGGGCGAGCAGATCGCCGACTTCGAGGAGTACACGCGGCTCTACCGCGAGGCGTGGAGCGAGCCGGTCATGCGCTGGCTGCTGTCGACGGTGCCGAGCGCGATGATCTTCGACGACCACGACGTCCACGACGACTGGAACACGTCCGAGGCGTGGCTGCACGAGATCCGCCGCCAGCCGTGGTGGGAGGCGCGCATCGAGGGCGCGCTCATGTCGTACTGGTGCTACCAGCACCTCGGCAACCTGTCGCCGGACGACCTCGCCCGCGACGACGTCTTCGCGCGGGTGCGGGAGGCGGGGGACGGCAGCGCCGTCCTGCGCGACTTCGCCGGGCGCGCGCACCGGACCACCGACGGGACGCAGTGGAGCTACCGCCGCGACTGGGGCAAGGTGCGGCTCGTCATGATCGACTCGCGCGCCGGGCGGGTGCTCGAGGGCGGGGACCGCTCGATGCTCGACGAGGACGAGTGGCGCTGGCTGGAGGACACCGCCTCGGGCGACGTCGACCACCTCCTGCTGGGGACGTCGCTGCCGTGGCTGCTCGAGCGCGGGCTGCACGACCTCGAGGCGTGGAACGAGGCCGTCTGCAACGGGGCGTGGGGGCGCTGGGCGACGGGCTGGGCGGAGAAGCTCCGTCAGGCCCTCGACCTCGAGCACTGGGCGGCCTTCGAGGAGTCGTTCGTGCGCCTGACGCGGCTGGTCGCCGACATCGCGACCGGTCGCCGCGGCCGCGCGCCGGAGACAATCGTCGCGCTGTCGGGCGACGTCCACCACGCCTACCTCTCGCGCGTCGACCTCGCCGAGCCGGCGCGCTCCCGCGTCTACCAGGCGGTCTGCTCACCGTTCCGCAACCCGCTGGACAAGCGCGAGCGCCGGATGATCCTCTTCACCGGCACGAAGCTCGCGTCGCGGATCGGCGCCGCGCTGGCCCGCTCGGCGCGCGTGCGCACGCCGGCGATCACCTGGAAGTCCGTCCACGGCAAGCCCTGGTTCGACAACCAGATCGTGACGCTCACGTTCTCCGGCCCCGACGCGACGCTGCGCCTCGAGCGCACGACGCCCGAGGAGCCGCAGCTCCAGGTGACCTTCGAGCACCGGCTCTAGGCCGCGGCGGCGGGCCTGCGGGCCCGCCAGACGTGCTCGAGCGGCCAGCGGCGCGCCCAGTCGCGCGCGGCCTCGGGCACGTAGCTGCTCGTCGCGTCGGCCGGCGGGCGCAGCTCGACGAGCGCCTCGACGACGAGGCCGTGGCGGCCGAAGAGCGCGATCCACTCGCCATAGGGCCGGTCGAAGGTCACCATGCCGTCGTCGGGATCGACGAACCGGCGCATGCCGAAGTAGTCGAGCGCGAGCCGCTCGCCGGGCGCGTCGTCCTCGTACGGCCAGTGCGTCTGCGCCCACGGCGTGAACATCGAGAACGCGAGCAGGCCGCCGGGCCGCAGGAGCCGCGCCGCCTCGGGGACCGTGCGATCGGGGTCGGCGAACGTCATCGCGCCGTGGTCGCAGCAGACGACGTCGAAGCTCCCGTCGGGCAGCGGCACCGACTCGGCGCTCGCGTGGAGGAGCTCGACGTCGACGCCGGCCGCGGCGATCGCGTGCCGGGCATGCTCGAGCTGCGCCGCCGAGTTGTCGAGCCCGGTCACCCGCGCGCCGAGTCGCGCCAGGCCGATCGACCACTGCGCCGCCCCGCACCCCAGCTCGAGCACGTCGAGGCCCGCGACGTCGCCGAGGATCCGCAGCTCGGCCTCCGGCAGCTGCCAGACGCCCCACGCCAGGCCGCCCGACGCCTCGAGCTGCGGCCCGTGGCGCTCCTGGTACCGGGCGGCGTAGGCGTCCCACGCCTCGCGGTTGCGGGCGGCGTGCTCGCTCAGGTCGCTCATGCGAAGAGATCCTCCTCGCGCGCGCGGACGAGCGCGCCGGCTCCCGGCCCGTCCTCGGGGGTGACGTGGCGCTCGAGGCCGCGCACGACGACCGCCGGCTCGCGCGAGTCCTTCGTGCGCGCCAGGTCGGCCGCGGCCGCCGCCTCGTCGGCGACCGCGATCGCCGTGGCCCGCAGGTCGCGGCCGTCGCTGTCGCGGCGGCCCTGCCAGTCGTCGATGGGCCGCAGCCCGGCGAGGCCGATCGCCGTCTCGCACGGGCCGCGGCGCCAGGCGCGCCCGAACGAGTCGGTGATCACGACGGCGGGCGCCACGCCGGCGCGGTCGCGCAGCGCCGCTCGCAGCGCGCGCGCCGACGCATCAGGGTCGAGCGGCAGGAGGACGAGGCGATCCGCGCCGCCGGCGTTCGAGGCGTCCACGCCGGCGTTGGCGCAGACGAGCCCGTGGCGCGTGCGGCAGATCAGCACGCCCGGCCGGGCCCGCACGATCTCGGCGGTCTCGTCGAGCACGACCTGCAGGTGGCGCGGGTCCTTGCCGTGCTCGGCCGCGAGCGCGCGGGCTCGCTCTCCGGCGTGGACGCCGGCGAGGTCGACGACCCGGCCCTCGGCCTTCGAGACGACCTTGTGGGCGACGCAGAGCACGTCGCCGTCGCGCAGGTCGGGCTGCAGCGCCAGCAGCAGGGCCGCGAGGTCGTCGCCCGGCCGGACCTCCGGCAGGCCCGCCAGGGCGTGCACGCTCACGGCGCCCATCGTCAGCGCGGCACGAGCCGGTCGACGGTGGCGCGGCTGCGCGCGCCCAGGCGGCCGCTCGCGCGCAGCGCCGCGAGGTCGGCGGGGGTGTCGGCGTCCAGGCCGAGCGAGGGCAGCTCGAGCACGCGGCAGCCGAGGCCGGCCTCGCGAGCGAGCGCCTCGTGGCGGGCGCGACTGCCGGGGCCGAACGCCGGCGCGATGGCGTCCGGCGGCGTCAGCAGCAGCGCGTTCGTGCCGGTGCCGTGGCGGTCGGGCACGACGACGACCGGCTCGCGCGCCGCGAGGAGCTGCTCGACCTCGGCCGGATCGAGCGCGGGGCAGTCCCCGGGCACGAGCAGGACGCGCGCCGCGCCGCGCTCGATCGCCCGCGCGATGCCCAGCGCCACCGCCGCCGACTGGCCCGCCTCCGCGGGGTCGTGGACGATCTCGGCGCCGGCCTCGGCGGTGAGCGCCGCGGCGGCCGGCTCGGCGGTGACGACGATCGTCCCCCCGAGGCCCTCGACCTCGGCGAGCGCGGTGAGGACGTCGGCGACCATCGCCTCTGCGAGGCCGGCGCGCGGCCCGTCGGGGACCGCCTCGCGCAGCCGCTGCTTCGCGCGGTCGAAGCCCTTGACCGGCAGGATCGCGAGCGTCGTCCCGCTCATCGCAGCGCTCGCGCGAAGTCGAGGACGGCCTCCGCGACCCGGGCGCGCGCGCCGGCGTCGCCGAGCTCCACGTCGGTGGCGAGCACCGGCATCGGCGCGCCGCCGAGCTGCTCGTCGCAGACGAAGCCGTCGGCGATGCCCGCGTAGTGGCCGGCCACGCCCGCGGCGGTCGCCGGCCGGCCCGCCCAGGCCAGGAACGCTGCCGTCGGGCCCTTGAGGACCTGGCCCTGCACGATCGGGCTGACGGCGACGACCGGTGCGGCGGCCGCCGCGAGCGCCTCGCGCAGGCCGGGGAGCGCCAGGATCGGCCCGATCGAGATGATCGGGTTCGACGGCCCGATGACGATCGCGTCGGCGGCGGCGATCGCGTCGAGCACCGCCTGCGTCGGGGACGCCTCGCCGGCGCCGTCGAACGCGACGTCCTCGACCGGCCCCTCGCCGCGCCGCTGGATGAGGAACCGCTGCAGCGACCACCACGCGCCGCCGGCGCGCACGCGGGTGCGCACCGGGGCGTCGGCCATCGGCAGCACCCGCGCCGCGACCCCGAACGCGGCGGCCTGCTCGGCGATCGCGTCGGTGAGCGTGGCGCCCTCCGCCAGCCGCCGGGCGCGCCGCACGCAGCAGGCGAGGTCGCGATCCCCGAGGTTGAACCACACGTCGTCGCCGAGCTCGCGCAGGCCGTCCATGACGTGGAAGGTGTCGCCGTCCAGCCCCCAGCCGCGCCCGTCGATGCGGTCGGCGAGCCAGAACGTCACGAGGTCGGGATCGGGGGAGACGTACGACCCGTAGATCTCGACGTCGTCGCCGGTGTTCGCCACGACGGTGAGGTCCTCGCCGACGACGTCGAGCATGCCGCGCGCCAGCTTGGCCCCGCCGGTGCCGCCGGCTAGGACGACGACGCGGGAGCCGCCCACAGCTCCTCCGGCAGGCCGGTGATGCGGATGCCGGCGTGCGTCTTGTAGCGCACGTTCATGCCGATCAGCATCGCCGTCAGCGTCTCGACGATCCGCGACTGCTCCAGGCGCCCGGCGTCGACCGGGCGCAGCCCGTCGATGCGGCCGATCAGCTCGGCCACGACGCGCTTGTCGGCCTTGCGGTCGCCGCAGATCAGCACGTCCTCCTCCAGCGGGGCGTCGAGGTCCTTGAGCGTCGCCGCGCTGACGGTGTGCAGCGCCGAGACGACCCGCACCCCGGCGGGGACCATCTCGGCGGCCTGCTGGGCCGCCGAGCCCTGCCAGACGCCGAGCACGCGCGTGGCCTTGCCGCTGATCGCGGCGGCCAGCGGCACGGTGCAGTCGACCAGCAGCTGCCCCTCGCGCAGATGCCCGGCGAGGTTCTGCAGCGTCTCGGACTGGCTGCGGAACGGCACGGTGAGCAGCACCGTGTCGGCGGCCGCGGCCGCCTCGCCGTTGGCGTGCCCCTCGATCGTCGCGTCGGGCAGCGCCGCGCGGGCGCGCTCGGCGGCCTCGCGGGCGCGTCCGGCGTCGCGGGAGCCGATCACGACGGGCACGCCGGCGCGGGCGAGGCGGAGGGCGAGCCCGAAGCCGAGCGCTCCGGTGCCGCCGAC
>DASTRJ010000008.1:0-37210 GCA_035761245.1 Capillimicrobium sp. | reverse complement strand
GTGGCGCGCGAGGTCGGCACCGAGGGCATCCTCGGCGGCCAGGCCGACGTGCCCGGCGTGGCCGGCACGTGGAAGGACCTGACCGACTCCGTCAACGGCATGGCGTCGAACCTGACCAGCCAGGTCCGCAACATCGCCCAGGTCACCACGGCCGTCGCGAACGGCGACCTCTCGCAGAAGATCACGGTCGACGCGCGCGGCGAGATCCTCGAGCTCAAGCGCACGATCAACACCATGGTCGACCAGCTCTCGTCGTTCGCCGACGAGGTGACGCGCGTGGCGCGCGAGGTCGGCACCGAGGGCTCGCTCGGCGGTCAGGCCGAGGTCGAGGACGTCAGCGGCACCTGGCGCGACCTCACCGAGTCCGTCAACGGCATGGCGTCGAACCTCACCGCGCAGGTCCGCAACATCGCGCAGGTCGCGACGGCGGTGGCCAACGGCGACCTGTCGCAGAAGATCACGGTCGACGCCCAGGGCGAGATCCTCGAGCTGAAGGACACGCTCAACACGATGGTCGACCAGCTGCGCTCGTTCGCCGACGAGGTCACGCGCGTGGCGCGCGAGGTCGGCACCGAGGGCAAGCTCGGCGGCCAGGCGCAGGTCGAGGACGTGTCGGGCACGTGGCGCGACCTCACCGAGTCGGTGAACTCGATGGCGTCGAACCTCACCGACCAGGTCCGCAACATCGCCGTCGTGACGACGGCGGTGGCCAACGGCGACCTGTCGCAGAAGATCACGGTCGACGCGCGCGGGGAGATCCTCGAGCTCAAGGAGACCATCAACACGATGGTCGAGCAGCTGCGCTCGTTCGCCGCCGAGGTGACGCGCGTGGCGCGCGAGGTCGGCACCGAGGGCAAGCTCGGCGGCCAGGCCGAGGTCGAAGGGGTCAGCGGCACCTGGCGCGGGCTGACCGAGAACGTGAACCTGATGGCGTCGAACCTCACCGGCCAGGTGCGGTCGATCGCCCAGGTGACGACCGCGGTGGCCAACGGCGACCTGTCGAAGAAGATCACCGTCGACGCGCGCGGGGAGATCCTCGAGCTCAAGGAGACCATCAACACGATGGTCGACCAGCTCTCGTCGTTCGCCGACGAGGTCACCCGGGTGGCGCGCGAGGTCGGCACCGACGGCATCCTCGGCGGCCAGGCGGAGGTCAAGGGCGTCTCCGGCACGTGGCGCGACCTCACCGAGAACGTCAACCAGCTGGCCGGCAACCTCACCAGCCAGGTGCGCAACATCGCGCAGGTCACCACCGCCGTGGCCAACGGCGACCTGTCGCAGAAGATCACCGTCGACGCGCGCGGCGAGATCCTGGAGCTCAAGGACACCGTCAACCGGATGGTCGACCAGCTCTCGAGCTTCGCCGACGAGGTCACCCGGGTGGCGCGCGAGGTGGGCACCGAGGGCAAGCTCGGCGGCCAGGCCGAGGTCGAGGACGTCTCGGGGACCTGGCGTCAGCTCACCGAGAACGTCAACCAGCTGGCCGGCAACCTCACCACGCAGGTGCGCGCGATCGCCGACGTGGCCACCGCCGTCACCGAGGGCGACCTGACGCGGCAGATCACCGTCGAGGCCCAGGGCGAGCTGGCGCAGCTCAAGGACCGCATCAACGAGATGATCGCCAACCTCCGCGACACCACCGAGCAGAACGCGGAGCAGGACTGGCTGAAGACGAACCTCGCCCGGATCTCCGGCGCGATGCAGGGCCAGCGCGACCTCGGCGCCGTCTCGCGCCTCGTGATGTCGGAGGTGACGCCGCTCGTCGACGCGCAGCACGGCGCGTTCTTCCTCAACGAGGACGGCCGGCTGAAGCTGATCGCCAGCTACGGCTACCAGCGCCGCAAGTCGATCTCCAACGAGTTCGGCTTCGGCGAGGGGCTCGTCGGCCAGGCGGCGCTCGAGGGCAAGTCGATCCTCGTCTCCAACGCGCCGGCCGACTACGTCAAGGTCACCTCCGGCCTCGGCGAGGCGCTCCCCGTCAACATCATCGTCCTGCCGATCCTCTTCGAGGACCAGGTCATCGCCGTGGTCGAGCTGGGCTCGCTGCACGAGATCTCCGACCTGCACCAGTCGTTCCTCGAGCAGCTCGCCGAGACGACCGGCGTCGTGCTGTCGAACATCAGCGCCAACCGCCGCACGGAGGAGCTGCTGGAGGAGTCGCAGCGCCTGGCGGAGGAGCTGCAGTCCCAGCAGGACGAGCTGAAGCGCTCGAACCTGGAGCTCGAGCAGCAGGCGCAGTCGCTGAAGGCGTCGGAGGAGCTGCTGCAGACCCAGCAGGAGGAGCTGCAGCAGACCAACGACGAGCTCAAGGAGAAGGCGGCGCTCCTGTCGCAGCAGAACCGCGCGATCGAGGAGAAGAACGCGGAGATCGAGCGGGCCCGCGAGGCGCTCGAGGAGCGCGCCGCGCAGCTCGCCGTCTCGTCGCAGTACAAGTCCGAGTTCCTGGCCAACATGAGCCACGAGCTGCGCACGCCGCTGAACTCGCTCCTGATCCTCTCGAAGCTGCTCGCCGACAACACGCAGGGCAACCTCACCGCCGAGCAGGTCGAGTTCGCGCAGACGATCAACCAGGCCGGCAGCGACCTGCTCGCGCTGATCTCCGACATCCTCGACCTCTCGAAGGTCGAGGCCGGGAAGATGGAGGTCAACCCCGGCCACGTGCCGATGGACGACGTCATCGCCGGCGTCGAGCGCGCGTTCCGGCCGGTCGCCGAGCAGAAGGGCCTCGCCTTCGACATCGAGGTCGACCCCGCGGCCCCGACGGCGCTGTTCACCGACGAGCAGCGCCTGCAGCAGGTGCTGCGCAACCTGCTCTCGAACGCGTTCAAGTTCACCGACGACGGCTCGGTGGCGCTGCGCGTCGCGCCGACCGACGAGGTCGGCTTCGACGGCACCCCGTACGCGGTGGCGTTCACCGTCGCCGACACCGGCATCGGCATCCCGGACGACAAGCTCCGGCTCATCTTCGAGGCCTTCCAGCAGGCCGACGGGACGACGAGCCGCCGCTACGGCGGCACCGGCCTCGGCCTGTCGATCAGCCGCGAGATCGGCCACCTGCTCGGCGGCGAGATCCGCGTCAAGTCGGTCGAGGGCGAGGGCAGCTCCTTCACGCTGCTGATGCCGGCGACCTACGAGGCGCCGGTCCCCGCGCCGGAGCCCGAGCCGGCCCTGGCCGGCCACGCCGACGGCGGCGACGGCCACCACGAGCTCGCCGACGAGCTGCTGATCGCCGCCACGCCGCCGGCCGCGGAGGACCGCGACGGCGACGGCGGGATCCCCGAGCCGACCTCGGTGCCGGTGAGCGGCGCCGACGACCGCGGCCGGATCGCCCACGGCGACCGCGTCGTCCTCATCGTCGGCGAGCACGGCCAGGCCGAGCAGGCGCTCGCCGCCGCCCGCGAGCGCGGCCTCAAGGGCCTCGTCGCCGTCGGCGGGCCGGCCGGCCTCGCGCTCGCGCACGAGCACGCGCCCGACGCGATCGTCCTGGCCGCCGCGACCGGCGACGCCGCGCTGCTGCTCGACCAGCTCAAGCACCATCCGAAGACCCGGCACATCCCGGTCTGCGTGATCGGCGAGCCCGACGCCCGCCAGGCGGCGCTGCGGGCGGGGGCCGCGCGCTTCCTCGAGCGCCCCGCCGACGAGCAGGCGGTCGGCCGGCTGCTCGACGAGCTGGCCGAGATGCTCGACCGCACCACGAAGCGGGTCCTCGTCGTCGAGGACGACGAGACGGCGCGCGAGTCCGTCGCCAAGCTGATCGGCGGCGAGGACGTCGAGGTCGTCGGCGTCGGGTCCAGCGAGGAGGCGCTGGCGGCGCTCGCCGACGCGCGCTTCGACTGCATCGTGCTCGACCTCAAGCTCCCGAAGCAGACCGGCTTCGAGCTGCTGGAGACGATCAAGGAGGACGAGCGCCACCGCGACGTGCCGGTGATCATCCACACCGGCAAGGCGCTCACGCGCCGCGACGAGACGCGCCTGAAGCGCTTCGCCGACGCGATCGTGGTCAAGGACGCGGCCTCCCCGGAGCGGCTGCTCGACGAGACGGCGCTGCACCTGCACCGCGCGCCGAGCGACCTGCCGGACGAGAGCCGGCGGCTCCTCGAGCAGCTGCACCAGGCCGACTCGGTGCTGCACGGGCGCAAGGTGCTGATCGTCGACGACGACGTCCGCAACGTCTTCGCGCTCACCAGCGTGCTCGAGGGCCGCGGCATGACGGTCGTCTTCGCCGAGAACGGGCGCGAGGGTCTGGAGGTGCTCGACGCCAACCCCGACATCGATCTCGTGTTGATGGATCTGATGATGCCCGAGATGGACGGCTACGAGGCGATGCGCGCGATCCGGGCGCGGCCCGACCACCGCGCGCTGCCGATGATCGCGCTGACGGCCAAGGCGATGCAGGGCGACCGCGAGCGCTCGATCGCCGCGGGCGCGTCGGACTACATCACCAAGCCGGTCGACCCGGACCAGCTGCTCTCGCTGATGCGGGTCTGGCTGTACCGCTAGGCGATCGGTGGCGCTGGGCTTCGACCACGATCCGGAGGCGCTCGAGCTGGAGCTGCTGCTCGACGGCATCTACCGGCGCTACGGCTTCGACTTCCGGGGCTACGCGACCGCGTCGCTGCGGCGGCGCGTCTGGCGGCGCGCGAACCTCGAGGGCCTCGACACCATCACGCAGCTGCTCGACCGGGTGCTCCACGACCAGTCCGTGCTCGAGCGGCTGATGAAGGACCTCTCGATCAACGTGACCGAGATGTTCCGCGACCCGTCGTTCCACCGGGCGCTGCGCGAGAAGGCCTTCCCGCTGCTGCGGACCTATCCGTTCCTGCGCGTCTGGAATGCGGGCTGCTCGACGGGGGAGGAGGCCTACTCCGTGGCGATCGCGCTGCACGAGGAGGGCCTGCTGGACCGCGCGCGCATCTACGCCACCGACATGAACGAGTCGGCGCTCGCGCAGGCGCGCAGCGGCGCGTTCCCGCTCGAGCGGATGCAGGACTACACCGAGAACTACCTGCGCAGCGGCGGCACGCGCTCGTTCTCCGAGTACTACGTCGCGCGCGGCACGTCGGCGGTCTTCGACCCCGAGCTCGCGCGCAACGTCGTCTTCGCCCAGCACAACCTCGCCACCGACCGCTCGTTCAACGAGTTCCACGTCATCATCTGCCGCAACGTGATGATCTACTTCGGCCGCGACCTCCAGCGTCACGTGCACGAGCTCTTCCTCGACAGCCTCGTCCCGCTCGGCGTGCTCGGGCTCGGCCGCAAGGAGGCGATCGGCCCGCCCGAGATCGCGCAGCGCTACGAGCCCCTGGACCCGACCGAGAAGCTCTTCCGGCGGCGCCGCTGATGCGCGACCTCGTGGCCATCGGCGCGTCCTGGGGCGGCCTGCACGCGATCGGCACGGTGCTCGGCAGCGTTCCCGCCGACCTGCCGGCCGCGATCGTGGTGGCGCAGCACCGCGGAAGCGACCACGACCTCCTCGCGCCGCTGCTCGACAAGGTCAGCCGCCTCCCCGTCCGCGACGCCGACGACAAGGACCCGCTCGAGCCGGGGACGGTCCTCGTGGCCCCGCGGCAGTACCACCTCCTCGTCGAGGGCGACTCGGTGGCGCTGTCGACCGACGAGCCGGTCGCCTTCAGCCGGCCGTCGATCGACGTGCTCTTCGAGACGGCGGCCAGCGCCCGCGGCGAGCGCGTCATCGGCGTCATCCTCAGCGGGGCCAACGCCGACGGCGCGGCCGGGCTCGCGGCGATCCGCCGGCGCGGCGGCGTGGCGATCGTCCAGGACCCCGGGACCGCCGAGCGCCCGGAGATGCCGCAGGCGGCGCTCGCCGCCTGCCCGGACGCCCGCGTGCGGCGCCTCGAGGAGATCGGCCCCGAGCTGGGCCGGATCTGCGTGGGGGCGGCCCGATGAGCGACCCGCTGCGCCCGAGCGTGCTGCTCGTCGACGATCGGCCCGAGAACCTCGTGGCGCTGGAGGCGACGCTCGCGCCCCTGGACTGCAACCTCGTCACGGCGACGTCGGGCGCCGAGGCGCTGCGCCATCTGCTCAGCGGCGACTTCGCCGTGATCCTGCTCGACGTCCAGATGCCGGACCTCGACGGCTTCGAGACGGCGCGCTACGTCAAGCAGCGCGAGCGCACGCGCGACATCCCGATCATCTTCGTGACGGCGATCTCGAAGGAGCGCGAGCACGTCTTCCGCGGCTACGAGGCGGGCGCGGTCGACTACCTCTTCAAGCCGTACGACCCCGAGCTGCTGCGCTCGAAGGTCGCGGTGTTCATCGACCTGTGGCGCGCCAACCACGCGCTGCGCGCCAGCGAGGCGCTGCAGCGGGCGACGTTCGACTGCGCCCCGATCGGGATGGCGCGCCTGGACCGCCAGCTCCGGCTGGCGGCGGTCAACCGCGCGCTGTGCGACACGCTCGGGCGCAACGAGGCCGACCTCCTCGGCCGCACGCTCGACGAGCTCACCGACCCCGAGGACCGGGGCCTCGACGCCGAGCGCCGCCAGCGCCTGATCGCCGGGTCGGTCGAGCGCTACGACGTCGAGAAGCGGCTGCTCGGCGCGCGCGGGCGCAAGATGCCGGCGCTGCTGAGCTTCTCCGTCGCGCGCAACGGCGACGGGACCATGGTCGAGCCGACGCTGCTCGTGCAGGTCCAGGACCTGGGCGAGCGCAAGCGGGCCGAGCGCCAGCGCGAGCTGCTGATCCGCGAGCAGGCGGCGCGCGTGCAGGCGGAGGCGGCGTCGCAGCGGCTCCAGGCGCTGCAGCGCGTCGCCGACGCGGCGCTGGCGCCGCTGCCGCTCGACGAGCTGCTCGGCGAGCTGCTGGCGCGCATCGCCGAGGTGCTCAAGGTCGACAACGCGGCGATGATCCTGCGCGACGAGGACGAGGACGCCTACGTCATGGTGCAGGCCGCCGAGGGCGTCGACGTCGCGGTGCGCCGCACCGGCTTCGAGCCTCATCCCGGCGGCCTGCTCGAGCGCATCACGCGCGAGCGCGAGCCGGTGATCGTCGACGACGTCGGGCAGTCCGAGGACCTCTGCTCCGAGCTCGTCGGTCAGGCGGCCACCTCCGTGCTCGCGGTGCCGCTGCTGCTGGAGGGCTCCGTGCTCGGGACGCTCATCGTCGGCACGCTCTTCCACCGCGCGTTCACGCCGTCGGACGCGTCGCTGCTGCAGGTCGCGGCCGATCGCGCCGCCCTGGCGATCGAGCGAGCGCGGCTCTTCGAGCGCGAGCACCGCATCGCCCAGCAGCTCCAGCGCGCGCTGCTCCCGGAGCGGCTGCCCAGCGTGCCCGGGCTGCGGCTCGCCGCGCGCTACCTGCCGGGCGGCGCGGGCACCGAGGTGGGCGGCGACTGGTACGACGCGCTGGCGCTGCCGGGCGGCCGGCTCGCGCTGGTCATGGGCGACGTGGCGGGCCGCGGCGTCGCGGCGGCGGCGACGATGGGCCAGCTGCGCAGCGCCCTGCGCGCCTACGCGCTGTCCGACGCCGACCCGGGGGAGGTGCTGGCGCAGCTCAACCGCTTCCAGCTGCTGCTGGAGATGGACTCGATGGCCACGGTCGTGCTGATCGTGCTCGACCCCGTGGCGGGCCGGCTGCGCTACGCCAACGCCGGGCATCCGCCGCCGATCGTGATGACGAGCGAGGGCGAGCCGAGGTACCTCGACGAGGCGCGCAGCGTGCCGCTCGGCGCGCTCGACGACGCGACGTTCGAGGTCGCCGAGGCCGAGCTGCCGCCGGGGTCGACGGTCGTGCTCTACACCGACGGGCTCGTCGAGCGCCGCGGGCAGTCGCTCGAGGAGGGCTTCGAGCGCCTGCGGGCGGCGCTGGCGAGCGGCGACCTCGAGCCCGAGGAGCTCTGCGAAGCGATCCTCGGCGGCACGCTCGGCGCCGCGACCTCGTCCGACGACGTGACGTTCGTCGTCGCCAACAGCCCCGAGGTGCTCGGCTCGCCGCTGGCGCTGGCGCTGCCCGGCGAGCGGCAGGGGCTGGCGACGCTGCGCTCGACGCTGCGCCGCTGGCTGGCCGAGCAGGACGCCGAGCAGCAGGCCGCGGAGGAGATCACGATGGCGGCCAACGAGGCGGTGCAGAACGCGATCGAGCACGCCCACGGGCTCGGCCCGGAGCCGTTCGAGGTGGAGCTGGTCCGCGACGGCGACGACGTCGTCGTCCAGGTGCGCGACCACGGCCGCTGGCACGACCACACGAGCGGCGACCGCGGCCGCGGGCTGCCGCTGATGCGGGCGCTGATGGACGACGTCGACATCGACGCCAAGCCGGGCGGGACGACCGTCACGCTCCGCCGCAGGGTTATCACCTAGCTCACAAAAGCGAGGCCCTCAGACGTGCGGTCCGGGCCAAGAGCGGCGAGGAACTTCGTCCTACGGTTCGGGGTCCGATGACCCGCATGCACAAGAACATCAACATCGCGGCGGTCGTGATCCCGCTGCTCGTCTTCCTCGGCGCGATCGTCCACTTCTGGGGGCATGGCGTGTCGTGGGTCGACATCGGCCTGATGGTGTTCTTCTACGTCATCACCGGCCTCGGCATCACGGTCGGCTACCACCGGATGCTCACCCACCGGGCGTTCCAGACCTCGAAGCCAATGGAGTACCTGTTCGCCATCCTCGGCTCGATGGCGCTCCAGGGGCCGGTGATGTCGTGGGTCGCCGACCACCGCAAGCACCACGCCCACACCGACGAGGAGGGCGACCCGCACAGCCCGCACGCCGGCTTCGCCGGCGGCAGCGTCCGCAACGCGCTGAAGGGCCTGTTCCACGCCCACGTCGGCTGGCTGTGGGTCAACGAGGGCCGCGCCGGCGCCCGCAAGTACGCGCGCGACCTCTACGAGGACCCGGGCATGCGGCGCATCTCGAGGGCGTTCCCCGCGCTCGCGCTGCTGTCGATCGTCCTGCCCGGCGTGCTCGGCGGCCTGATCACGTGGTCGTGGGCGGGTGCGCTGACGGGCCTCATCTGGGGCGGCTTCGTCCGCATCTTCCTGCTGCACCACGTCACGTGGAGCATCAACTCGATCTGCCACTTCCTCGGCAGCCGGCCGTTCGAGATCGACGACCACTCCGGCAACGTGGCGTGGCTCGCGATCCCCTCGTTCGGCGAGGCGTGGCACCACAACCACCACGCGTTCCCGCGCTCGGCGGTCCACGGCCTGCGCGGCCGCCAGATCGACCTGTCGGCCGGCGTCATCACGCTGATGGAGAAGCTCGGCCTCGTGTGGAACGTCGTCCGCATCACGCCCGAGCGCCAGGCCGAGAAGCTCGCGCGCCCCGGACGGGCGATGGCGGCCTCGGGCGACTAGCTCGGGCCGAGCTCCCGCGCGCGCTCGACCGCCGCGGCGGCGCCGTCGCGCCACGGATCGCCGTGGCCGAACAGCAGCGTCTCGGCGTCGAGCGCCGCCAGCCGGTCGAGGCTCGCCGCCGCCTGCTCGTTGGAGGCGTTGAGCGGGTGCGGCATGAGCTGCGGCCCCTCGCGGCCCGTCAGCGGGTTGCGCGAGCACAGCGCGTCCCCGGCGAACAGGACGCCGCGGTCGGCGAGCAGCAGCGACGCGTGGCCGTGCGTGTGGCCGGGCGTGCCCACGACCGTCGGGCGGCCGGGGACGTCGAGGACGGCGCCGTCGGCGAACGTCCGGACGTCCTCGATCCGCGGCACGCCGGTCCCGCCGTTGCGCGCGACGTGGACGCGGAACCGCAGCGCGGCCGGCCGCCAGAGGTACGGCAGCGCGCTGCCCTCCGTCTGGGCGCGGCGCGCCGTCCGCGCCAGCTGCGCGTCGGCGTCGTGGATGTGGACGGTCGCCTGCGCCTCCGTGCGCAGCCGCTCGGCCGAGCCCATGTGGTCGCCGTGGGCGTGGGTGAGCACGACCGCGTCGATGTCGTGCAGGTCGGCGCCGAGCGCGTCGAGCGCGCCGGGGACCTGCTCGAACATGCGCGGCAGCCCCGAGTCGACGAGCGTGTAGCGGCCGTCCTCCTCGACGAGGTAGAAGCTCACGAGGCCCGAGCCCAGGCGATGCACCCCTGGCGCGACCTGGTCCAGGACGGCTGGCACGGTCAGCGAACCTAGCGAAAGACGCGCGGGGACGGCCGTGATTGCTACCGTCTCGTCCCGAACCCTGGTGGGCGTAGCTCAGCTGGTAGAGCTCCTGGTTGTGGTCCAGGCGGTCGGGGGTTCGAGTCCCCTCGCTCACCCTGCTTCGGCGACCCGGTCGGATGGCCGGGTCCCGGCGTGCGGCTGACCGCTACGACGTCCGTCCGGGCCCGCTGCGCGCCCGCCGCCGGAGGCCGATGCCCCGGCGGTGAACCCGCATCGCCGCCGCCGCGCCTTCGTCGCCGCCCTTCCCGCCGTCGCCCTGCTCGCCCTCGCCGGCGGGGCCTCCGCCGCCACGCTGACCGTCCAGGCCGAGGACCTCGCGCTCTCGCCGGGCGCGGGCATGGTCCGCCAGGACGTCTCGGCGTCCGGTGGGCGCTCGCTGCTGATCTGGAGCACCGGCGCCGCGACGCGGACGGTGACGACGGCGGCCGCGCGGCGCCTGACCCTCCGGGTCCGCGGCGACCAGTGCGACGGGCCGCCGGAGATCGCGGTCGACGTCGACGGGCGCCGGGTCCTGACGGCGAGCGTGCCGTCGGGCGAGTGGGGCACCGTCGCCCAGGACGTCGCGCTCGCGGACGGCCCGCACGCGGTGGCCGTCCGCTTCACGAACGACGCCAACGGCGCCGGCTGCGACCGCAACCTCCACGTCGACGAGCTGCGGTTCACCTCGACGGCGGCGGTGCCGCTGCTCGGGTCGAGGCTGTGGGTCGACCCTGCTTCCGACGCCGCCCGTCAGGCCGCCCTGTGGCGGGCGACGCGGCCGGGCGACGCGGCGGTCATGGACCGCCTGGCGGCGCAGCCGGCGTCGACGTGGTTCGGGGAGTGGAGCGGCGACGTCGCCGCGGCCGTGGACCGGACGGTGTCCGCCGCGGCGGCCGCCGGCGCCGTGCCCGTGCTCGTCGCCTACGCCATCCCGCAGCGCGACTGCGGCAGCCACTCCGCCGGAGGCGCGGGCTCGCCCGACGCGTACCGGGCCTGGATCCGCTCGTTCGCCGGCGGCATCGGCGCGCGCCGCGCGATCGTCGTCCTCGAGCCCGACGCGCTCGCGCTCGCCGACTGCCTGTCGGCGGCGGACCGCCAGACGCGCTTCGCGCTGCTGCGCGACGCCGTCTCGGTGCTCGCGTCGCGCCCGGGCGTGAGCGTCTTCATCGACGCCGGCCATCCGCGCTGGCTGCCGGCCGAGGAGGCGGCGTCCCGCCTGGTCGAGGCCGGCGCCGACGACGCGCAGGGCTTCAGCCTCGACGTCTCGAACTTCGTCGCCACCGACGAGCTGCTGCCCTACGCCCGCCGGGTCGGCGAGCTCGCCGGCGGCAAGCACTTCGTGTTCGACACGAGCCGCAACGGCCTCGGGCCCGATCCGGGCGGCGAGTGGTGCAACCCGCCCGGCCGCGCCCTCGGCGCGACGCCGACCACGCGCCAGCTCGATCGTCGCCACGACGCCAGCCTCTGGATCAAGCGGCCGGGCGAGTCGGACGGCGCCTGCAACGGCGGTCCGCCCGCGGGCTCCTGGTGGCCGGAGTACGCGCTCGGCCTCGCTCGCGCAGCCGGGTGGTAGCAGCTCGGCGCGTGGGGTAGTCGCCCGCCAGGACCCCCGACTCCAGGAGGCGCGACGTGGCCGACAAGCCCGGCAACCAGACCCCGAACACCCCCGGCGTCAGCGAGACCGAGCTGCGCGCGATGAAGGTCGACGAGCTGCGCGACGCCGCCCGCGAGGAGGGCGTCGGCGGCGTGTCGACGATGAACAAGGAGGAGCTCGTCGAGGCGGTCGCCGAGGCGCGCGCGGGCCGCTTCAGCCGCGGCGGCTCCGGCGGCGAGGGCGGCGAGGACGCCGGGCCCGACGGCGGCCGCATCCGGACCGGCCCCGAGACCTCGGACTCGCTGAAGTACTCCCAGGAGATCACGTCGACCGACGACGACCCGGAGCGCCCGGGCCGCAGCCT
Organism: Capillimicrobium sp.; assembly: GCA_035761245.1. GTDB lineage: Bacteria > Actinomycetota > Thermoleophilia > Solirubrobacterales > Solirubrobacteraceae > Capillimicrobium. Next base: position 25,172 of record DASTRJ010000008.1, on the reverse strand, counting down.
GGCGACCACGAACCACGACGTCATCCGCCAGTGGGCCGAGGCGCGCAACGCGACCCCCGCCACCGTGGAGGGCACCGAGCACGGCGACACGCTCGGCGTCCTGCGGTTCGACTTCGGCGGCGACAGCGAGCGCCTGCGCCACGTCAGCTGGGACGAGTGGTTCGCCACCTTCGACGCGCGCCGCCTGAACTTCATCTACCAGGAGGAGCGCAAGGACGGCCGCCAGAGCAACTTCTTCCGGCTGGAGAGCCCGGAGCGCGAGGACGCCTAGCCGCCCTCGCGAAGCGCTCCGATCAGCGGCACGATGTGCCTGAGCGGCATGAGGTCCGCCAGGCACTTTAAGATCGCTGATCATGCAGCTAGAACTTCGGCACCTGCGCTGGGTCGTGACGCTCGCTGACGAGCTGCACTTCGCCCGAGCGGCCGACCGCCTGGGGATGTCCCGGCAGTCGTTGAGCAACCGGATCCGGGCGATCGAGGCCGAGCTCGGCTATCCGCTGTTCGTCCGCACGACGCGGCGCGTGGCGCTGACCCCGGCCGGCGAGGCGTTCGTCCCGCGGGCCCGCCGGGCGATCCGCTGTGCCGAGGAGGCCCGCCGGGCGGGCGCCCGCGCCGCGGCCGGCATGATGGACGCGGCGGCGGCCGAGATGGCCGCCGACGCCCAGGCGGACGGGCTCAGCCCGACCGGTCGCTTCGCGCGCGGTTAGGGTCGGCGATGTCGTGGTCCCGACGACCCAGTACGCGCGCAACGGCGACGTCTCGATCGCCTTCCAGACCGTCGGCCAGGGGCCGCCGGACCTGCTGCTGAGCATCGGCTTCGTCAGCCACCTCGAGCACCTCTGGGAGGAGCCCGGCCTCGCGCGCTACCTGTCGCGGATCGCCTCGTTCTGCCGCGTCATCCTCTTCGACCGCCGCGGGATCGGGCTGTCGGACCCCGGCATCGCGCCGGACCTCGAGATCGAGCTGGGCGACGTCGACGCCGTCCTCGACGCGGCCGGTGCCGAGCAGGTCGTCATGGTCGGCCAGGCCGGGGGCGCGCCGCTGTGCCTGCGCTACGCGGTCGAGCGGCCCGACCGGGTGAGCGCGCTCATCCTCTATGCCGCGCTCGCGGCCACGCAGGCCGGCCCCGGCTACGAGTTCACCTACACCGCCGACGAGCGCGCCCGCACGTTCGAGGAGATCCTCGCCCACTGGGGCGAGGGGCAGATCGTGCACCGCGCGGCGCCGAGCGCCGCCGACGACCCGCGCCTGCGGGCCTGGTTCGCCCGGCTCGAGCGGCTCTCGGCCAGCCCGGGCGCCGCGCGCGCCAGCATCGAGCGCGGCGCGGCGGACGTCCGCGAGCTGCTGCCGCGCATCACCCAGCCGACGCTCCTGCTGCACCGGATCGACGACGAGCTCATCGACGTGCGCCACTCGCGCTACATGGCGGAGCACATCCCGAATGCCCGGCTCGTGGAGCTGCCCGGGCGCGACAACCTGCCGAGCATCGGCGACGCCGGGCGGCTGGTCAGCGAGATCTCCGAGTTCGTGACCGGCCGGCCGCTGCCGGTCGCCAGCGACCGCGCGCTGCGCACGGTGCTCTTCACCGACGTCTGCGACGCCACGCGCCGCGCGGCCGAGCTCGGGGACGCGCGGTGGCGCGACACGCTCGCCGCCCACGACGCCGCCGCGACGCGCGCCGTCGAGCGCTACGGCGGCCGCCTCATCAAGACGACGGGCGACGGCATCCTCGCGACCTTCGCCGGCGCGCCGTCGGACGCCGTGCGCTGCGCCGACGCGCTCGTCGACGAGCTCGCCGGGCTGGGCGTCACCGCGCGCGCGGGCCTGCACACCGGCGAGTGCGAGCTCATCGGCGACGACGTCGGCGGGATGGCGGTGCACATCGCGGCGCGCGTCTGCGACCTCGCCGAGCCGCGCCAGGTCCTCGTCTCCGGCACGGTCTTCGGCACCGTCGTCGGCTCGGAGCTGCGCTTCGACGACCTCGGCAGCCACGAGCTCAAGGGCGTCGCCTTCCGCTGGCCGCTGTTCGCGCTGGCCGCCTGACCGCGGGCGTCAGCCCGCGCCCCACGGGTCGCGGCCGCGCGCCCGCGCCCACAGGTAGCGGCCCAGCAGCTCGGCCCAGTCCGCCACGCCGGCGACGAGGTGCCCGAGCGGGCCCGTGCAGTACCAGGTGGCCAGCCGGCGGCTCATCGCGCCCTCGGCACGGTCGTCCCGGCCTCGACGCGCGCGTCGACCACCGCGCCGCCGAGCACCCGCGCGGCCGGGCCGACGACCGCCCCGGGGGCGATCCGCACCGCGGCAGCGTCGACGCCGTGGGCCCGGAGCGGGGTCTCGACGTCGCCGGCGCGCGGCTCGGCGTCGAGCACGGCGGCCCAGTCGCCGATCGTGGCGCGCTCGCCGACGTCGATGCCGGTGTGCGCGACGAGCACGCAGCGCTCGCCGATCCGCGCGCCCGCGCCGATCCGCAGCTCGCCGCCGCGCGCGGCCAGCCGCGAGCCGTCGCCGATGCGGCAGCCGTCGCCGAGCACGACGCGCGCGCCCGGCGCCGCCTCGATCCGGACGCCGCGGCCGGCGCGGACGTCGTGGCCGACCGCCACGCGGCGGCCGGCGCGCAGGCGGAGCAACAGGCGGCGCATGGCCGCCATCATCGCCGAAGCCGGCGCGCCGCGCCCTCCACGGCGCGGCGGCGCCAGTCGCGCGCGAGCGCCGCCGCGTGGCCGGTCAGCGCGTAGCGGGCGGCGCCCAGCGGGCTGTCGTCGCGCTCGGCCAGCGCGGACGGCCGGGCCGGGACGGTCGCCCCGGCGGCGGCGAGCGCCCCGGCCGCCAGGTCGGCGACGAGGAGCTGGCCCGCGGCGGTGAGGTGCACCGCGTCCGGGAGCACCAGCCGCCAGCCGCGCAGGCGGGCGAGATCGACGACGACCGCGCCGACGCGTGCCGCCTCGCGAGCGATCGCCGCGTTCGCCGCGCCGACCTTCGCCTCGCCCGCGCGCGGCCGGCCGAGGTCGAGCGGGATCGTCGGCATCACCACGCGCTCGCACGCCGCCGCGACGCCGTCGACGGCCGCGGCGAGGTCGCCGGCGTAGGCCGCGAGGTCGAAGTCGACCGAGCGCACGTCGTTGACGCCGATCCACAGGCAGCCGATCGCGTACGGGCCGTCGAGGCGCGGGAGCTGGCGGGCGAGGAGGTCCGGGGCCCTGGCGCCGTTCTCGGCCAGCCCCGTGTAGGGCAGCTCGAGCGCCGTGGCCAGCCACTGCGTCCAGGACCACGGACGCACGCCCAGCATCGGGGCGCCCTCGCCGTTGGTGATGGAGTCGCCGAGCGCGACCAGCCCCGGCCTCATGACGCCGGCAGCCGCCCCGACTCCTCGGCCACGGCCCGCAGTCGCCGCGCGTGCTCGCGGGTGAGCGCGCCGGGCGCGAGCGCCCACCGCCACGAGCCCGTCGCGCGCCCCGGGACGTTCATGCGCGCCTCCGAGCCGAGCCCCAGGACGTCCTGCGCCTGCACCATCGAGACGACGGCGGGGGAGGAGGCGGCCAGGCGGATCAGCCGCCACCACGGCTCCGCGTCGTCGAAGCGGGCCCCCGCCGCGTCCACCTCGGCCCGCCGCTCCGGCGCCAGGCTCTCGTACCAGCCGCGCACCGTGTCCGAGTCGTGCGTGCTCGCGTAGACGAGCGCGTGCTCCCGGTGCTGCTCGATCCGGTGCGGGCCGTGCGGGTCGTCGGGGTCGAAGCCGAACTGGAGGACGAGCATCCCGGGGAGCCCGAGGTCGTCGCGCAGGCGCTCGACGGCGGGCGTGATCACCCCGAGGTCCTCGGCGATCAGCGGCAGCGAGCCGAGGTCGCGCGCGGCCGCGTCGAACACGGCGCGCCCCGGGCCGCGCTTCCAGCGCCCGTCACGGGCGTCCCTGGCGCCGGCCGGCACGGCCCAGTAGGCGACGAAGCCGCGGAAGTGGTCGACCCGCGCGAGGTCGTAGAGCTCGAAGGTCCGCCGCAGCCGCTCGGTCCACCAGCGGTAGCGCTGGCGCTGCAGCCGCGGCCAGTCGTAGAGCGGGTTGCCCCACAGCTGGCCGGTGTCGCTGTAGGCGTCGGGCGGCACCCCGGCCTGCACGCCGTCCTGGAAGAGCTCCGGCCACGCGCGCTCGTCGGCCGCGTCCGGCGCGACGTAGATCGGCACGTCGCCGATGAGCCGCACACCGGCGGACGCGGCGTAGGTGCGCAGCGCCGCCCACTCGCGGTCGAAGCGCACCTGGTCGAGGAGCGCGCGCCGCCCGCCGGCGAACGCCATCCAGCCGTCGATCCAGAACGCCGAGCGCTCGCGGAACGCCTGCTCCTCGTCGGCGTCGACGGGCGCCGCCGGGTCGGCGAGCAGGCCGCGCCAGGCGGCGAACGCCGACTTGGCCTTGTACGGAGACCGGGCCCGGTCCGGCGGGCCGAGCGGCAGCATCTGCCACCACGACTGGCCGGCGTCGTGCAGCCAGTCGACGAACCGGTAGGCCTCGTCGCCGAGGCGGCCGCCCGGCAGCGAGGTGATGTGGAGCTGCACGCCGGCACTTCGCGGAAGTTTCTCCACGAGGCGAGGTTAGAGATGGCCCGAAGGCGGAAGTACGGACATTCGTCGTGCCGAGTTCCCGCAAGCCACCTCCGCCACGCATCCAGATCGAGGACCCGGCCCCGAGCGTCGACTGCGGCCGGTATCCGTCGAAGGCGTGCGTCGGCGACGTCGTCGACGTGTACGCCACGATCTTCAAGGACGGCCACGACGTCCTGCGGGCGGTCGTGCGCTACCGCGGCCCTGCCGATGCCAGCGACGCCACGGCCGAGTCCGCCTGGCACGAGGCGCCGATGCGGCGCATCGACGCCCACCTCGACGGCGACCGCTGGCAGGGCTCGTTCCCGGTCACGACGCAGGGCCGCTACACGTGGACGATCGAGGCCTGGACCGACCACTGGGCGACCTGGTGCAGCGAGGTCCAGCGCAAGGTCGAGGCCGGCCAGGAGGACCTCTCCGGCGAGCTGTCGGAGGGCGCGGTGCTGCTGCGCGAGACCGCGGCACGGGCCGGCGGCGAGGACGGCGCCCGGCTCGTCCAGGCGGCCGAGCACCTGACCGTCGACCTCGCGCTCGACCCGGAGATCGCGGCGATCGTCGAGCGCCACCCCGATCGCTCGCGCGCCAGCTGCCTCGACGGCGAGCTGCACGTCGAGGTCGACCGCGTCCGCGCCCGCTTCGGCTCCTGGTACGAGCTCTTCCCGCGCTCGTTCGGCGGGCTGCGCGGCGTCGCCGACCACGTGCCGCGGCTCGCCGAGCTCGGCTTCGACGTCATCTACCTGCCGCCGATCCACCCGATCGGCACCACGAACCGCAAGGGCCGCAACAACGCGCTCGTCGCCGAGCCGGACGACCCCGGGAGCCCGTGGGCCATCGGCGCGCCGGAGGGCGGCCACGACGCGATCCACCCGGACCTCGGCACGCTCGAGGACTTCGACCACCTCGTCGCCACCTGCGAGCGGCACGGGATGGAGATCGCGCTCGACTTCGCGATCCAGACGTCGCCGGACCACCCCTGGCTGCGCGAGCACCCGGAGTGGTTCCACCGCCGCCCCGACGGGACGCTGAAGTACGCCGAGAACCCGCCGAAGCGCTACCAGGACATCTACAACGTCAACTGGGAGTGCGAGGACTGGGAGGGGCTCTGGCACGCCCTGCGCGACGTCGTCCTGCACTGGGTGCGCCACGGCGTGCGGATCTTCCGCGTCGACAACCCGCACACCAAGCCGCTGCCGTTCTGGGAGTGGCTGATCCGCGAGGTCCGCCGCGACCACCCCGACGTGCTCTTCCTCGCCGAGGCGTTCACCCGCGGGGCGATGATGCGCACGCTCGCGAAGGTCGGCTTCAACCAGTCCTACACGTACTTCACGTGGAAGAGCTCGCGCTGGGAGCTCACGGAGTACCTGACCGAGCTGACGACCTCGGGCATGCAGGACTACTACCGGCCGAACTTCTTCGCCAACACGCCCGACATCCTCACCGAGGAGCTCCAGCACGGCGGCCCGCCCGCGTTCGCGCTGCGGCTCGTGCTGGCGGCGACGCTGTCGCCGACGTACGGCATCTACTCCGGCTTCGAGAGCTTCGAGAACGTCCCGGTCCGGCCGGGCAGCGAGGAGTACCTCGACTCCGAGAAGTACGAGGTCAAGGCGCGGTCGCTCGACGGGCCGCTGCTGCCGCTGGTCGCCCGCATGAACGAGATCCGGCGCGAGCATCCGGCGCTGCAGCACCTCACCGGCCTGCGCTTCCTGGAGACCGAGAACGACGCGCTCGTCGCGTACGCCAAGCGCCACGGCGACGACCTCGTCATCTGCGTCGTCAACATCAACCCGCACCACGCCGAGGAGGGCGTCGCGATCGTGCCCTACGAGCTCGGCCTGCCGCCGGCGTTCGCCGTCGTCGACCTCATCAAGGGCGAGCGCTTCGACTGGCACATGGGCCGCAACTACGTGCGGCTCGACCCGGCCGACCGGCCCGCGCACGTCCTGGCGGTGGTCCGCCGGTGACCGCCCCCGCGCCGCAGCCCGCCCCGCACTGGTTCGAGAGCAACCCGCTGTGGTTCAAGACCGCGGTCTTCTACCAGGTGCTCCTGCGCGGCTTCCACGACGGCAACGGCGACGGCCACGGCGACATCATCGGCCTGCGCGAGAAGCTCGACTACCTGCAGTGGCTCGGCGTCGACTGCATCTGGATCATGCCGATCTACCCGTCGCCGCTGCGCGACGGCGGCTACGACGTCTCGGACTTCACGAACATCGACCCGGTCTACGGGACGGTGGACGAGTTCGGCGCCCTGCTGCAGGACGCGCACGAGCGCGGCATCCGCGTGATCGCGGACATGATCATGAACCACACGTCGACCGACCATCCGTGGTTCCAGCGCGCCCGGCACGCCCCGCCGGGGTCGCCGGAGCGCGACTGGTACGTGTGGTCCGACACGCACGAGCGCTACCAGGACGCTCGGATCATCTTCCTCGACACGGAGACGTCGAACTGGGCCTGGGACGACGTCGCCGGCGCCTACTACTGGCACCGCTTCTTCTCGCACCAGCCGGACCTCAACTACGAGAACCCTGCCGTGCACGAGGCGATGTTCGACGTGCTGCGCTTCTGGCTCGAGCTCGGGCTCGACGGCTTCCGCCTCGACGCGGTGCCCTACCTCTACGAGGCGGAGGGCACCAACTGCGAGAACCTGCCGAAGACCCACGAGTTCCTGAAGGCCGTGCGGCGGATGGTCGACGAGGAGTACCCCGACACGGTGCTGCTCGCCGAGGCCAACCAGTGGCCCGCCGACGTCGTGCAGTACTTCGGCAACGGCGACGAGTGCCACATGGCGTTCCACTTCCCGGTCATGCCGCGCATGTTCATGGGGCTGCGCCGCGAGGACGCCACGCCGATCAAGGAGATCCTCGCGCAGACGCCGGAGATCCCGGACAACTGCCAGTGGGGCCTGTTCCTGCGCAACCACGACGAGCTGACGCTCGAGATGGTCAGCGACGAGGAGCGCGACTACATGTGGGCGGAGTACGCCAAGGACCCGCGGATGAAGTCCAACCTCGGGATCCGCCGCCGGCTCGCGCCGCTGCTCGACAACGGCCGCGACGAGATCGAGCTGATGCACGCGATCCTCTTCTCGCTGCCGGGCAGCCCCGTCCTCTACTACGGTGACGAGATCTCCATGGGCGACAACGTCTACCTCGGCGACCGCGACGGCGTCCGGACGCCGATGCAGTGGACGGGCGACCGCAACGGCGGCTTCTCGCGCGCGGACTTCGCCCAGCTCTACGCGCCGCCGCTGATGGACCCGGTCTACGGCTACCAGGCGGTCAACGTCGAGGCGCAGCTGCGCACGTCCACGTCGCTGCTGCGCTGGCTGCGGCGCTTCGTGATGCTGCGCAAGGAGCACCCGGTGTTCGGCCTCGGCACCTACGAGGCGCTCGAGCCCTCCAACCACCGGATCTTCGCCCACGTGCGCACCTACCAGGACGACGTCGTGCTCTGCGTGCACAACCTGGCCCGCAGCGCGCAGGCGGTCGAGCTCGACCTCAGCCGCTACGAGGGGCGCTATCCGGTCGAGATGTTCGGCAGGACGGTGTTCCCGCGGATCGGCGAGCTGTCGTACCTGCTGACGCTCGCGCCGCGCGGCTTCTACTGGTTCACGCTCGAGGACCGCGACGCCGACCAGGACGGCGAGGCATGACCGGGCTCGCCGACCGCCTCGCCGCCGAGCCGATCGCCGAGTGGCTCACCCGCCAGCGCTGGTTCGCCTCCAAGACGCGCGACGTCGCCGAGGTCACCGTGCCGGAGATCCTCGAGCTCTCGGACGCCCCGCCGCTCGCGCTCGGGCTCGTCGAGGCGCACTTCCCGGCCGGCACCCACGAGCTCTACCAGCTGCTCGTCGGCATCGAGCGCGGCCGCATCGCGCTCGACGCCGTCGCCAGCCGCCCGCACGCGGTGGCGCTGACGCGGCTGATGGCCGGCGAAGCGGTCGTCGAGGGGGCGCAGGGGACGGTCGCGTTCCACTGCGCGGCGGGCGGCCCGCCGCTGCCGAGCGACCCGTCGGTGCGGCCGATGGGCGCCGAGCAGTCCAACAGCTCGGTGGTCCTCGGCGACGCCGTCGTGCTGAAGGTCTTCCGCCGCCTCGAGCCCGGCGAGAACCCGGAGCTCGAGATGCTGCGCTTCCTCACGGCGAAGGGCTACGAGAACATCGCCCCGCTCGTGGGGTGGTACGAGCTGCGCTCCGAGCAGCTCGACGCCACGCTCGGCATCGCCCAGAGCTACGTCGCCGACGGCCGCGACGGCTGGGAGCTGGCGCTCGACGAGCTCGGATCGGCGCCCGATCGCTTCCTCGAGCGCCTGCACGAGCTCGGCCGGGTGACCGGCCGGATGCACGCGCTGCTCGGCTCGGACCCGACCGACCCCGACTTCGCGCCCGAGGATCCCGGCACGGAGTCGCTGTCGCTGGTGACCGCGACGATCGACGAGGCGATCGAGCGGCTGTTCATCGACCTGCCCGACGACGACGAGCGCGTCGCGCCGATCGCCGGCCGCGGCGAGGACATCCGCGACCGCCTGCAGGTGATGTCGCACGTCGGCGCGGGCGGCCGGCTCATCCGCCACCACGGCGATCTGCACCTCGGCCAGACGCTGCGCACCGGCGACCGCTGGGTCATCATCGACTTCGAGGGCGAGCCGGCGCGCCACATCACCGAGCGGCGCCGCAAGCGCTCGCCGCTGCGCGACGTGGCCGGCATGCTGCGCTCGTTCGCCTACGCGGCCTCGGCCTCGGAGATCCTGCGCGGCAACCCGGTGCCCGAGGGCTGGGAGCAGCAGGCGCGCGACACGTACCTCGCCGGGTACCTGGAGACCGTGGAGCCGAGCCTGCTGCCCCAGGGCCAGCGCGCCATCGAGTCGCTGCTGGGCATCTACGAGCTCGAGAAGGCGGTCTACGAGCTGCGCTACGAGCTCGACAACCGCCCGGACTGGGTCGGCATCCCGGTCGCGGGGATCCGGCGCCTGCTGGAGGAGCCGATCGAGTGAGCGCCGCGCTGAAGGACCGCGTCGAGGCCGTCGTCGCCCGCGACAGCGCCGACCCCCACGGCCTGCTCGGCGCGCACCCGACGCGCGGCGGGGTGCGCATCCGCGCCTTCCGGCCGGCCGCCGAGGCGATCAGCGCGCTCGTCGACGGCGAGGCGGTCGCGCTGAAGTGCACCCATCCCGCCGGGCTGTTCGAGGGGACGGTCAAGGAGGCCGCGCTGCCGCTGCGCTACGCGCTCGAGGTCCGCTACCCCGACGGCGTCACCGCCACGATCGAGGACCCGTACCGCTTCCCGCCGACGATCGGCGAGCTCGACCTGCACCTCGCGGGCGAGGGGCGCCACGAGCGGCTGTGGGAGCGCCTCGGCGCCCACGTGACCGAGCTCGACGGCGTCGCGGGGACGGCGTTCGCCGTCTGGGCGCCGGCCGCGCGCTCGGTGAGCGTGGTCGGCGACTTCAACCTCTGGGACGGGCGGCTGCACCAGATGCGCTCGCTCGGCGCGTCGGGGATCTGGGAGCTGTTCGTGCCCGGCGTCGAGGAGGGCGCGCGCTACAAGTACGAGATCCGCACGCAGGCGGGCGACCTGCTGCTGAAGGCGGATCCCGTCGCGTTCGCCGCCGAGCACCCGCCGCAGACGAGCTCGGTGGTGCACCGCTCGCGGCACCGGTGGAGCGACGCGGCGTGGATGGAGCGCCGGCGCGAGCGCGAGCCGCTGGCGGGCCCGATGTCGATCTACGAGGTCCACCTCGGGTCGTGGCGGCGCAACCCGCTCGAGGGCGACCGCTGCCTGAGCTACCTCGAGCTCGCCGACGAGCTGGCGGACTACGCGACGGACATGGGCTTCACGCACGTCGAGCTGCTGCCCGTGATGGCGCACCCGTTCAGCGGGTCGTGGGGCTACCAGGTGACCGGCTACTACGCGCCGACGCCGCGCTACGGCTCCCCGGACGACTTCAAGGCGTTCGTCGACCGGATGCACGACCGCGGCCTCGGCGTGATCCTCGACTGGGTGCCCGCGCACTTCCCGCGCGACGACTGGGCGCTGGCGCGCTTCGACGGCACGGCCCTCTACGAGCACGAGGACCCGCGCCGCGGCGCGCACCCCGACTGGGGGACGCTCGTCTTCAACTACGGGCGCAACGAGGTGCGCAACTTCCTGCTCTCCAACGCGCTCTTCTGGACCGAGGAGTACCACGCCGACGGCATCCGGGTCGACGCGGTGGCCTCGATGCTCTACCTCGACTACTCGCGCAACGAGGGCGAGTGGATCCCGAACCGGTTCGGCGGGCGCGAGGACCTCGACGCGGTCTCGTTCCTCAAGGAGCTCAACGAGCGGCTGTTCGCGCACGAGCCGGGGATCGTCTCGGTCGCCGAGGAGTCGACGGCGTGGCCGGGGGTGTCGCGCCCGACGTACCTCGGCGGGCTCGGCTTCGGCTTCAAGTGGAACATGGGCTGGATGCACGACACGCTGGGCTACTTCCAGCAGGACCCGGTGTACCGGCGCTACCACCACCACCAGCTCACCTTCAGCCTCATGTACGCCTTCAGCGAGAACTTCGTGCTGCCGCTCAGCCACGACGAGGTCGTCCACGGCAAGGGCTCGCTGCTGGGCAAGATGCCGGGCGACCGCTGGCAGCAGCTGGCCAACCTGCGCGCGCTCTACGGCTACATGTGGGCGCACCCCGGCAAGAAGCTCCTGTTCATGGGCGGCGAGCTCGCCCAGGAGCGCGAGTGGAGCCACGAGCGCTCGCTCGACTGGCACCTGCTCGAGGACGCCGGCCACTCCGGCGTCCAGGCGCTCGTGCGCGACCTCAACCGGGTCTACCGCGACACGCCGGCGCTGTGGGAGCGCGACTTCGACGCATCGGGGTTCTTCTGGCTGGAGCCCAACGACGCCGACCGCAACGTCGTCGCCTTCGCGCGCCAGGGGGAGGGCGACCACGTCGTCGTCTGCGTGTGCAACCTGTCGCCGGTGCCGCGCGAGGGCTACCGCGTCGGGCTGCCGCGGGCCGGCCGGTGGGTCGAGGCGCTCAACACCGACTCCCATCACTACGGCGGCAGCGACGTCGGCAACTGGGGTGGGGTGGAGGCCGAGGCCATCCCGTGGCACGGCCAGCCGACGTCCGCGCAGCTGACGCTGCCGCCGCTCGGCGTGCTGTGGCTGGTGCCGGACCGCCCCGCGGCGGGTAGTAAGCGCGGCGCGTGAGCGACCTGCCCTTCACGCGCCCGCTCGGCGCGACCCCCGCCAGCGACGGCCGCTCCGTCGTACGGGTCTGGGCCCCGGAGGCCGACCGCGTCGACGTCCGCGTCGCCCGGCGCGGCGACACGGCGCTCGAGCCCGAGGGCTACGGCGTGTGGGCCGGCGAGGTGCCGGCCGGCCACGGCGACGACTACTGGATCCTGCTCGACGGCCGGCGGCTGCCCGACCCGGCGACGCGCTGGCAGCCGCGCGGCCTGCGCGGCCCGTCGCGCGTGCTCGACCCGCGCCGGCTGCCGTGGACCGACGGCGCGTTCCGGCCGCCCGCGCTCGCGGACCTCGTCGTCTACGAGCTGCACGTCGGCACGTTCACGCCCGAGGGGACCTTCGACGCCGCCGCCGACCGCCTGCAGGAGCTCGCCGAGCTCGGCGTCACCGCGATCGAGGTGATGCCGATCGCCGAGTTCCCCGGAGAGCACGGCTGGGGCTACGACGGCGTCTACCACTCCGCGGCGCACCACGCCTACGGCGGCCCCGAGGCGTTCGCCCGGCTCGTCGACCGGGCCCACGCCACCGGGCTCGCGGTCGTCCTCGACGTCGTCTACAACCACGTCGGAGCGTCGGGCAACCGGGCGCTGCGCTCGTTCGGGCCGTTCTTCACCGACAAGTACGAGACGTTCTGGGGCGCCGCGATGAACTACGACGACGAGGGCTCCGACGCCGTCCGCGAGTGGGTCTGCCAGAGCGCCGAGGGCTGGCTGCGCGACTTCCACGTCGACGGGCTGCGCCTCGACGCGATCCACGCGATCTTCGACCAGCGCCCCGAGCACCTCGTCGCGGAGGTGGCCCGGCGCGCGCACGCGGCGCGCGAGGGCGCGCTCGTCATCGCCGAGTCCGGGCTGAACGACCCGAAGGTGGTCCGGTCGCCCGAGCGCGGCGGCTGGGGGTGCGACGCCGCCTGGGCCGACGACTTCCACCACGCGCTGCGCACGCTGCTGACCGACGAGCGCGAGGGCTACTACGCCGAGTTCGGCCGGGTCGCCGACCTCGCCAAGGCGTTCCGCCGCCCGCACGTCCACGACGGCACCTGGTCGTCGTTCCGCGGCCGCTGCTTCGGCGCGCCGGCCGGCGACGTGCCGCGCGAGGCGTTCGTGGTCTTCGACCAGGACCACGACCAGGTCGGCAACCGCGCCTTCGGCGACCGGCTCGACGGGGGCGCGCTGCGGCTTGCCGCCTTCTGCACGCTGCTGTCAGGGTTCACGCCGATGCTCTTCATGGGGGAGGAGCACGGCGAGCGGGCGCCGTTCCAGTTCTTCTCCGACCACATCGACAAGCGGATCGCCGACGCAACCCGCGAGGGACGCCGGCGCGAGTTCGCCGCGTTCGCCCAGTTCGCCGGCGAGGAGGTCCCCGACCCGCAGGACCCCGACACCTTCGAGCGCTCGAAGCTGAGCTGGGAGGCCGACGCCGGCCTGCGGGCGCTCTACGCCGACCTGCTGCGCGTGCGCCGGGAGGTCCGCGGCGAGGCGGGCGACATCCGCTTCGACGAGCAGGCCCGCTGGCTGCGCGTCCGCCGCGGCGAGCACGAGCTGGCCTGCAACTTCTCCGACGAGGAGAGCGAGGTGCCGGTCGACGGCGCCGAGCTCGTCCTCACCACCCACGACGGCGCGCGGATGCGAGCGGGTGCGGTGACGCTGCCGCCGCGCGCGGGAGCACTGATCCGATGACCACCGACACCGACGCTCGCGCCGCGGTCGAGGTCTGGCCGGGAAGGCCCTTCCCGCTCGGCCCGACCTGGGACGGGCAGGGCACGAACTTCTCGCTGTTCAGCGAGCACGCCGAGCGCGTCGAGCTGTGCCTGTTCGACGCCGACGACAACGAGACGCGCGTCGACGTGCCGCACAACACGGCCCACAACTGGCACTGCTACCTGCCCGGCGTCGGTCCCGGCCAGCGCTACGGCTACCGCGTCCACGGCCCGTACGACCCTCGGCGCGGCCACCGCTTCAACCCTCACAAGCTGCTGATCGACCCGTACGCGAAGGCGATCGACGGCCCGGTGCTGTGGGACCGGGCCAACACGCTGCCCTACGTCCCGGACCCCGAGAACCCGGAGGCGGACCTCGAGCTCGACGACGAGGACTCCTCGCCGGCGATCCCGAAGTGCCTCGTCGTCGACCAGCGCTTCGACTGGGAGGACGACCGCCCGCCGAACCACCGCTGGTCGCAGACCGTCATCTACGAGACGCACGTCAAGGGCTTCACGAAGCTGCATCCGCACGTGCCGGAGCACCTGCGCGGGACCTACGCGGGCCTGGCCTCCGACGAGGCGCTCGCGCACCTCAAGGAGCTCGGCGTCACCGCGGTCGAGCTGCTGCCGATCCACCACATCGCCGACGAGTCGTTCCTGTTCGAGCGCGGCCTGACGAACTACTGGGGCTACAGCTCCATCGGCTACTTCGCGCCGCACGCGCTCTACGCCCACCACGGCAGCGGCAACGAGGCGCTGCGCGAGTTCAAGGGCATGGTGAAGGCCCTGCACCGCGCGGGGATCGAGGTGATCCTCGACGTCGTCTACAACCACACCGCCGAGGGCAACCACCTCGGCCCGATGCTCTCGTTCAAGGGCGTCGACAACGCGGCGTACTACCGGCTGATGCCGGACGACCTGCGCCTCTACATGGACTTCACCGGCACCGGCAACAGCCTCAACCCGGTGATGCCGAACGTGCTGCGGCTGATCATGGACTCGCTGCGCTACTGGGTCATGGAGTGCCACGTCGACGGCTTCCGCTTCGACCTCGCCTCGGCGCTGGCGCGCGAGCTCTACGACGTCGACCGCCTGTCGGCGTTCTTCGACGTCATCCACCAGGACCCGATCCTGTCGCAGGTCAAGCTGATCGCCGAGCCGTGGGACGTCGGGCCCGGCGGCTACCAGGTCGGCAACTTCCCGGTGCTGTGGTCGGAGTGGAACGGCGTCTACCGCGACGTCGTGCGCGACTTCTGGCGCGGCCAGGCCAACGTCGCCGAGTTCGCGGCGCGGCTGACCGGCTCGAGCGACCTCTACGAGGAGGTCGGCCGCAAGGCGTTCGCGTCGATCAACTTCGTCACGGCGCACGACGGCTTCACGCTGCGCGACCTCGTCTCCTACAACGACAAGCACAACGAGGCCAACCTCGAGGACAACCGCGACGGCACCGACGACAACCGGTCGTGGAACTGCGGGGTGGAGGGGCCGACCGACGACCCGGAGATCAACGAGCTGCGCCTGCGCCAGCAGCGCAACTTCCTCGCCACGCTGATGCTGTCGATCGGCACGCCGATGCTGCTCGGCGGCGACGAGTTCGGCCGCACCCAGCACGGCAACAACAACGCGTGGTGCCAGGACAGCGAGATCTCCTGGTACGACTGGGAGCTCGACGCCGAGCAGGAGCGGCTGCTCGCGTTCACGCGCCGGCTGATCCGGCTGCGCCAGGAGCACCCGGCGTTCCGGCGCACGAACTTCCTCGTCGGCCAGGACCTCGAGGGCGAGGGGCTGCCCGACGCGTGGTGGTTCCGCCCGGACGGGCGGCGGATGACGCGCCGCGACTGGAGCCGCGAGGACGCCCACGTCGTCGGCGTCTTCCTCAACGGCGAGCAGCTGCGCGAGGTCGACCGCCACGGCGAGCCGATCGTCGACGACTCGTGGCTGCTGCTGTTCAACGCCCACTACGAGGACATCGCGTTCACGCTGCCCAACGAGCGCTTCGGCGCGACGTGGTGCAGCGAGATCGACACGATGCACCCCGACGAGGCGCCGGGCGCGCGGCGCTTCGAGGCGCGTGAGGTCGTCACCGTCCCGTCGCGGTCGATGCTGGTGCTGCGCCGGGCGGCGTGATGCACCCGCTGCGCGCCACCTACCGCCTCCAGCTCTCGCCCGAGCTGACGTTCGACGACGTGCGCGAGCTCGTGCCCTACCTCCGCGACCTGGGGGTGAGCCACCTCTACCTGTCGCCGTCGCTGCAGGCGCGGCAGGGCTCGACGCACGGCTACGACGTCGTCGACCCGACGACGGTCTCGCGCGAGCTCGGCGGCGAGGAGGCGCTGCGGGCGCTCGCCGCAGAGGGCCTGGGGATCGTGCTCGACATCGTGCCCAACCACATGGGCACCGGCGACGAGAACCGCTGGTGGAGCGATCCGGAGCTGCGCAGCCGGTTCTTCGACGTCGATCCGGAGACGGGCGCCTACCGGCGCTTCTTCGACATCGACGACCTGGCGGCGGTGCGCCAGGAGCTGCCCGAGGTCTTCGAGGTCACGCACGGCAAGGTGCTCGAGCTGCTGGCCGACGGCGTCCTCGACGGCCTGCGCGTCGACCATCCGGACGGGCTGCTCGACCCGGCGGGGTACCTGCGGCGGCTGCGCGACGCGGGCGCCGAGCACGTGTGGGTCGAGAAGATCCTCCATCCGGGGGAGCAGCTCCGGGACTGGCCGGTCGACGGGACCGTCGGCTACGAGTTCCTCAACGACGTCCAGGGGCTGTTCGTCGACCGCGGCGCCGAGGCGGCGCTCTCGCGGACGTATGCGGACTTCACCGGCGAGCGGCGCTCGTTCGAGGAGGTGGCGCTCGAGGCCCAGCTCGAGCAGGCGACCGCGGTCTTCGACCGGGAGGTCGACCGGCTGGTGCGCGCCGCCGGCGGCCGGTTCTCCGCGGAGGCGATCGCGGACGCGCTCGCGCGCCTGCCGGTCTACCGGACGTACGTGGAGCCGTGGAGCGGCCGGGTCGAGGACGCCGACCGGGCCGCGGTGCGCGCGGCCGGGATGGACGACGAGCTGGCGGCGGCGCTCCTGCTCGACGACGAGGCGCCGGACGAGCTCGTCGTGCGCTTCCAGCAGACGTCGCCACCGGTGACCGCGAAGGGCATCGAGGACACGGCGTTCTACCGCTACAACCGGCTGCTGGCGCTCAACGAGGTCGGCGGGGATCCGGCGCGGTTCGGCGTCAGCGTGGCGGACTTCCACGCGGGCAACGCCGAGCGCGCGCGGCGCTTCCCGCGCAACCTGCTGATCACGCAGACCCACGACACCAAGCGCGGCGGCGACACGCGCGCGCGGATCGGCGCGCTCTCGTGGCTGGCCGACGAGTGGGGCGAGCGGGTGACGCGCTGGCGCGAGCTGGTCGCCGGCCTGCGCGTGGAGGTCGACGGGCGGCTCGCGCCGGACGACGACGAGCTGTGGTTCGTGTTCCAGACGCTCGTCGGCGCGTGGCCGATCGAGCCGCTCGACCGCCTCGACGGGTACCTCGAGAAGGCGCTGCGAGAGGCGAAGGTCAACACGTCGTGGGTGCACCAGCGGCCGGCGTGGGAGCAGGCGGTGCAGCGCTTCGCGCGCGCGGTGGTGGCCCACGAGCCGTTCCTGGAGGACTTCCTGCCGTTCCAGCGGCGCGTCGCCGAGCTGGGGGAGCGCTCGGCGCTCGGCCAGCTGCTGCTGAAGTACACCGTGCCGGGGCTGCCGGACACCTACCAGGGCGACGAGCTGCTCGCGCTCAACCTGGTCGACCCCGACAACCGCAGGCCGGTCGACTGGGCCGCGCGGCGGGCGGCGCTGGCGGCGGTGCGCGGCGGCGGCGCGCCGGCGCCCGAGCACCGCAAGCTGTACGTCATCGAGCGGGCGCTGGCGCTGCGCGCCGAGCGGCCGGACGCGTTCGCGGAGGGCGGCTACGAGCCGCTCGACGCCCCCGACGGCGTCTGCGCGTTCGTCCGCGGCGGCGAGGTCGCGGTCGTGGTGCCCGTGACGCCGGACGCGCCGTGCGAGGCGGCGCTGCCCGACGGCGAGTGGCAGGAGCGCCTCCCGGCGCTGGACGGCCTCGCGCTGCTGGCGCGGCGACCCTGAGACGCGGCGGCTCGCGGGTCCGCGGCGGCGGGCCGAGCTCGCGGGGGATGTCGAATGTCGACTTCGTTGCCGCTCTGGCAACGAACTCGACACTCGACCGGCGCCAACCGCGAGCGCCCGGGAAAAGCGCCACGCTGGCGCCGACCGTGACGTCCCGCACGCACCGGCCCTCCCGCGCTCGCTAGGGTTCGCCGCCCCGTGAACGGGCGCGTTCTCATCCTCTCCTGGGAGTACCCGCCGGTCGTCGAGGGCGGCCTCGCCCGCCACGTGCGCAAGCTGAGCGAGGAGCTCGTCCGCCAGGGCACCGAGGTCCACGTCCTCACCCGCGGCGAGCCCGCCGAGGCGGTGCAGGCCGGCGTGCACGTGCATCGCGTGCCGGAGCCGCCGTTCCCGCGCGACCTCGATCGGTTCCTCGCGTGGGTCGAGGCGATGAACGACGACATGCGCCGCGCCGGCCTCGCGCTGGCCGACGAGCACGACTTCGACCTCGTCCACGGCCACGACTGGCTCGTCGCCCGCGCCTCCGCCACGCTCGCCGACCGGATGGGCGTGCCGTACGTCACCACGATCCACGCCACCGAGCACGGCCGCCACCAGGGCTGGGTCGACAAGCCGCCGCAGTCGACGATCCACGGCATCGAGCGCTGGATGGCGCGGCGCGCCGACGCGGTCATCGCCTGCTCGCACTACATGCGCGGCCACGTGGCCGACATCTACGACATCGACGAGGCCCAGGTGACCGTCATCCCGAACGGGATCGACCCGGGCGACCTGCGGCCCCGCGGCGACCTCGACGAGCTGCGCGCCCGCTTCGCCCGGCCCGGCGAGAAGCTCGTGCTGCTCGTCGGTCGGCTCGTCTACGAGAAGGGCTTCCAGTTCGCGCTCGAGGCGCTCGGCGGCCCCACGGGCGTGCTGCGCAAGGTGCCGGACCTGCGCTTCGTCGTCGCCGGCTCGGGCACGCACGAGCAGGAGCTCAAGCGCCAGGCGGAGGAGCTCGGCCTCATGGAGCACGGCACGTTCCTCGGCTGGATCGGCGACGACGTCCTGCACTCGCTCTACCGGATCGCGGACCTCACCGTCGTGCCCTCGCTCTACGAGCCGTTCGGCCTCGTGGCGCTCGAGGCGATGGCGAGCGGCTGCCCGTGCATCGTCGCCAACACCGGCGGCCTCGCCGAGGTCGTCCCCAACGACGACGTGGGCCTGCGCTTCCGCTCGCGCGACCCGAAGTCGCTGGCCCGGATGATGACCAAGGTCCTCACCGACGACGCCCTGCGCGACCGCCTCATCGCGCAGGCCTCCGAGCACGTCACCCGCTTCGACTGGGTCGACGTGGCGGCCCAGACGCGGGAGGTCTACTCCGGGCTGGGCCAGCCGGCTGACGCCGCTATCGTCAGCCGCCCATGAAGACGACCGTCACCGAGCTGCCCGAGTCCCGTGTCCGCGTCGAGGCGGAGGTCCCGCCCGAGGTCGTCGAGCGCGAGCTGGCCAAGACCGCGGCCCAGCTCGGCCGCGACATGCGGATCCCCGGCTTCCGCAAGGGCAAGGTGCCGCCGCCGGTCGTCATCCGCCGCATCGGCCGCCAGGCCGTGCTCGACGAGACCGTCCGCGACGCGATCGGCCGCTGGTACGCCGACGCGATCGGCAAGGCGCGCATCGCGCCGGTCGGCGATCCGGACCTGAGCCTCGGCGACCTGCCGGACGAGGGGGAGCCGCTCACCTTCACCGTCGAGATCGGCGTGCGCCCGACCGCCAAGCTCGGCGCCTACAAGGGCGTCGAGGTGGGCCGCCGCGAGCCGCAGGCCTCCGACGAGGCCGTCGACGCCGAGCTCGAGCAGCTGCGCGAGCGCGCCGCGCGCCTGGAGACCGTCGACCGGGCCGCCGCGTCGGGCGACTTCGTCGTCATGGACTACGTCGGGTCGATCGACGGCGAGCCGTTCGAGGGCGGCACCGGCCGCGACCAGATGGTCGAGCTGGGCTCCGGCCGGCTCATCCCCGGCTTCGAGGAGCAGCTCGAGGGCGCGACCGCGGGCGAGGAGCGCACCGTCAAGGTGACCTTCCCCGACGAGTACGGCGCCCAGCACCTCGCCGGCAAGGACGCGGAGTTCGCCGTCACCGTCAAGGAGGTCAAGGAGAAGCGCCTCCCCGACCTCGACGACGACTTCGCCGTCGACCAGGCCGGCTTCGACTCGATCGAGGAGCTGCGCGCCGACATCCGCGCCAAGCTGCTGGAGGCCGACGAGCGCCAGGTCGAGCAGGCCTTCCGCGAGGCGGTCATCGACGCGGTCGTCGACCAGGCCGAGGTCGAGGTCCCCGAGGCGCTCGTCGAGGCCCGCTCGCGCGAGCTCTGGGACCGCATGCTCCACTCGCTCGCCCACCAGGGGATCTCCAAGGACGCGTACCTCCAGATCGCCGGCGGGCGCACCGAGGGGGAGCTGCTCGAGGAGGCCAAGCCCGAGGCCGCCCGCGCGCTGCGCCGCGAGGCCGTGATCGCCGCCGTGATCGAGGCCGAGGACATCGAGCCGTCCGACGGCGACATCCTCGACGCGCTCCAGGCCTCCGCCGCCCGCGAGAACGTCAAGCCCGAGAAGCTGCGCGACCGGCTCGAGCAGAGCGGCCGCCTCGACGACCTCAAGGAGGACCTGGCGGGCCGCCGCGCGCTCGACCTCCTGGTCGAGGAGGCGAAGGCGATCCCGGTCGAGGAGGCCAGGAAGGCGGGCAAGCCGTACACGCCGGAGCCCGGCGAGGACGGCGACGCGTCGGAGGCCTGACGGGCGCCGCTCAAGCCCGTCGGGACGCGGACGACCACTCGGTAGACTGCGGCTCTCGGCGCCGGGGAGGAACGCCCCGGCTGGGAGCGAATCGAAGCGAGGACCATGAGCCCACTTGTCCCCATGGTGGTCGAGCAGACGTCGCGAGGCGAGCGCGCCTTCGACATCTACTCCCGCCTCCTCAACGAGCGCATCATCTTCCTGGGGACCCCGGTGGACGATCAGATCGCCAACCTCATCGTGGCGCAGCTGCTGCACCTCGAGTCCGAGGACCCCGACAAGGACATCTCGCTCTACATCAACTCGCCGGGCGGGTCGGTGTACGCGGGCCTGGCGATCTACGACACGATGCAGTTCATCAAGCCCGACGTGCAGACGATCTGCGTCGGCATCGCGATGAGCATGGGCGCGCTGCTGCTGGCCGGCGGCGCCGCGGGCAAGCGCATGGCGCTGCCCAACGCCAAGATCCTCATCCACCAGGTCAGCTCCGGCTTCCAGGGGCAGGCGACGGACATCGAGATCCACGCCAAGGAGATCATCGACATCCGCCAGCGCCTGGACCACATCATCGCCGACCACACCGGCCAGTCGTATGAGAAGGTCTCCAAGGACACCGAGCGCGACTACTTCATGAGCGCCGAGGAGGCCAAGGACTACGGCATCATCGACCGGGTCATCTCCTCGCACTAGTTCGTCATGGCACGCCCGACCGACTCCAACGAGCAGCTTCTCTGCTCCTTCTGCGGCAAGTCGCAGCGGCAGGTCAAGAAGCTGATCGCGGGCCCGGGCGTCTACATCTGCGACGAGTGCATCGATCTCTGCAACGAGATCATCGACGAGGAGCTGACCGCTCCGCCGACGTTCGACATCGAGAACCTCCCGAAGCCGCGCGAGATCTGGGAGGTCCTCAACGAGTACGTGGTGGGCCAGGAGGCCGCGAAGCGCACGCTGAGCGTCGCCGTCTACAACCACTACAAGCGCGTCCAGATGATGCAGGTCGACGACTCGGACATCGAGCTGCAGAAGTCGAACATCCTGCTGCTCGGGCCGACGGGCTGCGGCAAGACGCTGCTGGCCCAGACGCTCGCGCGGATCCTGAACGTGCCGTTCGCGATCGCCGACGCGACCGCGCTCACCGAGGCGGGCTACGTCGGCGAGGACGTCGAGAACATCCTCCTGAAGCTGATCCAGGCGGCCGACTACGACGTCAAGAAGGCCGAGACCGGGATCATCTACATCGACGAGGTCGACAAGATCGCCCGCAAGGCGGACAACCCGTCGATCACGCGCGACGTCTCCGGCGAGGGCGTCCAGCAGGCGCTCCTGAAGATCCTCGAGGGCACGACCGCGAGCGTGCCGCCGCAGGGCGGGCGCAAGCACCCGCACCAGGAGTTCCTGTCGATCGACACGACGAACGTCCTGTTCATCTGCGGCGGGGCCTTCGCCAACCTCGACAAGGTCATCGAGCGGCGGATCGGGCACAAGGGCGTCGGCTTCGGCGCGGCGATCGAGTCCCACCACGTCAAGGACACCGGCGAGGTCTTCGAGCAGTGCCTGCCCGAGGACCTCGTCAACTACGGGCTGATCCCCGAGTTCATCGGCCGCCTGCCGGTCGTCAGCGCCGTCCACCAGCTCTCGCGCGACGACCTCATCACGATCCTCACCGAGCCGCGCAACGCGCTCGCCAAGCAGTTCCAGCGCTTCTTCCAGTTCGACGGCATCGAGCTGGTCTTCTCGGACGAGGCGCTCGCCGCGATCGCCGACAAGGCGCTCGAGCGCGAGACCGGCGCCCGCGGCCTGCGCTCGATCATCGAGGAGATCCTCCTCGACGTGCAGTTCGAGCTGCCGTCGCGCCGCGACGTCAAGAAGTGCGTCGTGACCAAGGAGACGGTCACGCAGGGCCGCCCGCCGACGCTCGTCACCGAGGCCGCCGCCGGCGAGGACCCCGGCGAGCAGGCGAAGTCCGCCTGACGCCGTAGCCGCGGAAGTCCCCCCAACGCCGGGGGACGTTCTCACGCCCCCGCGCGGCCGCCCGCCCGGTAGGGGTCTCGCATGGACGGCAAGGTGTGCGTCGTGACGGGGGCCAGCTCGGGCCTCGGGTTCGAGACGGCGCGGGCGCTGGCCTTCCGCGGCGCCACCGTCGTCGGCGTGGGGCGGACCGCCGCCACGACCGCGGCGGCGCGCGAGCGGATGGGGCGCCTCGGCGTCCGCATGGAGTGGCTGACCGCGGACTTCTCGGAGCTCGACCAGGTCCGCGAGCTGGCGGCCGAGCTGCGGATGCGCCTCGACCGCCTCGACGTGCTCGTCAACAACGCGGGGGCCACGTTCCGCGAGCGGCGCCTGACCCGGGAGGGCGCCGAGCTGACGCTCGCGGTCAACCACCTCGCCCCGTTCCTGCTGACGAACCTGCTGCTCGACCTGCTGGTGCGAAGCGCTCCCTCGCGGATCGTCAACGTCGTGTCGGTCGCCCACGAGCGCGCGCGACTGGACGTCGGCGACCCGGCGATGCGACGCGGCTACCGGCCGTTCCCGGCCTACGCGCGGTCCAAGCTCGCCAACGTGCTCTTCACCTACGAGCTGGCGCGCCGCCTCGACGGCGCCGGCGTCACCGTCAACGCCGTCGATCCCGGTCTCGTGCGCACGAGCCTGGGAAGCCGCAACGGCGCGCTGCGCGCCGCGGTCTGGCGGGGGATGCACGTCTGGATGCGCTCCGCCTCGGTCGACGTCCGGCGCGGGGCGGAGGGGATCGTGTTCGCCGCCTCGTCCCCGGACGCCGCGGCGGTGACGGGCGCCTACTTCGCGGGCACCGAGCGCGCGGCGTCGTCGCCGGAGAGCCGCGACCCGGAGCTGGCCGAGCGGCTCTGGGCGATGTCGGAGCGGATGACCGCGCCGGCCCCGTCGCCGCCGGCGTAGAGCCAGCGGTTGACGCGCTCGGCCATGCGCAGGCGCCGGCGCGACGGCAGCACCGACCGGACGAGCGCGAGCAGGGCGTGCAGCGGCGCCGCCCCGGGCACGCGCAGCACGGCGACGGGGCGGTCGCGGGCGGCGGCGTCGAGCGCGGCCTCGACGACGTCGCCGGGCACGATGAAGCGGCGCCGGAGGAACGCCCACACGCCGACGGGCCTCGCGCTCGGGTCGTCGGGCGGCGGGCTCGCGTCGACCGGGCCGGGGCAGACCGTGACCACCCGCACGCCGCGCCCGCGCGCCTCCGCCCACAGCGCCTGCCCGAAGGACAGCACGAACGCCTTCGACGCGCCGTAGACGGCGAAGTACGGCTGCGGCTGGAACGCGGAGGTGGACGCGACCATCACGACCGTGCCGGCGCCGCGGTCGATCATCGGCTCGACGAACAGCCGGGTGAGGTGGACGACGGCCTCGGCGTTCAGGCGCACGATCGGCGTCCAGACGTCGGCCGGCGCCGCGGTGAAGCCGCCGACCCCGCTGATGCCGGCGTTGTTGACGACGACGTCCGGTTCGAAGCCGAGGGCGAGCGCGGCGGCGTGCAGCCGATCCGGCCCGTCGCGCTCCGCGAGGTCGGCCGCGACCGCCTGCGCGCGCACCCCGTGCCGGGCGGCGAGCTCGGCGGCGAGCGCGACGAGGCGGGCCTCGTCGCGGGGCGGCCCCGTGAGCAGCAGATCGACGCCGCGCGCGGCGAGCGCTCGCGCGAACGCCTCGCCGATGCCGCCCGAGGCGCCCGTCACGAGCGCGGACTGCCAGGGTGCGACGGCGGCGCCCATCGGCCGCGTATACCACGGCCACACGGGCCGACGCGTGGAGGATTGCTCCCCAGGAGCGGTGATCGGACGCCCCCCAGCGGCGGGCCGGCCGCCGTCTAGGGTGGCGCCATGCCCGACGGCGACGGCATCGTGGTCGAGGCGCTCGCGCGCGCGTACCGGGGCGGGGTGCGCGCGGTCGACGGGATCGACCTCCGCGTCGAGCCGGGGGAGATCTACGGGTTCCTCGGGCCCAACGGCGCCGGCAAGTCGACGACCGTGCTCATGCTCACGACGCTGCTGCCGCCGTCCGGCGGCACCGCTCGCGTCGCCGGCCACGACATCCGCCGGGAAGGCGCCGCCGTGCGGCGCGCGATCGGCGCCGCGCTGCAGGAGGCGGCGCTCGACCCGCTGCTGACGGGCCGCGAGCACCTGCGGCTCCAGACCGCGCTGCACGGCATCCCGAAGGCGGATCGCGCGCGGCGCGCCGGCGAGCTGCTCGAGCGGGTGGGCCTGCTGGGCGCCGCCGACCGGCGCGTCGGGGGCTACTCGGGCGGGATGAAGCGCCGGCTGGACCTCGCGCTGGCGCTCGTGCACCGGCCGCGCGTGCTGTTCCTCGACGAGCCGACGACCGGCCTGGACCCGACGTCGCGCGGCGCGCTGTGGCGTGAGGTGCGGGCGCTCAACGAGGACGGCACCACCGTCTTCCTGACGACGCAGTACCTCGAGGAGGCCGAGCAGCTGGCGGGCCGGGTCGGCATCATCGCCCGTGGGTCGCTCGTCGCCGAGGGCACGCCGGCCGAGCTCAAGCGCCGCGTCGGCGAGCCCACGCTGCACGTCGACCTGTCCGACCCTGATGACGTCCCGGCCGCGCGTGAGGCGCTGTCGCGGATCGGCGAGCTCACGGCGTGCGACGGGCCGGCCCGGGTGGCGATCCGCGTCGCCGAGGGTCGGGCCGCGATCCCGCCGGTGATCCGCGCGCTCGACGAGCTCGACATCGCGGTCGAGTCGCTCGAGTTGGAGTCGCCGACGCTCGACGACGTGTT
>DASTRJ010000007.1:0-11579 GCA_035761245.1 Capillimicrobium sp. | reverse complement strand
GGGCTCGGCGAGACGTTCGAGGAGATGGTCGCGGCGTTTGCGGATCTGCGGGCGGCGGGGGTGCAGGTGTTGACGGTCGGGCAGTACCTGCGGCCGACCGAGCAGCATCTGCCGGTGGTGCGCTATTGGCATCCCGACGAGTTCAAGGCGCTCGAGGAGGCGGCCTACGGGCTGGGCTTCGAGCACATCGCGGCCGGGCCGCTGGTGCGCTCGAGCTATCACGCCGACGAGCACGTGCCCCAGCACCAGCCAGGGCACGGCCCGCTCGCGCTCACACGGTGACGGCGCCGTCGATGGCCACCTCGGCGCCGGTCACGTACGCGCTGGCGTCCGACGCCAGGTAGCAGACCAGCTCGGCGACCTCCTCCGGCTGTCCGACGCGCTTCATCGGCACGTTGCGGCCGGGATCCGGCTTGCCGGGCTCGAACTCGGTCGCCGACATCGGCGTCTGGATGAGCCCGGGGTGGACGGAGTTGACGCGCACCCCGAACGGCGCCAGCTCGAGCGCCGCGGCCTTCGTCATGCCGCGCACCGCCCACTTGCTCGCGACGTAGGCGTGGATGCGCGGGTCGCCGCGCAGGCCGGCGGAGGACGAGATGTTGACGATCGACCCCGAGCCCTGGTCGCGCATGAGCGGCGCGACCGCCCACATCCCGAGGAAGACGCCGGTCTGGTTGATCTCGACGACGCGGCGGAACTCGTCGGGCGACGTCTCGAGCAGTCCGCCCGTGTGCCAGATGCCGGCGTTGTTGACGAGGACGTCGATCCGGCCGTGGCGCTCCACCACGCCGCGGACGACCTCCTCCCACGCGGCGGCGTCGGTGACGTCGAGCCGGACGTACTCCGCGCGATCGCCGATCGCCGCCGCGGTGGCGCGGCCGGCCTCGTCCTGGACGTCGGTCAGCACCACGGTGGCGCCCTCCTGCGCGAACAGCCGCGCCTCGCAGGCGCCCTGCCCGCGCTCCAGCGCGGCGCCCGTGATGACCGCCACCTTGCCGTCGAGTCGTGTCACTGCTGTTGGTCTCCCCATTGGACGTGGAGGGCCAGCGGCCCCCGGAAGGTCGTGTTGTCGACGACGTCGAACCCGTCGCCGGCGAGGCGCATCCCCGGCAGCCGCGCGGTCAGCACCTCGAGGGCGACGCGCGCCTCGAGCCGGGCCAGCGAGGCGCCGAGGCAGTGGTGGATGCCGTGGCCGAACGCGAGGTGGCGCCGCGCGCCCTCGCGGTGGATGTCGAAGGTCTCCGGGTCGTCGAACACCGCCTCGTCGTGGTTGGCGGCGGCGAGCAGCAGGAGCACCTGGGCTCCGGCGGGGATGGTCACGCCGGCGATCTCGACGTCGCGCCGCGCCCGGCGCCGCCAGGAGATCACCGGGCTGTCGAAGCGCAGCACCTCCTCGACGGCGTTCGGGACGAGCGCGGGGTCGGCGCAGAGCGCCTCCCAGGCGTCGCGGTGGGTCAGCAGCTGCCAGATCGCGTTGCCGAGCAGGCTCGACGTCGTCTCGTGGCCGGCGGTGAAGAACGCGAACAGCACGCTGGAGATCTCGTCGAGCGTCAGGACGGCGTCGTCCCCGTCGCGCACGGCGAGCAGGTCGCTGGTGAGGTCGTCGCGCGGCGCGACGGCGCGCTCGTCGACGAGCCGGCGCAGCGCGCCCCAGAAGCGCACCATCCCGGCGGCGAGCTCGGCCTGCTCGGCCTCGGTCGGGCGGCCCCACACGAAGGCGATCCGCAGCCGCGATCCCTCCTGGATGAGCGGCAGCAGGTCCGGCGAGGCGCCGACGACGTTGAGGATCACCCGCGCCGGCAGATCGGCCAGCAGCTCGCCGACGAGGTCGGCCTCGCCGCGGGCGGCGAGCCTGTCGACCGCCGCCTCGACCGTCGCGCGCACGAACGGCTCCTGCAGCGCGATGCGCCGCGGCGTGAACGCGCGGTGGACGTTGGAGCGGAAGCGGGCGTGGTCGGGCGGGTCGTTGTTGCCGAGCGCCGGCGTGAGGTGCCAGTCGCCCTCGCGCAGGATCCGCTGGGCCTCCTCGCCGAGCGGCCGGATCGGCGCGATGGAGTTCGCCGCCGAGAACGTCGCCGGGTCGAGCAGCACCGCCTTGACGTCCTCGTAGCGGCTGACGACCCAGTGGTCGATCTCCGCGCTGTGGAAGACGGGAGCGTCGCGCCGCGCCCAGGCGCAGAACGGGTACGGGTCGCGGACCAGCTCGAACGGGTGGAACGCCGGACCGAGGCCGGCCGCCTGACCCATGCTCATGTGACGTCCTCCGTGGGCTCGTAGAGCTCGATGACGCTGCCGGACGGCTCGCGCACGTAGACGGCGCGCCCGGTGGCGAACGTGACGGTCGTCCCGAGCGGTCGCGCGCCGTGCGCCTGGACGCGGGCGAGCGCCGCGTCGAGGTCGTCGACGCGGAACGCAATGTGCCCGGCGGGCGGCAGCGCCCGGACGCTGCCGTCGCTGAAGCGGACGAGCTCGAGCACCGAGCCGTCGCTCGGGTTGCGCAGCTGCGCCAGCGCGCAGCGCAGGCCGGGCACGCCGGTCAGCGCGGCGATCGCCTCGTCCTGCTCGTCGCGGAACAGCAGCTCGTAGCCGAAGGCGTCGCCGTAGAACCGCAGCGCGGCGTCGAGGTCCTCGACCGCGAGCGAGGCGTGGTCGGTGCGCGGCGCGGCGGCGCTCACGTCAGGAGCCTTCGACCTCGACCGGGTACCCGTCGGCGGCCAGGGCGGCGCAGAGCGCGTCCGCGTGCTCGCGGTCGCGCGTCTCGAGCGTGAGCTCGACGCCCGTCTCGGCGATGTGCAGCGGCACGCCGTCGCGGACGTGCTCGAGGCTGATGACGTTGCCGCCCGCCGCCGCGACGGACTGCAGCAGGCCGGCGAGCCCGCCGGGGCGGTCGCTCACGCGCGTGAAGAGCCGCAGTCGCCGGCCGGAATTGGTCTGCGCCCAGTGCGCGACCGCGGCGAGCGTGTTGGCGTCGACGTTGCCGCCCGACAGCACGGCGACGGTCGTCCCGCGCTCGGCGGCGCGCACGGCGCCGGTGAGCAGCGCGGCCACCGCGGCCGCGCCCGCGCCCTCGACGACCTGCTTGGCGCGCTCGGCCACGAGCACCATCGCCTGGGCGATGACGTCCTCGCCGACCGTCGCCAGGTCGTCGAGCCACTCCTCGACGAGCGCGAGCGTGATCTCGCCGGGCCGCTTGATGGCGATGCCGTCGGCGATCGTCGCCGCGTGCTCGGCGGGGACGGGGCGGTGGCGGCGCAGCGACTCGATGAACGGCGCGCACCGCTCGGCCTGGACGCCGATGACGCGGACCTCGGGGCGCTGCGCCTTGACGGCGATCGCCACGCCGCGGGCCAGCCCGCCGCCGCCGACCGGGACGACGACCTGCGCCAGGTCCGGCACGTCCTCGAGCAGCTCGAGGCCGAGCGTGGCCTGCCCGGCGATGACGAGCGGGTCGTCGAAGGGGTGGACGAACACCATCCCGGCCTCCTCGGCCCGCTCGCGCGCCAGCGCGACGCAGTCGTCGACCGACTCGGCGCCCTGATGGACGGTGGCCCCGAAGGCGCGCACGGCGGCCACCTTGGAGACCGCCGCGTTGGCCGGCATGAAGACCTCGCACCGCAGGCCGCGAGCGCGTGCCGCGTAGGCCAGCGCCTGCGCGTGGTTGCCGGCGCTGCCGGCCACGACCCCGGCGCCGCCGCCCTCCGGCAGCGCGGCGAGCTTGGCCATCGCGCCGCGCAGCTTGAACGAGCCGGTGCGCTGCAGGTTCTCGGCCTTCAGCGCCACGGTGCCGCCGACGATCGCCGACAGCGACGCCGCGCTGAGCATGGGGGTGTGCTTGACGAGCCCGGCGCCGGCCTCCCGTGCGGCGAGGATGTCGCCCGTCGGGATCAGCATGGCCGTCAGAGCAGCCGCTCCGGCGTCTCGAGGTTGGCGCGCAGATCGGCGAGGAACGCGGCGGCGTCGGCGCCGTAGAGGATCCGGTGGTCGCAGCACAGCGTCAGGTCCATCACGTGCCGCGGGACCACCTCGTCGCCGTGGACGACCGGCCGGCGCTCGAGCGCGCCGACGGCCAAAATCGCGGCCTGGGGGACGTTGATGACGGCGGTGAACGACCGCACGCCGAACATGCCCAGGTTCGAGACCGTGAACGTCCCGCCGTCGAGCTCGGCCGGGGTCAGCTTCCCGTCGCGCCCGCGCCCGGCGAGCGCGCGCGTCTCTCGGGCGATGGCGCCGAGCGACTTGCGGTCGGCGTCGGCGACGACCGGGACGAGCAGGGCGTCCTGGGCGGCGACGGCGACGCCGACGTTGACGCGCTCGTGCAGGCGGAAGCCGCCGTCGGCGAAGCTCCCGTTGGCGCGCGGGTGCTCGCGCAGCGCCAGCGCGCTGGCGCGGACGACCATGTCGTTGAAGGAGGGGACGGCCTGCCCGTCGGCGGCGGCGGCCTTCAGCGCGGCGCGCAGCGCCACGGCGCGCTCCATGTCGACCGAGACGAGCAGCTCGAACTCGGGCACGGTCGTGCGCGATTCGACCATGCGGCGCGCGACGACCTTCTGCACGCTCGTCAGCGCCTGGACCGTGGTGGTGGAGGGGGCCTCGGCGACGGCGCCGGCCGCGGGCGGCGCCTCGGCGGGCGCGGTGGCGGGCGGGGTCGTGGCGGGCGCGGCGGGCGCGGCGGCGGCGGGCGACGCGCCGTTGGCGGCGGCCTCGACGTCCTCGCGCCGGATGCGGCCGCCGGGGCCGCTGCCGGTCACGGTGGCGAGGTCGACGCCGAGCTCCTCGGCGAGGCGGCGGGCCGTGGGGGAGGCCTTGGGGGTGGTGGTGCTCATGGGATCGAGACGAGGAGGGGAGCCCGGGACGGCGTCCCGGGCTCCCCTCGTGGCGTCACTGCTTGGGCAGGAACTCGTCGGTCCAGACGGCGTCGACGTCGACGTCCTTGGTGAGGACGCCCGCCTCCCGCAGCTGGTCGGCCATCGTCTGCCACCGCTCCTCGGTCATCGAGCCGAGGTCGGACGCGAAGTAGTCGCCGTCGGCGAGCTCCTTCTGCGCGTAGTCGATGGCCCCCGGCTCCATGTCCTTGTTGGTGTCGAGGATCAGCTGCTTGCCCGCGGACGGATCCGACAGGAAGTTCTTCCAGCCCTGCTGGGCGGCCGCGACGACCTTGCGGACCAGGTCGGGGTTCTCCTTGATGACCTTCTCGGTCGTGAAGAGCCCCTGCGAGTACGGGTTGTAGCCCGAGTCGGCGACCATCATGGTCTCGATGTCGATGCCCTGCTCCTTGGCGACGTACGGCTCGCTCGTGATGAAGCACTGCTGCACGAGGCCCTCGTTGCGCTGGAACTCGGCCAGCGAGCCCGTGAAGTTGATCTCCTTCACGTCGTCGAGGTGGTACTTGCCCTTGATGTAGGGCCAGAAGCCACCGCTGGGCGCGACCGCGATGTCGTGGCCGTTGAGGTCGGGCCAGTCGCTGATGCCCTGGTTCGGGTGGAACATCATGCACTGCAGGTACCGGTCCATCCCGCCGAACACCTCGACGACCGGCACGCCCTCGGCGCGGGCCAGGAGGAGCTCGTCGGCCTGGGCGACGCCGAACTCGGCCTTGCCCGAGGCGACCTGCGGGATCGTCTGGATCTGAGGACCGCCCTGCTCGACGTGGATGTCGATGCCCTCGTCGGAGCCGAGGTCCTCGGCGTCGGCCTGCCAGTAGCCGCCCTGCTCCGCCTGGGCGAACCAGTTCATGAGCAGCGTGACGTCCTGCGTCTCGGCCGAGGCGCCGCTGGTCGACGTGCCGCCCGACGTGGTCGAGCTCTCGTCGTCGCCACCGCACGCGGCCAGCGCGAGCGCCGCCACCAACATCACCGCGACCACCGCAAGGCGGCGAGCGATCTTGTCCATGTGCCTTCCCTTCATCGAGGTGTGGACCATCCGGGACATCAGGAGTCGGCTCCGAGCGCCGACTCGTGCCAGCTGCGCAGGAGCAGCGCTCCGAGGTAGCTGACGAGGACGAAGAAGCCGAAGCCCAGGGCGGTGGCCGCGAGCACCTCGGCGAACAGCAGGTCGGTGTCGAGCTTGCTCTGGGCGAAGATCACCTTCACGCCCAGGCCGCCCTCCGAGCCGCCCGAGCCGATGATGAACTCGCCGACGATCGCGCCGATGACCGACAGGCCGGCCGAGACTCGGAGGCCGGCGAAGATGTTCGGGAGCGCGCCGGGGAGGCGCAGCTTCACGAACTGCGCGAGCCGGCCGGCCTTGTGCATCCGGAACAGGTCGACGTGGTTGCGATCCGCCGACAGGAGCCCGAGCAGCGTGTTGTTGATGATCGGGAAGACGGCGATCATGAAGCTGATCACGATCACCGACTTCTGGTTGTAGCCGAACCAGAGCACGATGACCGGCGCCACGGCGACGACCGGCACGGTCTGCAGCATCACCGCGTACGGGTAGAGGCTGCGCTCGAGCCACTTGGCCTGGCTCATGAGGACGGCGGCGGCCATGCCGATGACGATCGCCGAGGCGAAGCCGGCGGCGGCCTCGGTGAGTGTGATCTTCGTGGCGCTCCAGATCTCGCCGGCGTTCTCCCAGCCGGACGAGACGACCGAGAACGGGCTCGGCAGCAGGTAGTCCTCGTCGGCGTAGACGGTCTGGGAGATGAGGTACCAGACGCCGATGAACAGGACGAAGACGATCAGCGGCGGCCACGCGCTCGCCGCCCATCCGCGCATCCGGACCACGAGCCGGCGCGGCGGGACGGCGCCCATGGCGCCGGTGTCGAGGGCGCCCGCGGCGTGGGTGCTCATCGCTGGATACCTCCCCTCAGTGCGGCCGAGATCTCGGCGGCCAGCTCGCTGAACTCGCGCGTCGCGCGCAGGTCGGGCGTCCGCGGATACGCGAACGGCACGTCGAAGTCGGCGATCACGCGCCCCGGCCGCGCGGACATGACGATCACGCGGTTGGAGAGGTAGACCGCCTCGTAGACGTTGTGGGTGACGAACATGGACGTGAAGCCCTCGGAGCTCCAGATCCGCAGCAGCTCGTCGTTGAGCGACTCGCGCGTGATCTCGTCGAGCGCCGAGAACGGCTCGTCCATGAGGAAGAGCTTCGGCCGCAGGGCGAGGGCGCGCGCGAGCGACAGGCGCATCTTCATGCCGCCCGACAGGCCGCGCGGGTAGGAGCGCTCGAAGCCCGTCAGCCCGACCAGCTCCAGGGCCTCGGCGCAGCGCTGCTCGCGGTCCTCCTT
This sequence comes from Capillimicrobium sp., assembly GCA_035761245.1. Lineage (GTDB taxonomy): Bacteria > Actinomycetota > Thermoleophilia > Solirubrobacterales > Solirubrobacteraceae > Capillimicrobium. The sequence continues at coordinate 4,348 of DASTRJ010000007.1, read as the reverse complement.
GGAGAAGCCCTCCAGCTCCAGGATGAGCTGGGCGTTCTTGCGGACGGTGCGCCAGGGGAGCAGCGTGGCGTCCTGGAAGACGAACGCGCGGCTGGATCCCTCCGGCGTGCTGCACGTGCCCGAGGTCGCGGGGGTGAGCCCCGCGATGATCCGCAGCAGCGTCGACTTGCCGCAGCCCGACGGCCCGACGATCGACACGAACTCGCCCGCCTGGATGCTCAGGCTCGTCGGCTCCAGGGCGACGGTCCCGTTCGCGAACACCTTCGAGACGTCGCGGACGCCGATCGCTGCGGACTGCGTGCCGGAGCGCGCGGGCCCGGCCGTTGACGGCTGCTGGTCGGGCTCCGCCGAGCTCGTCGGCATGACGCCACCTCCCTCTCGTTGGCTCAGAACGAACGCCAAAGTTCTCTCAACCCCTCTCCCCCAATGTGGTCAGACGTCTGTTATATTGCCGCTTGCATGTCGCCGGTGTCAAGGAGCAACGGGGAGAGGGGCGCGGGACAGCATCGGTACACCGCCCTGCCCGCGGTGTCGCGCACCCAGCAGGTCCGCGATCAGCTCCAGGCTGCCATCGACCGGGGCGACTACGCGCCGGGTGACCGGCTGCCGTCCGAGCGCGAGCTGGTCGAGCTGCTCGGCGTCTCCCGCGTGAGCGTGCGCGAGGCGATCCGCTCGCTGGAGGCCCTCGGCGTCGTCGAGGTCCGCCACGGGCGCGGCTGCTTCGTCGCGACGAGCCGCAGCGACCAGTACGCCAGCTCGTTCAGCCACTGGCTCACCGTCCACCGCGACGAGATCTTCGAGCTGCTGAAGGTCCGCGGCGCGCTGGACGAGCTCGCCGCCGAGAGCGCCGCGGCCACGGCCGACGGCGGCTGGGTCGGGCGCCTGCGCGAGCTCAACGACGCCTTCCGCGACGCCGACCCGGACGACATCGACGCCCTCGTCGCCTGCGACGTGGCCTTCCACGACGCCATCGCGGAGGCCAGCGGCAGCGAGCTGCTCGCCGACCTCCTGCGCGAGCTGCACGAGACGTTCAACGAGTCGCGCCAGGCGACCCTGCGGCCCTGGGGCCGGCAGGCGGAGTCGGCGCTCGAGCACGACGCCATCATCGCGGCGATCGAAGGGGGAGACGCGCCGGCCGCCCGCGCCGCCGTCGCCGCCCATCTCGCCTCGGTCCGCGGCTCGCTGAGCAAGCTCTTGGAAACGACCGAGACGGAGGGTGACGAGTGAGCGCACCTGCCGCGGCCATCTCGCGCGCGAGATGGACCCCGATCGACCTGCCGGACGGCGACCATCGGTTCGTCCGTGCGAGCGGGGACGTGTTCGACAGCACCGACCCCGCCACCGGCGAGGTCGTCGCGCACGTGCGCGCGTCGGTGCGCAGCGACGTGGACGCCGCCGTGGAGGCGGGCCGCACGGCGATGCGCGGCGCCTGGCGCGACGACGGCGCGCTGCGAGGGCGCGTCCTCTACCGCTACGCCCAGGCGCTGCGCGAGAACGCCGACCGCATCGCCGAGCTGCTGACGCGCGAGCAGGGCAAGAAGCTCTTCGAGGCCCGCGTCGAGGTGATGGGCGCGGCCAACCACGCCGAGTACTACGCCGGCCAGGCGCGCTCGATCCACGGGCGCGCCATGCCGCTCGGCCCGAACGTGCATGGCGTCACGCTGCGCGAGCCCGTCGGGGTCGTCGCGGTGATCACGCCGTGGAACTGGCCGCTGACGCTGCTGACCCGGTCGCTCGCGCCGGCGCTGGCCGCCGGCAACGCGGTGATCGTCAAGCCCGCCAGCCTGACGCCGGCGGTGACCATCGCCGCGCTCGCGCCGCTGGCCGCCGACCCGGAGCTGCCCGAGGGCATCCTCAGCTGCGTCGTCGGCTCGGGTGCCGTCGTCGGCGACGCGCTCGTCAAGCACCCGGGCGTGGAGATGATCGCCTTCACCGGCGAGTCGACCACCGGCATCGACGTCATGAAGCACGCCGCCGACCGGCTGAAGAAGGTCTCGCTCGAGCTCGGCGGCAAGTCGCCGAACGTCGTGTTCGCCGACGCGCCGATGGAGAAGGCGCTCGAGGGCGCGGCCGCGGCGGCCTTCTCGAGCAGCGGCCAGATCTGCACCGCCGGCAGCCGCCTGGTGCTGCAGCGGTCGATCGCCGACGAGTTCCTCTCGAAGCTCGGCGCGCGCGTCGAGGCGATGCGCGTCGGCGACGGGCTCGATCCGTCCACCGACGTCGCGCCGGTCGTCTCGCGCTCCCAGCAGCGGTCGATCCTCGACTACATCGAGCTCGGCCGCCGCGAGGGCGAGGTGGTCGCGGGCGGCGTCCCGCTCGAGGGCCCCGGCTACGACTCCGGCTGCTTCGTGCCGCCGGCCGTCGTGAGCGGCCTGGCCCCGAACGCGCGACTGGTGCAGGAGGAGATCTTCGGCCCGGTGCTCGCCGTCCAGCTCTTCGACGACGACGACGAGGCGATCGCGCTGGCCAACTGCACCGAGTTCGGCCTCGCCGCCGGCATCTGGACGAGCGACCTCAACCGCGCCTGGCGGATGGGCCGCGAGATCGAGGCGGGGACGGTGTGGATCAACACCTACAACCGCTTCTACTCCGAGCTCGAGGTCGGCGGCTTCAAGCAGTCCGGCGTCGGGCGCCAGCAGGGCGTGGTCGGCCTCGAGGAGTTCACCGAGGTCAAGTCGCTGAACTTCGACGCCAACCCCACGCTGTGGTGAGCGACATGGAAGGTCAGGTCGCGATCGTCACGGGCGGGGCCCGGGCGATCGGCCGCGAGATCTGCGAGACGCTCGCGCGCTCAGGCGCCACGGTCGTCTCGTTCGACCTGTCGGACTCGGCGGACTGCGTCGCCTCGATCGAGGCGGCGGGCGGCACGGCCGCCGGGATCGAGTGCGACGTCACCGACGAGGCGCGCGTGCAGGCCGCCGTCGGCGAGGTCGTCGACCGCTTCGGGCGGATCGACGTGCTCGTCAACAACGCCGGCGTCTTCTCCACGATGGCGCGGCGCCCGTTCTGGGAGATCCCCGCCGAGGAGTGGGATCTCATGATGCGGGTCAACGTCCGCTCGGTGTACCTGGTCTCCAAGGCGGCGTCGGCGCCGATGCGCGAGGCGCGGCGGGGGCGGATCGTCAACATCGCCTCCAACGTCTTCGTCTTCGGCATGCCGGAGTTCCTGCACTACGTCGCCTCCAAGGGCGCCGTGGTCGGGATCACCCGCGGCATGGCGCGCGAGCTGGGCCCGTACGGGATCGCCGTCAACGCGGTGAGCCCCGGGCTCGTCACGACGGAGGTGACGCAGGAGACCGTCCCGGCGGAGTACCGCGAGCGCGTCGCCAGCGGTCAGTGCCTGGCGGAGCCGCTCGTCCCGAGCGACATCGCGCAGGCCGTGGCCTACCTCGCGAGCCCGGCGGCGCGTCTCGTCACCGGCCAGAACCTCCTCGTCAACGGCGGGGCCACGATGGGGCCGTCGTGATGAAGCGCTCCGTGTCGATCAAGTTCATGTGGGCCGACCTGCCGTGGCCCGAGCGCATCCGCCGCGCGGCGGCGGCGGGCTTCGACCGGGTCGAGATGTGGGACTGGCGCGAGCCGGACGACATCGACGAGCTCGGCGAGGTCGCGCGCGAGTGCGGCATCGAGATCGCCGGGTTCTTCGGCCACCACCAGGGCGGCCTGGCCAACCCCGACGACCTCGACCTCGTGCTGGAGTCGCTGCGCGAGACCGTCGAGGTCGCCGAGCGCGTCGGCGCCGACCAGCTGCACGTCTTCTCCGACGGCATGCGCCGGCCGGAGGGCCACGTCACCAAGCCGCCGCCGCTGACGCGCGACGAGCGGCAGGTGGCGGCGATCGAGGCGCTGCGCGAGTGCCTGAAGCTCATCGACGGCAAGCCGATGGAGCTGTGCGTCGAGTCGATCAACACCGTGTTCGTGCCGGGCTACTTCCTCGAGGACAGCGACATGTCCGTGGCGCTGTGCCGCGAGGTGGACCACCCCCAGGTGACGATGTTCTTCGACTGCTACCACCAGCAGCTCGTCCGCGGCCGGTTGACGGACTCGCTGCTGCACGCGCTGCCGTACGTGTCGTCGGTGCACATCGCCGACGTGCCGGGGCGCGTCCAGCCCGGCCACGGGGAGATCAACTTCCACCACATCCGGCGCGTGCTCGAGGAGGCCGGCTACGACCGCCAGCTCACCTTCGAGGTCACGCCGATCGGCGGCGACAGCGAGGCCGCGGTCGCGGCGATCAAGGAGGTCTTCCCGTTCTCATGCGCGGGCTCGACGGTCTGAAGGTCCTCGTCACGGGCGCGGGGGGCGGCATCGGGCTGGCCACGGTCCGCCGCCTCGTCGCCGAGGGCGC
>DASTRJ010000006.1:0-13686 GCA_035761245.1 Capillimicrobium sp. | reverse complement strand
CCGAGGCGCGCCGCTACGGCCAGTGGATCCTCGACGCGGTCCAGGCGGTCGTGCCGTCGTTCGTCTCGCGCGTCGAGCGCCCCGACCGCGGCGGTAAGTGGATCGCCTATCTGCGCGAGCGCGACGACGCGGGCGCGCGCTGGGCGCAGCGCCTCGGGCTCGACGGCGTGGCGGCCGCGGAGGAGGCGCGCCCGTCGGTGCGCCTGCTGCACGTCGACGGCGACGAGGACGCGCTGCTGGCCGCGCTGCTGTTCGAGGCGGCGGGCGTGGGCGAGGAGGAGACGCGGCTGCGGCTGTCGGCCCTGGGCGCCGACGAGCGCGCCCGCATGCTCGGCGACCTGGTCGGCGAGCGGCGCAACCGCCGCCACCGTCCCGGCCGCGGGTTCGAGGCGCTGCGCTACCGCTTCGAGATCGTCGCCGACTACGGCGCGTTCCGCGACCTGCAGCGCCACCGGATGCTGACCGTGCAGTGGCAGCCGCTGACGCCGTACCTCGGCGCCGGCGTGGCCGACGAGGTCGACGCGGCCGGCTGCGGCGACGAGGTCCGCCGCGCCTACGACGTCTCACGCGCCGCCTACGAGCGGCTCGTCGAGGGCGGCCACCGGCGCGCCGCGCCCTACGCCCTGTGCCTCGGCTTTCGCATCCGCTACGTGCTCGACCTCAACGCGCGCGAGGCGATGCAGCTCATCGAGCTGCGGTCGGGGCGCGAGGGGCACCCGAGCTACCGCGCGGTCGCGCACGAGATGCACCGCCAGATCGCCGCGGTCCACCCCGCGGTCGCCGACGCGATGACGCACGTCGACCGCGAGACCGAGCCGCGGCTGGAGCGCATCCTGTCGGAGATGCGCACCGACGCCAAGCGCGCCGCCCGCGCGTAGCGGCGTCCGCACGCTCCATCCGCTTCGCCGCGCGCCCGAACGGGGCGGCGGCTGTCGTCGTCTGCGCGCCGCGAACCCGCCGCACGCCGGTCGTCTTCCGGACGCATACGGTCGTCGACTCGACAGGCGTCGGAGGCGCCGGACGGGGAGATCAGCGCTTGCGCCGGTGCGTCGGCGGGCATGACCGCGGCACGATGAGCCACGACGGCGTCCGCATCACCCCGTACCGCGATGGCCCGCTCCTCGTGCGCGGCCCCTTCACGATGACCGACCAGGACGGCAACGAGATCGACGTCGGCCGCGAGACGGTCGCGCTCTGCCGCTGCGGCAAGTCGCGGATCCGCCCGTTCTGCGACGGCACCCACAAGCTCGTGCGCTTCAAGGCGCCCAGCGGGCCCGAGCAGCGCCGGCGCACCGAGCGCTTCGCGCGCGAAGGCGACTAGGGCGTCAGCGGCCGCGCGGCCCGCCGCACTCCGCGGGCTCGAGCGTCGACTTTGTCAGCGTGAGGCTGACGAAGTCGACAGTCGGCGAACGTCGGGCACCGGGACGCGCTCAGTCGCCGCTGACGACCACGCGCACCTCGACGACGGCCGGGCGCGCCGGATCGTCGAGCGCGAGGAAGTCGCGCACCGCGCCGGCGTGGTCGCAGAACGGGCAGCGAGCGGCGTCGGCGGGCGACAGCGGCGCGGTGCCGGGAGACACCGGGGCGTCGCAGCTCGGGCAGGCGAACGTCGCCATCGCCATGACCTCGCTCGCCTCGCTCTTGCGCAGCTCGCGCGCACCGGCGAGGTCGGTGACGGGCTCCGGCCGGATCGGCTCGGAGCCGTCGAAGAAGCGGTGCAGGCCCACGCCTTCAGTCTAGGTGCCCCGCGGCTACCGTCTGCGGCATGCCGAAGCGAGCCCAGCGCGACGTCAGCGTCGTCTACTCCTCGAGCGGCGGCGACCTGCGCAAGGCGCGCGGCCGCGACGACCGCGGCAGCGGATCTCCGAGCGCCGGCGGCGGTCGCGTCAAGGTGCGCCGCGAGGTGGCCGGCCGGCGCGGCAAGGCGGTCACGACCGTGTCGAACCTGCCGCTCGACGACCAGGCCGTCAAGGAGCTCGCCGGGCGGCTGAAGAAGCGCTGCGGGGTCGGAGGGTCGGCCAAGGACGGCGTCATCGAGCTGCAGGGCGACCACCGCGACGTCGTGGTCGAGGTCCTCCTCGGCGAGGGCTTCGACGTCGTGCTCGCCGGCGGCTGACGCTCAGGCCGTCGCCAGGGCGAGCGGCGCGCGCAGCGACGTCTCGCCGCGCTCCCACGCCCCGAGGATGTGGCGCGTCCAGTCCGCCTCGACCAGCGTCAGGCAGCGGGCGCCCCACAGCACGTCGGTGGCCATCGCCGGGTCCTGCTCGATGAGCCCGCCGGCCAGGTCGACGGCGGCGACCGCCTCGTGGACGGCGTCGGCCTCGACGTGCTCGTCGAAGAACTCGACGGCGTCGCCGGAGAAGCCGAGCCGGCGCAGCGCGTCCGCGTAGCGGCCGTTGGGGATCGACGACGTCATCTCGAACAGCGCGAGATGGCCGACGATCGCGCCGCGCAGCCGGCGGTGCAGGCCGAACAGCGACATCAGGTTCACCGTGCGCAGCGTCACGGCCGGCAGCAGGTCGACGTAGGCGCCGTAGCGGTGGTCGAGCCCGAGCGCCGCCATCGACCGCGCGAACAGCTCGGCGTGGATCCGCTCGGCGCGGCCGCCGCCGTACTCGTCGGCCTGGATCTCGACCAGCGCCGCCTTCGGCCGGCCGCCCAGGCGCGGCATCGCCCAGGAGTGCGGATCGGCCTCCTTGAGCTGGTACGCCGACCGGTGCACCGCGAACTCCTGGAACTGCTCGAGCGTGCCGTGGCGCTTGAGGTACATCGACAGCGACGGCGCGTCGTCGGCCTCCTCCACGGCGCGCAGGGCGACGTCGGCCTCGGTCGGCGCCACGCGCTCCGGGTCGCGCGGGACCGCCGCCAGCAGCTCGGCCTCGAAGCGCTCCTCGAGCGTGCGGCGGATCGCCAGCAGCGACGGCTCCCACTCCCACTCGTCGTCGACGCCCGGCAGGCCGCGGTAGTGCAGCTCGTAGCAGAGGTACAGCGCCAGGTGGAAGTCCTCGGCGTCGCCCGGCTCCGGGGCGGCGGGCAGCGCGTGGACGGGCGCGACGAGCTCGTCGAGCAGCAGCTCGGTCAGCGGGCCTCGCGGCGACGGAAGCTTCAGCACGGCCCCGGCCTACCCGCGCGATCGGCCGCAGAAGCGCAGCGCGGCGAGCGCGTACGTCTTGGCGCAATCGACGAGGTCGGCCACCGGCACGTGCTCGTCGGCCGTGTGGGCGCGATCGATCGCGCGCGGGCCGATCGCGATCGTCGGCGTCCCGCCGAAGCGCGTGAACGTCGCGCCGTCGTGCCACGAGTCCAGGCCGGAGCGCCGGCCGATCCTGCCCGCGTCGGCGGCCGCCTCGAGCGCGACGTCGACGATCGGCTCGCCGGCGTCGACCTCGGCGGCCGGGATGTCGAGCAGCCAGCGGATCCGCGGCGGATGCTCCGCGAGCCACGGGTCGCTCGACGCGGCGTTCTCGACCGCCGCCTCGACCTCGGCCTCGACGTGGGTGCCCCAGCCCTCGGCGTCGGCGTGGCCGGGCAGGTAGGCGACGTGGTAGGTGATCGTGCAGACGTCGGGGACGTTCACCGGCCAGTCGCCGCCGCGGATGCGCGTCGGGATGACGTGGCCGGGCGAGAGGTACAGGTGACGGTGGTCGGGATGGTCGCGGTGCTCGTCGTGCAGCCGCCGCAGCGCGTCCATCACCACGCGCGCCGACTCGATCGCGTTGACGGCATGGCCCGGCGGGTGCTCGATCCCCGCGTGTCCGAGCCGCCCGCGCACCTCGATCTCGCAGATGACGTCGCCGCGGCAGGCGACCCACGCGTCGAAGCTCGTCGGCTCCGGGATCATGCCGGCGTCGGCCCGCACGCCGCGCGCGACGGCCGCGATCCCGCCGGCGCCGGTCTCCTCCTCGTCGGTGACGGTGCAGACGACGAGGTCGCCGGCCAGCTCGGCGTGATCGGCGAGCACCTCGGCGGCGATCGTCATCGCGGCGACGCCGCCCTTCATGTCGCAGGCGCCGCGGCCGTAGAGCACCCCGTCGACGACCTGCGCCTGGAACGGCGGCGTCGTCCACGCGTCGGGATCGCCGGCGGGGACGACGTCGACGTGGCCGTTGAAGAGCAGGCTCCGGCCCCCGCCGCTGCCGCGGAAGCGGGCGGCGAGCTGCGGGCGCCCGGCGTAGCTGAAGCCGTCGGGCACCTGGCGGCTGCCGGCGACGACCGCGTCGTCGGGCACCCAGAGGTCGACGTCGGCGCCGGCCGCGCCGAGCCGCTCGGCGAGCAGCCGCTGCAGGCGCGCCTCGTCGCCGCCCGCGCCGGCCGTGGTGTCGAACGCGATCAGCTCGGCGGCAAGGGCGACGAGGTCGTCGCGACGCCGCTCGATCGCGTCGACGACCGTGCGCTCGGCGCGCGTCATGCCAGGAATCGCTCCGCGAGCCACGCCGTCGCCGCCCTGGGGTCGCCGCCGGCGGCGGCGCGCATGCGCAGCGCCCCGTTGCGCTCGACCAGCTCGCGCGCGTGCCGCACCTCGGCGGCCGAGCCGAGCGCCGCCGCCGTCGGCTCGAGCTCGTCGAGCAGCGCGTGGAGGCGCTCACGGGTCGCCGTCGTGGCGCCGGTGTCCAGGTCGTGCAGGCGCCCGTCCACCCCGTGACGGGCGGCGCTCCAGCGGTTCTCCTCGATGCGCCAGGTGTCGTGCACGGGCAGATCCTCACCTGCATCGACGCGATCGGCCAAGCGGAGCACGAGCGCTTGCGTGACCGCCGCGACCGCGGCCGCGTCGGCGACGGTGGTCTGCGCGTCCGGGACGCGGAGCTCGAGCGTGCCGTGGCGGGCGTGCGGGCGCAGCTCCCACCACCAGCGACCCGGATCGTCGACCCACCGCAGCGCTTCGGCGTACTCCTCCCACGAGCGCAGCACCGGCGGCACGCCCTGGCGCGGCAGCGTCTCGGCGATGGTGGGGCGCGCGGAGGCCATGCCGGTGTCGCGCCCGTCGTGGAACGGGGCGTTGGCGGCGAGCGCGGCCAGCTCCGGCAGGTAGGAGCGCAGCGCGTTGTAGACGGCCAGCGACCGCTCCGCGTCGCCGACCGCGACGTGGACCTGCAGGGCGAACACGAGCTGGCGGCGCGCGATGTCGCCGTACTCGGCCTCCGTGCGCTCGTAGCGCGGGCCGGGGTTCAGCGCGCCCTCGCGATCGGCGAAGGGATGGAGCCCGGCGGCGGCGACGGTGAGGCCGGCGGGGAGCCCCGCGACGAGGTCGCGGCGGGCCTCGGCGAGCGCGGCGGCGGCCTCGGCGACCGTCGGCGCCGGCGGCAGGACGATCTCCAGCTGCGCGGCCGGGAGCTCCAGCTTGAAGCGCGCGTCGCCGAGCGCGGCGACGACCTCCGGCGCGCGGTGGGCGAGGTCGAGCGTGCCGGCGTCGAGCAGCATCAGCTCCTCCTCGATCCCAACCGTGCCCGGCGAGGGCGCGTCGAAGGCGGCGCGGAGCGCATCGGCGTCGGGGTTTGCCGCCGAGGCCGAAAGGGGATCGAAGGACGGCATCGTGCGCATCTTCACCCTTCCCGGAGTCTTCAAGCCCCGCAGCGACAGCTGGCTGCTCGCCGAGCAGCTGCGCCAGCAGACCCTGCCGCCGAGGGCGTCGGTCCTCGACCTGTGCACGGGCAGCGGGCTGCTGGCGGTCTGCGCGGCCCAGCGCGGCGCACGTGACGTGACCGCGGTCGACGTGTCGCGGCGGGCCGTGTGGACGGTGCGCATCAACGCGCGGCTCAACGGCGTCCGCGTGCGCGCCCTGCGCGGCAGCCTGTTCGAGCCGCTCGGCGATCGCCGCTTCGACGCGATCGTCTCCAACCCGCCGTACGTGCCGGCGGAGACCGACGCGCTGCCGACGAGCGGGCCCCAGCGCGCGTGGGACGCTGGGCTCGACGGGCGCGCGCTGCTCGACGTCGTCTGCCGCGAGGCGCCGGCGCATCTGAAGCCGGGCGGGTTCGTCCTCATCACGCACTCGTCGATCTGCGGCACCGACCGCACCCTCGAGCTGCTGCGCGCCGGTGGGCTCGAGGCGGAGGTCGTCGCCCGCCGGCGCGGCCCCCTCGGCCCGCTGCTGCGCGCGCGCGTGGCGACGCTCGAGCGGCGCGGGCTGCTCGAGCCGGGCCGGCGCGAGGAGGAGGTGCTCGTCATCCGCGGGCGCCGCCCGCACGGGCGCGCGGCCGCGGACCCGGTCGCCGCGCCGGCGGCGGTGCCGGCGTCGGCGTAGGCGTAGGCGTAGGCGTAGGCGGCGCCTATCGCCGCCGCTTGCGCTTCCTGGACGCCGCGGAGGGCTTCGGCGCCGGCGCCGGCTCGGCGGCGTCGTCGACCGCCGCGGCGCCCGTGCGCTGCTCGGCCGCGCGCATCCGGGCCTCGCGCAGCTCCTGCTGCGACGGCCACGGCACCGCTTCGCCGCGCTCCCACGCCGGCGGCTGACCGCCCGGCCAGCGCTGCATGAGCAGCGGCGCCAGGCCGACGAGCCAGACGGCCTGCACGAGCGGCAGGGCGCCGAACTGGATGACGAACAGGACGCCGACGATGATCCCCAGCACGCCCATGAAGCGCGTCAGGAGGCCGGCGCGCATCGCGTTGAGCGCGACGAGCACCGTCGCCACGGCGAGCGCGAGCAGGCCCGCGTACTGGAAGCCGGCGAGCACCGCGATCGGGCCGCCGGCGAGCGCGTCCTCGACGGCGTCGCGGCTGCGATCGGTGCCCGAGAGGAAGTCGCTGGCCTGGGCGCCGAGGGCCAGGGTCACCGCCACGCCGGCGATCGCGCAGACGATCGGGCCGAAGTAGATCGCGTACCGCGTGACGCGCGGCGTGCCCTCCCGGCGCGACGCGGTCGCGCGGTAGAGGTACAGCAGCACGACGCCCATGCAGAGCAGCCCGAGCGCCGTGAAGACGCTGCTGAGCAGCAGCGTCCCCATGTTGTCGTCACGCCACTCGACGATCGCCGCGCGCGGGTTGTCCGTGGCGTCGGGGCGCCCCTCGAACGCCGGGGTGAGCGCCTGCAGCACCCCGATCGCCGGCGCCGACGGGAGCGTCGTGAGGATGAACGAGCCGACGAGCGTCAGCACGCCCGCGAGCACCGCGCAGACGGCCGCGGGGACGCGGAGCCGCTGCTCCCACTCGCGCTGCTCGGCGTCGATCGCCACTCAGCGCGTCGCCGGCCGCTGCAGCGGCCGGGCTTCGGTCGGGTAGCGGATCGCGGGCAGCGGCTCGTCGTCGGAGCGATCGACCGCGCGCGAGACGCGGTCGCCGACCAGCAGCACCAGGTCGAGCACCGGCGCGACGACGCGGAGCAGCTGCTCGACGCGCTCGCGGGCGGCGATCTGGCGGGGACTCGGCGGGGCCATGCAGGCCGCAGTGTACGGATTGACCGCGCGCGGGCTCAGGTCGCGAGCAGCAGCCGCGCGGCCTGCGCCGGCGCCTCCGCGCCGCCGCGCCGCGCGCCCGGCAGCAGCGCCGCCAGGGCGTCCGACGCGGCCCGCACGTGCGCCGGTGCGCCCGGCCCGTCGAGCACCGCCACGGGCGCGTCGACCGTCCGCAGCTCGCGGCGCGAGAACGTCAGCGTCGCCTGGGCGCCGTAGTCCGCGAAGAACGCCCGCGGCCGCGCTGCGGCCCGCTCCGCCCGCGGCCCCGTGACGCCCCGCTCGGCCAGCCACGAGCGCACCGCCGCGGCGGGCCCGCCGTCGCGCAGCGCCTGCTCGAGCAGCACCCGCTCGGCGGCGAGCGCCTCGTTGGCCTCGGGGACCAGCGGGAACGCCGGCACGTCGACGAGCACCGCGGCGCGCACCATCGCGCGGTGGCGCAGCAGCAGGTCCAGCACCACGAGCGCGCCGACGTCCGCGCCGACCGCCACGACCGGCGCCGCCTCCAGGCGCTCCACGAGCGCCGCGGCGTCCTCGGCCTGCTCGGCGACCGTGGTGCGCTCGTACGGCTCGGGCGCGCCGCTCTCGCCGCAGCCGCGGCGGTCGTAGGCGATGACGCGCGCCTCGTCGCCGAACGCGTCGACGGCCTCGGCCACACGCTGCGGTCCGCGCCGATCCCGTGGACGAGCAGGACCGCCGGAGCGCCGCCGGCGACGCCGGCGACGTCGTAGGCCAGGGGGACGCCCGCACCCTCGATCGTCGGCATGCCGAAAGCCTACGGCCCATCCGTACACTGACCTCATGGGCGGCTTTGGAGACCTCTTCGGCGATCCGGACGAGCTGCAGCGGCGCATGGCGGAGTTCGCCGAGTCGATGCAGCGACAGCAGGGCCTGGCGTGGGCGGACAACGCCATCAACCTGGCCGTGCAGATGACGGTCGCCGCGATCAACCGCATCAACGTGCAGGGCAACGCCGACGAGCAGGCGAATCAGATCCGCTCGGTGATGGCGACCGTCTTCCCGGAGGCGGTCACGCTCGTGCGCGAGGCGCGCGCCGGCCTGCAGTAGGGCGCTGCGCGGCCGCGGCCTCCCGCTCCGCCTCGGCGGCGCGATGCTCCCGCCCGGCCGCGATCACGGCCTTGAACGAGCGGAAGCGGAAGACGACCACGAGCGCCGCGAAGCCGAGCGCCAGGCTGAACGCCGCGATCGCGATCTGCTGTCCGACGGAGTAGGCCGCGATCGTCGCGCCGCTCGCGGTCCCCGCGAACACCTTGACGAGGAGCGCCTGCTGCACCCCCGCGCCGCCCGGCGTGAACGGCAGCAGCGAGGCGATCGCGTTGACGCCCAGCACGAGCAGCACGTTGCGCACCGAGCCGCCGACGCCGAAGGCCTCCAGCAGGAACCAGAACGCCGCGAACCTGAACAGCCAGCCGGTGAACTGCACGAGCCAGACCTCGCGCACGTAGCGGCGGCGGTCGAAGAGGATCGTCAGTCCCTGCTTGACGCGCGCCCAGAACGCCTGGACGCGGCGCGACAGCACCGCGAAGCCGACGAGCACCAGGATCGCGAGGGCGGTGAGCACGAAGAGGGCGAGCTTCGGGTTCGCCGCGATCCAGCTGAGGTCGAAGGCGCCGAGCTTCGAGAAGTCCGGCGGCTTCGGGAAGACGCCCTGCGTGAAGGCGAACGTGAGGATCGGGATCGCCATCGTGAGGTCGAAGACGCTCTCGACCAGGAACGACGACGCCACCGCCGGGTACGTCGAGTTCGGCACCGACGTCTTGACGAGGAAGAGCTTCATCACGTCGCCGCCGCGCGCCGGCACGACGCTGTTGAACCCGTAGGCGGCCACGTAGGCGCCCCAGATGCGGCGCCACTGGAAGCGCTCGCCGGGGTAGGCGGCGCGGAGCACGTGGAAGTACGCGCGCGAGCGGATCGAGAGGTAGATCCCGAAGCAGGCCAGCCCGATGAGCAGCGCGCCCCAGCGCACGTCGGCGAGGCTGGAGAAGAACGACTCGACGCCGTCCCAGAACGACGACAGGTCGGCGAAGAGGGGCATCGTCACGCCGCCAGCCGCAGCCCCACCGCGGACAGGACCTCCGGGGCGCGCAGCGAGCCGGCGACGACGTCGGCGCCCGGCAGCTCGATCCCGGACATCGACGGCACGCCGACGACGAAGAGCCCGGCGGCGCGCGCGGCGGCGACGCCGGTCGGCGAGTCCTCGAGCGCGACGCACGACGCCGGGTCGGCACCGAGCCGCCGGCAGGCCTCGAGGTAGACGTCGGGCGCCGGCTTCGGGCGCTCGACCTCCTGGGCGCTGACGACCGCGTCGAACGCGTCGGTGAAGCCGCCGGCCCGCAGGGCGCCCTCGACGAGCGCGACCGGCGAGTTCGACGCCAGGCCGATCGGCGTGCCGCGCCGCCGCAGCGCCGCGACGAGCTCGGTGGCGCCCGGCATCGGGGGCGCGTGCCGCGCGACCTCGATCAGCGCGAGCTCGTGGAGCTCCTCGTGCATCGACGCGCCTTCGCCGGGCTCGAGGCCGAGGTGGCGTTCGACGGCCGCCTGCGCGACGACGGGCGAGGTGCCGAGCAGCTCGCGCTTGTGGTCCTCGGTGAACTCCACGCCGCGCCGCGCGTAGAGCACTCGCTCCGCGCGCGTCCAGGCGGTCTCGCTGTCGACCAGCAGGCCGTCGCAGTCGAAGATGACGGCATCCGGTGGCACCGGCCCATCCTAGGCCGGGCGGCGCTGCATCGTCCGAACGTCCAGCGCGCATGCGGACGCGGCGTCACGGGGCCGATTGACGAGCTGGCAGTCCCGCCTCCACCACCAACCGAAGGTCCCATGAACCTCACCCTGTCCCGGATCCTCAAGGCGGCCGCCGTCGTCGGCGTCGCCATCGCCGTGGTCCTCGTCGGCTCGGTGCTGCTCGCGAAGCGGAGCGTCGGCCACGAGCAGGACGCCGTCGCGCGCCAGGCGCAGCTCAAGCAGCTCGGCCTCGACCTCGCCGGCGCCTCCGACTTCCTCACCGACGAGGCCCGCGCCTACGCGGTGACCGGCGATCGCGCGCACCTCGACGCCTACTGGCAGGAGATCGACGAGACGAAGACGCGCGATCGCGTCGTCGCGGAGCTCGAGCGGCTCGGCGTCAGCAAGGCGGACCTCGCGCTCGTCGAGCAGGCCAAGCAGAACTCGGACGCCCTGGTCGAGACCGAGACGCGCTCGATGCGCCTCGTCCTCGAGGCCGCGCACACGCCGGAGTCCGAGATGCCGGCCGCGATCGCGGCCTACCGGCTCTCGCCGGCCGACCGCGCCCTCTCGCCCGACGCGAAGCGCCGCCTCGCCGCCCGGATCATGTTCGACGGCGACTACGCGGCGGCCAAGGCCGACATCCAGGGGCCGATGGACCGCTTCCAGACGTCGATGAACGAGGAGGCGGCCGCCGCGAGCGACAACGCGCGCAGCACGACCGGGCTGTGGATGGCCGTGCTCATCGCGCTGGCGGTCGTCATCCCGATCCTGCTGGCGCTCGTCGGCTGGCTGTTCACCAGGCAGGTCGCCGCGCCGCTGGCGGGCTACGTCCGCGCGCTGCGCGACCGCGACCGGGAGGACCTCGACTTCGCGCTCGAGCCCGCTGGGGTCGCGGAGCTGGTCGAGCTCGGCGAGGCCTTCAACGAGCAGTTCGAGGCCAACCAGCAGGTGACCAAGCGGCTGCTCGGCGACCTCACCGGCGTCATCTCCGACGTGCGCGAGACGGCCGGCCACGTCGCCTCGGCGTCGCAGCAGATGGCGTCGAGCTCCGAGGAGGCCGGCCGCGCGGTCGGCGAGATCGCCAACGCGGTGAGCGACGTCGCGCAGGGCGCCGAGCGGCAGGTCCGCATGACCGAGGCCGCGCGCGAGGCGACGCAGGAGACCGTCCGCGCCGCCGAGCAGGCGCGCCGGATGAGCGAGGAGGGCCACGAGGCCTCCACCGCCGCGACCGCCGCGATGACCGCGGTGCGCGAGGCGTCCGAGGAGGTCACCGAGGCCATCCGCGCGCTCGCGACCAAGTCCGAGCAGATCGGCGGCATCGTCGCCACGATCACCGGCATCGCCGAGCAGACGAACCTGCTGGCGCTCAACGCGGCCATCGAGGCGGCGCGCGCCGGCGAGCAGGGCCGCGGCTTTGCCGTCGTCGCCGAGGAGGTCCGCAAGCTGGCGGAGGAGTCCCAGCGGGCCGCCGGCTCGATCTCGAGCCTCATCGAGGAGATCCAGAGCGACACCGCGACGACGGTCGACGTCGTCGAGGCGGGCGCCCAGCGGTCGCAGGAGGGCGCCGAGGTCGTCGTGCGCGCCCGCGAGGCGTTCGCGCAGATCACCGAGGCCGTCCGCGAGGTCGGCGAGCGCGTCGACCAGATCGCCGCGGCGACGACCGAGGTCGCCGCCGTCGCCGAGCAGTCGAGCGCGTCGACCGAGCAGGTCTCGGCGTCGACGCAGGAGACGTCGGCCTCCACGCAGGAGATCGCCGCGTCGGCCCAGGAGCTCGCCCGCACGGCGGAGCAGCTCGAGCAGATGGTCGACCGGATCCAGCTGACGGCGGCCTGACCCGGCCGTCGCGCCCGCGGCCCCGCCCCGCGTGGGCGGGGCCGACGACGCGCCCGCGCGGCATCACGCCGCGCGTTCCTCAGCGCGAGGCCGGAGCTTCGCTGGGGACCGCTCGCGGGCTGACGACGATCGCGTCGCCGGGCCGGATGGTCCCGCCGCGCAGGACGTCGGCGCGCAGGCCGCCGCGATGGATCAGCCCGCGCAGCACCCCCGGCTGCGTGAAACGCTGGAGGTGCGCGCACGGCTCGCACCAGCGCTGGCCGAGGCACTCGACCTCCCCGATGGTGAAGCGGCGGCCGACGAGCGCGTTGAGGTCGATCCCGGTCGTCAGCACGTTGCGGCGCGCGTCGGCCGGCTCGAGCCGGATGCCGGTCTCGGCGTGCAGCGCGTCGAGCGCCTCGCGCGCGACGAGCGTGAGGTCCTGCCCGGTCTTGCCGGGCATCGAGAAGTGCCCGGTGCCGGCCCAGTAGCGGTCGCCCTCGAGGCCGCGGCCGGCGACGGCGACCGCGGCCGAGATCGCGCGCATCGGCTGCGCGGCCGCGTCGGCGACGAACAGCGCCTCGACGGTGCCGGTGCCGGGCTCGCGCGCGTCGCCCGGGGCGAGCGCGGGGTCGAGCGACGCGAGGACCCAGCCGGCGTCGTCGGGGCCGGGCGCGTCGGCGGCGCCGAGCGGCGTCGCGGGATCCCAGACCACGTCGGGCGGCGCGCCGAAGCAGACGACGACGCGGTCGCCCCGCTCGGCCAGCCAGAAGCCGGCGCCCAGCGGCTCGGCGATGCGCACGAGCTGCTGGTTGCGCGCCGCCAGCCAGCTCTGCCAGCTCGCCAGCGGCGCCTCGCCGTCCGGCGCCGGCGACTCGGCCCAGTCGAGCTCGAGCAGCGCGACGAGGCAGGCCGACAGCGCGCCGTCGTGGGTGGGGACGCGCTGCTGGACGGGCCGCATGGCCCCCGATCGTACGGGGCGGTCAGGCGACGCGACGGAGCGGCCGGGCTGCCGCCCGCGCCAGCTCGAGCGCCCGCGCGGCCGCGTCCTGCGCGCTCGCCCAGGCGACCTCGCTGAGCAGGCCGGGCGCGGCGACGCAGTCCCCGGCGAGCAGGACGCCGTCGCCGCGGTCGACCGCGGGGCGGTCGCGCCAGGTGAGGCCGGGGCCGTCGAGCGCGCCGCTGCGACCGTCCATCACCTGCCGGCGCCGCCACGTCGTGCGCGCGCGCCAGTCCTCGAGCGACGCGTCGAGCAGCGCCTCGAGCCGCGCGGCGGCCTCGTCCGGGGTCTCGCCGGGGCGCATCGGCATCTGCGCCTGCACGAGCTCCTGCCCGGCCGGGGCCAGCGTCCGGTCGGCCGCGGTGAAGCGCTCCACCCAGCCGCACTCGTCGAGGTCGGAGACGATGAACGGGTCGCCGCGCCGCGCCGCGAGCCCGACGTCGAGGCAGACGCAGCGGCCGCTCGGCCAGCGCAGCGTGTCGTCGCCGAGCAGCGCGCGGGCGTCGGCGAGCTCCGTGGCGACGATCACCGGGCGCGCGGGCAGCTCGGTCACGCGCTCGCCGAGCCGCAGCTCGACGCCCAGCGACCGGACACGCGCGACGAGGGCGTCGACGAGCGTGCTCCAGCCCCCGACGACGTACCGGGCCGCCGGCGGCGGGGTGAGCAGCGTGCGGACGGTCCGCTCCCACACGAACGCGGCCGAGAGCGCCCCGGGGTCGTGGTGGAAGGTGTAGACGCCGGCGGCGG
>DASTRJ010000005.1:0-35912 GCA_035761245.1 Capillimicrobium sp. | reverse complement strand
GGAGACGTTGCCGGTCGCGTACGTGCGCCCGTCGCGGCGCACCTCGATCCGGGTGCCGGTGACGTCCCCGGAGCGCAGCGTGAGCACGGCCTGGGGGTCGTCGCGCAGCATCGTCGGGTCCGACGAGCTGAGCGACGCGGTCACGGGCAGCCCGCCGCAGGCGGCGGCGGGGGCGGCCGCGGCGCCGAGCGCCAGCGCGGCGAGCGGGAGGGCGAGCAGGCGGGTCATCGGTGGCACGGCGCGACCAGTATCGGCAGGACCCGGCGCCGCCCTGAGCTACGGGTTGCGCTCGGAGACGCCCGGGATGCCGCTGCCGCTCGCGGGCGCCGGCGTCGTGGCGGTCGTGGCGGGCGGCACGGTGACGGTCTGGACGGTCGTCGTGCCGCTCGGCGTCGTCACCGTGCGGGTGGTCGTCGTGGGCCGCGGCGCCGGCTGCGGCGGCGGCGTGCGCCCGCGGTTGTGGAGGATCGCGATCTCCTCGGCGAGCTGCGCGTCGGTGATCGGGACGAGCCGGTTGCGGATCGCGTAGTCGCGCGCGCCGTTCAGGAACGCCTCGAGGTACTCGACGACCTCGCTGCGGCGCAGGGACTGCTCGCTCGTGAAGACGTAGAACCGGCGCGTCAGCGGGTACGCGCCCGTCGTGATCGTGAACTGCGACGGGAAGACGCAGTTCGGGCCGGGGTAGATCGGGTCGCCGTCCTTCGTTTCGTCCGGCAGCTGGCTCGCCGGCAGCTCCGGGATCGCCTGCTCGGTCGGGACCGTGGTCTGGCCCTCGGGCGTCGTCACGGTCGTCGACGCGTCGGTGGCCGGGACGGTCTGCGTCTGCGTCGTCGAGGTCGTCAGCCGCTCGAGGCGCTCGCGATCCTCGGCGTCGAGGTCGTCGAGCGTGACGGGCTGGCCGCTCGCGGTCACCGGCACGCCGTAGTCGATCTCCATCGGCCGCAGCTGGTCCTCGAAGAGCTCGTAGTAGCTGAACCGGAACGCGCCGATCACGCCCGGCGCCTGCGCCTCGGCCAGCACGCCGCGGCCGAAGCGGCGCCCGCGGTCGCGCAGCTCGCGGTCGAACCGCGCGTTCACGCGATCGGCGGCGGCGGCCTTCGCGCGCGCCACCCGCTGCGCGTTGCGGCGCACGATGTCCGCGGCCTCCGTCGGCGTCAGCGTGTCGCCGCGCCGGGCGCGAACCCGGTTCTCGCGCTCGATCGCCTTCAGCACGCGCCGGTCGGCGCGGGCCACCGCGGCGTCGACCTCGCGCTCGCGGCGCGCCGCGCTCTGCTCGCGCAGGCGGTCGACGTAGCGGGCGATCCGCCGCCGGGCGTCGGCCAGCCGCTTCGTGCCGATGACCTCCTCGCGCTCGAGCCGGTCGGTGCGCTCGACGACGTAGTCGGCGCGCACGTCGGCCAGCGAGGCGTTCGGCACGCCGAGCACGACCTGCCCGAAGAGCTCGAAGTTCGGCGAGCCGTCCTCGCGCCCGGTCGCGGTGAGCGGCAGGTCGAAGAAGCCGAGCTGCGACCAGCTCGAGTACGGCGAGCCGGCGCGGAAGATGTCGCGCGCCTGGTTGACCGTGATGCAGTCGCCGCCGACGTCGGCCTCGTTCTTCGTCGCGACGACGATCGCGTCGGCGCCGACCTGCAGCGGCTCGGAGATCGCGACGCCGCGCTCGCGGCACGCCTGCAGCTCGGCGTCGGAGGGCAGCCGCGCGACCTCGACGACGTCGACCCGGCCGGCGCACAGGTCGGTGAACGCCTGGTCCTCCTCGGCCCGGATGAACGCGACCTCGACGTTCGAGCGCGACAGGAAGCGCGACGTCGCCACCGAGCTGAGCCCGCCGCGCAGCCCGTCGACGCGCACCGTGTTCTCCGGCGCGGGCGGCAGCGGGACGGTCGAGCGCCTGACCGGCGTCGTCGCCGTCGAGCCCTCCGGCTCCGGGACGTTCGGCTTGCCCGAGTCGGCCGTGTCGACGCCGCACGCCACCACCACGGCGGCGGCGACGCCCGCGAGCCCGGCGGCGATGCCCTGGACGACCCTCACGGCACCACCGGGGTGAAGGTCTGGGCGGCCACGGGCGTCGCGCCCAGCGGCGGGAACTTCAGGACCTCGCCGAGCTGGACGACCTCGAAGTCCGACAGGCGCAGGAACTGCACCTCGTTGCCGCGCAGCAGCGGCGTGGCCTCGTTGCGCAGCCGCGCCAGGCGCCGCGGCAGCGGCGTGCGCCCGTCGGCCTTCAGCAGCCGGCCGTCGGGGCCGCGCAGCGGCTGGCGCCAGTCGGCGTTGAGCTTCGCGTAGAGCGTCGGCGTGCGCGAGCGGTCGACGACGATCGCGCCGTAGCGGCGCAGCGCCTCGAGGATCGCGCGGGCGGCGCGCCGGTTCGTCCGCGGCGCGACGCAGTCGCTGCGGACCTCGCCCTCGCTGTCGCGCAGCCGGTTCGCCGGGCACGTCGGCAGGCTGATGAGGGCGTCGTAGCGCTCGGCGCGCAGGCGGATCCGCGCGCCCTCCGGCAGCGACGACAACCGGCCGTTGCCGTCGGTCGCCGAGGCCGGCTGGACGTAGTTGCGCTGGGCCGGGCCCGGCACCGAGATCGCCAGCGCGTGGTCGATGCGGCCGGCCTCGATCTCCTCGGGCAGCAGCAGCCCCGCGAACAGCGGGAGGCCGGACCCGCGCGCGCTCACCGAGTTCGGCCGCTGGTAGCCGGGGCCGTTGAGCGCCCACTTGCGCATGAACTGGTACGAGATCGCGTCCGCGGCGCCGGCCTGGCCCCGGCGTGCGCGCCACATGTCGTAGGCGACGCCCTCGCGGCGGTTGAGCACCGTGAACCAGCCGTCGTACTGCGGCCGCGGCGACTCGTTCGGCGGGATCAGCAGCGTCTCGACGTCACGGCCGTCGCCGCAGTCGGGCGGGATCTGGCGGCAGACGACGCGCGTCGGCACGCCGCCCTCCTCGTCGACCACCGGGACCGTCCACTCGGTGGTGTTGATGAACAGCGGGTCGTCGATGCGCCGCCGCTGCGTCGTGACGAAGTCGCCGCGCTCGGTGACGCCGACGCGCTCCTGCGCCTCCTGGATCAGCCGGTCCGACGCCGGGTCGACCGGCATCCCCTGGACGGTCGTGTTCCACGGGCTCTGCGGGCTGAACGGCCGGTAGATGGAGCCCTCGACGCTGCCGGTGCCGCCGACCGCGCCGAGGTCGGTCGACGCGGCGCCGGGCGTCCCCTCGGTGCCCGCGCCGCCGATCCCGAAGCCGGGGTCGTTGGGCTGCACCGGCGTGGTGGTGGTCGGCGTCGTGCGCTGCACCACGGTGCGCGTGACGGTGGCCGACCCGTCGCCCTCGTCGGTTCCGCACGCCGCGACGGCGACCGCGAGCACGGCGCCGGTCGCGGCGGCGAGCGCGAGCCTGCGCGCGCTCACGCCGGTGGGGCCTCGTCGGTCTCGCCGGGCTCGCCGATGCCGGGCAGCCGGATCGCCGGGCGCTCCGCCTCGCGCGCCGCCTGCTCGGCCGCGGCGCCGAGCGCCCCGATGAGCTCGTCGACCTGGCGGCGCACCTGGACGGCCTCGCCGAGCTGGGCCGGCAGCTGCTCGGCCGCGGCGACGAGCGCGTCCGTCAGCTCGGCGATGCGGCGCACGCGGGCGTCGGCGAACGCCTGCACGCGGCGCCGCGCGTCCTCGAGATGGCGTTGCGCCTCGGCCTCGGCCTGCGCCCGGATCCTGCGCGCGTCCTCCTCCGCGGCGCGGCGCAGCTCTGCGGCCTGCCGCTCGCCGGCCGCCTGGACGTCGCGCTGCAGCGCCTCGGCCGCCTGACGGGCCGAGGCCATGATCTCCTCGACGCGCGCGCCGACGGACGCGGTCAGGTCTCCGGCCATGGTCGGGGGCACGGTACCAGCGGGCTCGGAGGGCTCAGCCGCCCGGCGGCCGGAAGGTCTGGGGCTCGGCGGTCGTCCCGCCGGCCGGCGCCGGCTCCGCGTCGGAGGCGGGCGGCGCGGCGCCCGGATCGCGGTCGGCGACGCGCGCCAGCACGTAGCGCTCGGTGCGGAAGACGGGCGTGATGCCGGGCGTGCGCCCGGCGTTCAGGCCCGGGTAGCGCGCCTGGATCAGGTCGCCCGAGCGCGGGTTGTAGGCGACGAGCATCCACTGCACCTCGCCCCACGGCTCCTGCAGGACCGTGTTCCACGCGGCGTCGCCCTTGTCGATGCGGTCGAGGAAGACGCCCGGCCGGCCGGTGAGGAGCACCACGCCGAAGGTCTGGGCGTTGTCGGTGAGGATCGCGTCCTTGCCGGCGACGTTCTCCTTGATGTACTGCGCCATCTGCGCCTCGGGGTCGATGCCCACGTTGAAGCCGCCCCGCGACGACGTCCCCTCCTGGCTCTCCGTCGAGAACAGCGCCCGCGTGTAGGCCTGCTCGAGCGACTGGAACGGGTACTCCTTCATCCCCTGCCAGGCGGTGACGAGGTTCACCAGCAGCATCGCGCCGGTGATCGTCCAGATCGCCAATCGGAACCCGGCGTACGAGCGGTACACCCAGGCCGCGCCGACCAGCGACGTGAGCGCCATCGGCAGCGAGTCGCGCAGCGTCAGCAGGCCCTCGTTCTGGGCGATGAACGCGTGCACGCCCATGATCACGATGCCGAGCACGATGAAGCTCGCCAGCCACAGCGCCATGTCGTTGCGCTGGCCGAGGAACGCGATCACGAGCGCCGGCACGGCGACGAACGCGAGCGGGAAGACCGCGAGGTTGAGCTCGAGCAGTCGCCGCGACACCTCGTCGAAGCCGAGCGTGCCGGACGTGTCGATGCCGGTCGCGTTGACCGCCTGCGTCGACGTCTGGTCCGTGAGCCAGCCGAACGGCTCGCCGACGATCAGCGCGTTGAAGAGGATCCACAGCGCGATCGCGTAGACGACCGGCGCCGCGAACGCCACGACCGAGCCCTCGACCTCCACGCGCGACGCGCGTCGCCGCACGAGCGCCACGCCGATGAGCAGCGCGACGAGCAGCGCCCAGATGATGAACGCGTAGCGCGTGACGATGAGCAGCGCGATCCCGAAGCCGGCGCCGATGAGGAAGCGCGGCTCGGTCGTCTCGTACCAGCTGACGAAGCAGTAGAGCGCGAAGGCCAGCATCGCCAGGTAGACGACCTCGCTCATGCCGTTGCCCGAGTAGAAGAGCCACATCGGGTTCGCCGCGAAGGCGACGAGCAGCGGGTAGCGCAGGAGCGCCGGCATCTCGCAGCGCGCCAGCGTGCGGTCGAGCCACACCATCGCGCCGCCGCCGAACAGCGCGGTCAGCAGCGGCAGCGCGATCAGCGACGTCGCGATCGGCTTGATCGCCGCCAGCGGCAGGAAGACGAACGTGGTCAGCGGCGGGAACAGGAAGCCGACGGCCGCGAGCTTCGGGGGGTCGTTCCACCACACCAGGTAGGCGTCGGTGAGGCGGTTGAGCGCGTCGAAGACGACGACGTGCTGGTCGATCGTCGCCTTGTAGCCGAGCGCGAAGAAGACGGCGGCGAACAGCGCGAAGACGAGCAGCCCGACGCGCCCGCTCGGCTGGGCGACCTCGGGCTCGTAGGGCCGGTCGTCGAGCGGCGTGCCGGAGGTGTGCGCCTGGTGGACGGCGGCGGGGCCGCGCCGGGGCGGCGGGGCGGCGACGGCCATCTAGTCCTCGTGCGTGTTGTCGAGGCCGTGCACCGTCTTCTCCCAGTAGAACGGCCGGTAGAAGAGCTGCAGGAACCCCTTCCACGCGGCGATCGACATGAGCCCCCAGTACAGCGGCGACAGCAGCGCGTACTTCGCGAGGTCGAAGTAGCCGCGCTGCACGCAGCCCGCCACGTTGAGGTACATGAAGATGAAGTTCCCGATGAACAGCTGGAACGCCGCGGCGTAGAAGATGAAGCTCGGGAACAGCTCCCGGATCAGGCCCGACTCGGTGAAGAAGAAGAGCGTCGTCAGGCCCCAGAAGATCGGGTTGAGCAGGAAGATGAACGTGCCGCCGACGACGAGCTGGAAGCTCAGCCAGCTCTTGAACCCGACCTGGCGCAGGAGCCGGAACGGGTGGCGCATGTGCACGAGCCACGTCTGGATGTAGCCCTTGATCCAGCGCGACCGCTGGCGGATCCAGTTGTTGAGCTCGGAGTTGGCCTCCTCGAGCGTCGTCGAGTCGATCATCGCCGTCGTGTAGCCCGCCTTGTGGAGGCGGATCCCGAGGTCCGCGTCCTCGGTGACGTTGAACGGGTCCCACGCGGCCAGGTCGATGAGCCGGTCGGTGATGAAGTGGTTCGACGTGCCGCCGAGCGGGATCGGGACGTCCTCGGCGTCCAGGCCCGGCAGCAGGAGGTCGAAGTGCATGGAGTACTCCGTCGTGAACCAGCGCGTCAGCAGGTTCTGGTCGGAGTTGAAGTAGTTGAGCTTCGCCTGGATGCACGTGACGCTCGGCGCGACCTTCTGGAAGGCGATGACGACCTTCTTGAGCTGGTCGGGGTCCGGCCGGTCCTCGGCGTCGTAGATGACGACGTACTTGCCGTCGGCCTGCAGCAGGCCGTAGTTGCACGCCTTCGGCTTCGTCTTCGGCTGCGCGTCGGGGACGACCACGAGCTTGAAGTGCGGCGGCAGGTCCATCGCCTCGATCGCCGGCACGGTCTCGTCGTCGTCCTCCTCGCAGAGCAGCCGGACGTCGAGCTTCGTCTTCGGGTAGTCGAGCCGGCCGACGCCCGCCACGAGCCGCGGCACGACCGCGGCCTCGCGGTAGAGCGGGACGAGGATCGTGTACATCGGCAGGTCGCGCTCGTCGAGGGCGGCGACCTCCTCGTCGGTGACCGAGACCTCGTACTGGTGCCCGAGGGCGTTGTACGTGAGCTTGAACTTGTAGAGCGAGGTCGACAGGTAGAAGACGCTCGCCAGCGCCATCGTCACGATCAGCGTGATCTTCGGGAAGAGGACCAGCAGCGCGACGAACAGCACCGCGAGCGCGATGAAGAAGACCTTCTGGCCGTCGGAGAGGACGCGGTTGGCCGACTCCTCGGGGAAGCGGGTCAGCAGCTCGGAGCGCGCGACGGTGACGTACTCGCCGCCGTGCACGCGTTGCAGCAGCTCGTCGATCGAGTTGCGCGAGGCGAGGAAGCCGCGCAGCTCGAGGTGCGTGTGCTCGCGCAGCGCGGCCACCGTGTCGTCGTCGAGCACGTCCGCGATCGCCAGGTAGAGCGTCGTGTCGTCGACGGCGATCGGCACGACGCGCAGGTGGCGCGCCAGCGGCTCGGGGATGAGCTCGAGCGCGGCGGGGTCCGGCTGGTACTCCGACAGGTCGACGAGCGGCAGCTGGAACTGCTCGGCGAGGATCGCGACGAGCTCGGGCTCCTTGACGATCCCGGCGTGCACGAGGATGTCGCCGAGCCGGCTGCCGGTCCGCTCCTGCTCCTCGAGCGCCGCGCGCACCTGCTCGTCGGTCGCCAGCCCGCGCGCGACGAGGAGGTCGCCGATCCGGGTCGGGTAGTTCGGCTCGGTGACCCGGGCCGGCTCCTCGTGCGGCATCGTCTCGAAGATGCGGTCGATCGCCCCCTCGACGTCCTCCTCGGGGGTGACGACGAAGCGCACCGAGCGGCCGGTGAGCGCGGTCGCGACCTCGCGGGCGACCTGGTCGAACGGCTCCGGGCTGGCGATCGTCACCACGCCGTTGGCGTAGGAGACCGGCAGCATCCGGTGGTAGCGGCAGATCTGCTCGCTCAGCAGGCGCGCGGCGAGCGGGTTGATCTCCTGGAAGGCGTCGTCGTCGCGGCGGTCGGGATCGAGCGTGACGAACTCCAGCCCGGCGTGGGCCGCGAGGCGCCGGTAGAAGCTGCGGCTCGGCTCGGGAGCGGTCGTCGTCTGCATCAGCTCGCTCCGGCGACGCGTTGCAGGGCCAGGTCGATCTCCGTGGCGGGCGCGATGACGATGTCCACGTTGAGGTACGGGAACCGCGAGCGGACCAGGCTCAGGTCCGGCTTCGGGCGCGCGCTCGCGACCTTCAGCGTGTCGCCGACGAGGATCACCGGGACGACCACCTCGCGCGCCGCCAGCGACGGCGGGACGTAGTGGAAGAGCTTGGGGTCCGGCGTGAAGTCGCGCAGGCCGGTGTAGGGGAGGCCGGCGTCGAGGGCGATGGCGAGAGCCGCGTGCGCGTCATCGCTCATCGCTCCTCCTGGGCGTCGGAGCGCTCGATCGTCTGGCGGCGCTGCTGCCGGGCGCGCGCCAGCAGCGCGGCGGACCCGGTCGCGCGGCCCGGCTCGGGCTCGGCGGCCGGCGCCGGCGCGGCGTCGGCGGCGGGCTCGGCCTCGCGCCTGCCCTGCGTGCGGCGGGTGCGGTCCGATGCGGCGAACCCGACGTAGAAGATCAGCAGGATCGCCAGCGGCGCGACGAGGAACGACAGGAAGAAGACGGCGAAGCCGAGCAGCGCGATCAGGGTCACGCCGATCAGCGCGAGCGGCTGGTAGCGCTCCGGCTGCCGGTCGTCCACGGGCTCAGGCCCCCGGGCCGATCGCTTCGACGTCGACGCGCAGGCGGCCGCCGGAGGCCTCGGTGACGGTCAGCGCCATCGGCAGCGTCGCGCGCATCTCGCGCACCAGGGGGACCGCCGAGCTGAGCCGCAGCTCGACGAGCGCGCGATTGCCCTCGAAGCCGGAGACGTAGACGTCCTCGGCGCCCGGCACGCGGGCGAGCCCCTGCTCGAAGGCGCTGAGGGCGGCGATGTCGGTGAACGGGCCGGCGTCGACGACGACGGGGCCCTCGAAGGTCAGGTCGTCGTGCGGCGACGCCGCCGGCGCCGCGGCGGGCGCGGACGGCTGCGGGGGCACGGCATACGACGGCGGCAGCACGGCCGGGGGCGGCCCGGCGGGGGCGACGGGCGCGCCGGGCGCCGCCACGGGCGCGCCGGGCGGAGGCCCGGTCGGCGTCGGCGGCAGCGCGCTCGGCTGCGACGGCGGCACGGGCACGACGGCGGCATCGACGCCGGGCGCCGTCGCGCCGACGCCGGGCACGGCGGGCTGCGAGAGCGGCGGCGGCGTCAAGGCGGGCGCGGGCGCCGCGGGCGGCGGCGCCTGCGACGGCAGGTCGTACGCCGTCGCGGGCCGCTCGTCGCTGGGCAGCGGCGCGCCGATCCGCACCAGCAGGCGGCTGTACTCGTCCTCGAGCTCGCGCGCCGTGCGCTGGAGCTGCTCGCGGAAGCGCAGCAGCTCGTCGACCTGGCCGCCGACGCCGCTCAGGCGGGCCCGCGCCTCGGCGAGGAGGCGGTCGGGATCGGCCGCGGCGGCCGGGCGCGCGGGCGGGACCGCAGGCGACGGAGCCGGCGACGGCGCGGACGGCTCGCGCCGCGGCGCGGCGCCGCTCGGGCGACCGTTGTCCGGCCGTGGTCCGGTGGACGACAGCTGGAGCTCGAGCTCGCGCAGCTTGCGCTCCAGCTCGCTCAGGGTCTCGGAGACGTCCCCGCCTCCAGGTTCATTCGGAGTTCGCGCCGTCACCAGACCAGCAGTCGAGGGCAGTAGAGGCCCTTCAGCGATTCGCGGTGAGCGTACCAGTCCCTTCTCCTGCTCCTGTGCGGTTTTCCCTGCGGAAAGCACGAACGCCGGCTCCGTGGAGCCGGCGTTCGCGGTGTCCGGTGTGCGTTGGCGGGCCCGCCCCGGAATACGGGCCCGCCGCTGCTCGGCTCGATCAGCTGTAGAACGGACGGCTCGTCCGGTCGTTGAAGCAGACGAGGTAGTAGCTGCCGCCGCCCGAGCCGGTGCCCATCGTGCGGAACGCGCGCGTCTTGATCCGCGGGTCCATGCCCAGCCAGTACCAGCTGTGCGAGTTCCAGGTGAAGGACGGGTCGAAGACGTCGAAGCCGCCGACCAGGCCCTTCTGGTGCTCGCCGCACTCGATCTGGTGCTCCCACACGCCGTTGCCCTTGTCGAAGTGCTGGGCGGTGGTCTTCAGGTAGCCGTAGATCTTGTGGCGGTGGTTCTTCGGGAACCCGTTGACGTAGTCCGTGAAGTTCTCCAGGCAGCGCCCGTAGACGTTCAGGCTCGTCGCCGGCTTCGAGACGTAGAAGCCGTAGGTCCACTCGTAGAGGTTCGTCTCCGGCTTGGAGGCGAACAGGTACGCCTCGCCCGAGTTGACCTTGAAGCCCGGCGAGATGAAGAACTGCCCGCTCGCGCAGTGCACCGGGTCGTTCGGGGCGGTGGTGTACTCGTCCTCGACCGCGTAGTTGTAGCCCTGGGTCGCGATCGGGCTCGCGACCATGTCGTGCGAGTGCGTGTCGGCCGCCGTCTTGTCACCCAGGCAGGTGACGAAGATCTTCAGCTGCGCGTTCGACGACGTGTTGTTGCGGAAGGTGAACGTGTACGTGTCGCTCGCGCTGGGGTACGCGGCGATCACGGACACGCCGGTGGCGACCGTCCACGGAGCCTCGTCGTCGTCGGCGAGCTGCGCGTTGTACGGACCGACCTCGTCGATCCGCCACATGCCGTCGGCCGCCAGGTCGTTGCCGGGGCAGGCGAGCGTGTACGTGTTGGTGTCGTACTCGGGGAGCGTGATGTGCTGCTCCGCCTTGTACATCTCCAGATGGTGCTTGGTGGCGGTCTCCGCGCTCGCCGAGGCAGGCAGCACCAGTGCCAATGCCCCGAGCGCCAGCAGCGCGATCCGTCCGTGGAACGTCATGTCTCCGGGTAGCTCCTAGAAGCAGGGACTCACCGGCGCCTTCTCCGCTTGAGGGACTGTAGGGGAACCTGGACGGACGGTCGACACGTTCGGCGCCGAAATGGACGAAGGTTCGACGGGCGCTTGCGCAGGTTTGAGCCGGTTTCAGCGGGGGCGCGCAGCCGCGAGCCGCAGGCAGAGCAGGCCCAGCGCGGCGTCCGCGGACCGCCCGTCGGGCGGCGACTGGAGCTTGAACGAGCGCTGACGACCGGCCGGCGCCTGGCCCAGGTACCACGAGCCGCTGAGCCGGAACGTGCCGACGATCGCCTGCTCGGACGCCCGGCAGCTCACCGTGAACGTCTCCACCCGGCCGTCGCTGACGTCGGTGGTCCCGGCCCGGTACGTCGCGTGCAGCCGGTGGCGTCCCACCCGGGTGGCGAGGCAGCGGGCGGACGTGCGCACCGTGGCGGCGTCGATCGCGGTGAACGCCCAGGTGAAGCGGCGCGCGCCGGCGCCGGCGGGAGCGCGCGTCGTCAGGCGCGGCGCGGCGCCGAGCCCCTCGGCGCGGAAGCCGGGCGCGACGGCGATCGTCCCGCGCGGGCACGCGATCGCCAGCGGCGAGCCCGGCCCCGGCGCGAGCTCGGCACGCTCGGTCCGGCGCGGCCCGAGCGCGAGCCGATGGCGGTCAGGGCCCGCCTGCAGGCACGTCACGGCGATGCGGACCTGCGCGCCGCCCTCGGCGTTGTTGCGCAGCGTGAAGCGGTAGGCGCCCGCGGCGAACGACGCCGCCTCGAGGACGTCGACCCCGGTGACGAGGTCGTACGCGGCGTCGTCGAGATCCGGGTTGGCCTCGACCGCGTCGACGAGCCACGTGCCGTCGGTGGCGACGTCATGGCGGCGGCACGCGAGCGTGTACGTCCCGGTCTGCCCCTCGTCGAGGCGCAGCGCCTGGCTGACGCGGTAGACGCGCGGCGGCGCGTCGCCGGCCGCCTGCGCGGCGCTCGGCGCGAGCAGCGCCGACAGCGCCAGGAGCGCCGGCAACGCCGCGACGCGCAGCATCCCTGCCCGGGGACTCACCTGCGCGACCGTAGCGACCCTTGAGGTCGCCATCCGGCGCCTGGACGAATGGCGTAGGCGGCGCCGCGCCGCCTACGCCATCGCACAGGAGCGTCGAGCGTTCGCTCAGCCGCCGAGGATCTCGACGGCGATCTCCGCGACCTGCGTCGGGGTGCGGCCGACCCGCACGCCCTTGGCCTCGAGCGCCTCGGCCTTCGCGGCCGCGGTGCCCTGCGAGCCCGAGACGATCGCGCCCGCGTGCCCCATCGTCTTGCCCGGCGGCGCGGTGAAGCCGGCGATGTAGCCGACGACGGGCTTGGAGACGTTGGCCGCGATGTACTCGGCGGCCTCCTCCTCGGCCGAGCCGCCGATCTCGCCCGACATGACGATCAGCTCGGTCTGCGGATCCTGCTCGAACAGCTCGATGATGTCGATGAAGCTCGAGCCGGGGACCGGGTCGCCGCCGATGCCGACGATCGACGAGTTGCCGAAGCCGCGCTGGGCCAGCTCGTTGCCGATCTGGTAGGTCAGCGTGCCGGAGCGCGACACCACGCCGACGTTGCCCTCCTTGAAGAAGGACGCCGGGATGATGCCGACGTTCGCCTTGCCCGGCGACAGGATCCCCGGGCAGTTCGGGCCGACCAGCCGCACGTCGCCGAGCCGCTGCAGGTGCGTGTAGACGCGCAGCTCGTCGTGGGCGGGGATGCCCTCGGTGATCGCCACGATGAGCTTGATGCCCGCGTCGGCCGCCTCGAGGATCGAGTCGGCCGCGAAGCGCGGCGGCACGAAGACCATCGCCGTGTTGGCGCCCGTCTCGGCGACGGCGTTGCGGAAGGTGTTGAAGACCGGGACGCCCTCGACGTCCTGGCCCTCCTTGCCCGGCGTCACGCCCGCCACCACGTCGGTGCCGTACCGCTTGTTGTTCATCGCGTGGAACGTGCCCTCGCGACCGGTGATGCCGGAGACGACGAGCTTCGTCTCGCGATCGACCAGGATGGACATCAGGCGGTCACCCCCGCGGCCAGCTCGACGACCTTGCGCGCGGCGCCGTCCATCGTGGCCTCCGTGTGGACGTTGGGCAGGTCGGCGTCGGCGAGCAGCTGACGGCCCTCCCGGTCGTTCGTGCCGTCGAGGCGCACCACGAAGGGCACCTCCGGCTTGATCTGCTCGAAGGCGGCGATGAGGCCCTTGGCGACCTCGTCGCAGCGGGTGATGCCGCCGAAGATGTTGAACAGCACCGCCTTGACCTTCGCGTCCGACAGGATGACCTCGACGGCGCTCGTGATGGCCTCGGCCTTCGAGCCGCCGCCGGCGTCGAGGAAGTTCGCCGGCTTGCCGCCCGCCTGGGCGACGACGTCGAGCGTGCTCATGACCAGGCCGGCGCCGTTGCCGAGGATGCCGATGTCGCCGTCGAGCTTGACGTACGTCAGCCCGCGCTCCTTGGCCATCTGCTCCTGCGGGTCCTCGGCCGACGGGTTGCGCAGCTCCGCGTTGTCCTGGTGGCGGAACAGCGCGTTGTCGTCGAGCGTGACCTTCGCGTCGAGCGCCGCCACCTCGCGGTTGCCCGTGACGATCAGCGGGTTGACCTCGACGAGCATCGCCTCCTCCGCGACGTACGCCTCGTAGAGGCGCGCGAGCAGCGCGGAGACCGGCCGCACCACGTCCGCGTCGACGCCGGCGTCGAAGCAGAGCCGGCGGGCGTGGTAGTCCTGGAAGCCGAGCAGCGGGTCGACGTGCAGGCGCGCGATCGCCGTCGGGTCCTCCTCGGCGACCGCCTCGATGTCCATGCCGCCCTTCGTCGACAGCATCGCGAGCGTGGCCTTCGCGGCGCGGTCGAAGACGAACGAGGCGTAGTACTCGGAGGCGATGTCGCTCGCCTCCTCGATCCACAGCTCGCGGACGGTGAGGCCGCGGATGTCCATGCCGAGGATCGCCTCGGCGTGCGTGCGCGCCTCGTCGCGGTCCTTGGCGACCTTGATGCCGCCGGCCTTGCCGCGGCCGCCGATCTGCACCTGGGCCTTGACCACGACGGGGTAGCCCAGTCCGTCCGCCACGTCGAGCGCCTGCTCGACGGTGGCGGCGTAGCCGCCGCGGGGCACCGGGACCCCATGGCGGGCGAAGAGTTGCTTGCCTTGATATTCGAGCAGGTCCATGAGAGGGCGCTGAGACTAGGGGTTTGGGAGAATGCGCGCCCTCATGGCGCTCCCTTCCAACGTCACCTTCGTCACCTTCGACGTGTACGGCACCCTCATCGACTGGGAGGCCGGCGTGGCCGACGCCTTCGAGAAGGAGGCCAGCCGCGACGACGTCACCATCGACCGGGACGAGGTCATCACCCTGTTCCACGAGGTCTCGCGCGAGATCGAGTCGGGCTCGTACGAGCTCTACGCCGAGGTCCTGCGGCGCACGGCGCTGGAGATCGCGAAGCGGATCGGCTGGGACCTGGAGCCGTCGCGCTCCGGCTTCCTGCCCGACAGCGTGCAGCGCTGGAAGCCCTTCAAGGAGACCAACCCGCAGCTGCAGAAGTTCAAGAAGGCCTACGACGTCGGCCTCATCTCGAACATCGACGACAAGCTGCTCGGCCAGACGCGCCGCCACATCCCGCTCGACTTCGACCTCGTCGTCACGGCCCAGCAGGTCCGGTCCTACAAGCCCGATCCCGCGCACTTCAAGGAGTGCGCCCGCCGCATCGGCGGCAAGAAGGGCTGGGTGCACATCGCGTCGTCGCTCTACCACGACGTCGAGCCGTGCGTGAAGGAGAAGATCCCGGTCATCTGGGTCAACCGGCGCAAGGAGACGCTCGAGGCCGGCGCCAAGAAGCCGACGGCGGAGGTCAAGACCCTCGCCGAGGCGCTCAAGCTGATCCAGGGCAAGGAGTAGGCCGCTCGGCCGCCGCGCGATGCGGGTTCGCGCGCTCCACGCCGACGTCCTCGTCGCC
Organism: Capillimicrobium sp.; assembly: GCA_035761245.1. Classification (GTDB taxonomy): domain Bacteria; phylum Actinomycetota; class Thermoleophilia; order Solirubrobacterales; family Solirubrobacteraceae; genus Capillimicrobium. The sequence continues at coordinate 21,293 of DASTRJ010000005.1, read as the reverse complement.
ACCAGCCGCATCTGGCAGACGACGTGCACGATCGTGCGCGCCGGCGACGAGGGCTTCGTCATCGACTCGCCGGTGCTGCCCGACGAGCTCGACGTGCTGCCTGCGGTCCTCGAGCAGGCGCGCTTCCCGTTCAGCGGGCTCCTCGCCACGCACGGCGACTGGGATCACCTGCTCGGCCGCATGGCGTTCGCCGGCGCCGCGCTCGGCTGCGCCGAGACGACCGCCGCGCGGCTGACCGGGGCGCCGGGGGAGGCGCAGCGCGAGCTGCGGGCGTTCGACGACGAGCACTACCTCGAGCGCCCGGCGCCGCTGAGGCTCGGGCAGGTCGAGGCGCTCCCCGTGCCGGGCAAGCTCGAGCTGGGCGACCGCGAGCTCGAGCTGCACCCCGCCGACGGGCACACCGAGGACGGGATGGCGATCTGGATCCCGTGGGCGCGGGTGCTCGTCTGCGGCGACTACCTGTCGCCGGTCGAGATCCCGATGATCTCCGAGGGCGGCTCGCGCGACGGCTACCTCGCCACGCTCGGGCGGCTCGAGCCGCTCGTCGCCGAGGCCGAGTGGGTGGTGCCGGGCCACGGCGCGGTGCTCGACTCGGCCCGGGCGGCGGCGATCCTGCGCGAGGACCGCGCCTACGTCGAGGGGCTGCCGGACGCGGCGCTGCCGATGGCGCGCCGGACGGCCGCCCCGCGCGCGATCCACGACCCCAACCGCGAGCAGCTGGGGGCGCGGTGATCCACCACGTCGCCGTCGAGACGCCGCGCGCCGCCGTCGACGCCTGCGTCGCGTTCTACGGTCTCCTCGGCTTCGAGCCGGTGACGCCGCCGCCGGGGCTGGTCGACGTGGCGGCGTGGGTCGAGCGCGACGGCCAGCAGATCCACCTGCTCTACGTCGACGGGCCGGACGACGCGGTGGTGCCGCCCGAGGGCCACGTGGCGGTCGTCTGCCCCGACTACGAGGCGACCGTGGCGCGGCTGCGGGCCGCCGGCTTCGCCTTCGAGCCGCGCACCGAGCACTGGGGCTCGCCGCGATGCTTCGTCTCCGACCCGGCGGGCCACCGCGTCGAGGTCATGCAGTTCCCGCCGGCGTCGACCTGAGCGGCGGCAGCGTCCGCTACGCCGGCCGCTCGATCTTGCGGCCCATGAAGATCGAGCGCGAGCCCTTGGAGAACTCCGAGAAGCCGTGGCGGTGGTAGAGGGCGATCGCCGGATCGTTGTCCTCGTTGGTGTCGAGCTCGATGCGCCGGCAGCCGCGCGCGGCCGCGCGCTCGATCGCCAGCCGCACGAGCGCGTCGCCCACGCCGGCGCGGCGCGCGTGGTCGGCGACGAAGACGTCCTCGATCCAGCAGTCGGGCGCGGCCGTCCACACCGAGAGCCGGAAGCGAAGCTGGGTGACCCCGGCCGGCGGCGAGTCCTCGTCGGGCGCGGCGAGGAGGAACTCGGTGTCCGGGTGCTCCATCAGCCGCTCGACCGTGGCCAGGAACGCGTTGTCCGACGGCCAGTCGTGGCCCATGTGGTCGCGGAAGTCGACGAGCAGCCGCGCGACCGTCTCGGCTTCGTGCGGCTCGGCGAGCCAGGCGCGGGCGGTGGACACGCCCGGCACGCTAGCCGACGGGCGTCACGACCGGCGTGAGGGGGTGCTCGAAGGCGCGGCCGTAGCGCTCGCCGACGTTCCCGGGGTCGCCCGGCAGCATCACCATCCGCCAGTCGGAGACGATCTCGGTGGTCGGCACGGTGGCGCGTGCGTTGTCGGACTCGGCGACGAAGAGCAGGTGCAGGCCGTGGGTGCCGATCGACCCCTGCCAGAAGCGCGGGTCGCCGCCGGGCACGGCGGGATCGCCGCGCCAGCAGCGCCGCGGCGAGCCGTCGGGCGCGGTGGTCTGCGCCTCGAGGTCCGGGTGGCGGGGATGGAGCTCGGGACCGGGATCGCTGCCGGTGCCGTCGTCGAAGCACGCGTCGTCGCGGTAGTACGGGACCGCGACGAGCGCCTGGGCCGCGCCGCCCGGGGTGAGCTGGTCGACGGCTGTCGAGATCCGGTCGACGATGGTCCCGTGCGGGCCGGACGTCTGCGTCCAGCCGAGCGCGGCGTTGGCGTCCGCGAGCGTCAGGTCCGGGAGGTCGACGGACTGGTGGTACGGCAGCTCGCAGGCCTGCAGCGCCGCGTACAGCGAGCGGAAGCCCTGGTCGATCGCGCTGGTGTCGTTGGCGTCGTAGCGGGCCTCGCACGGGTCGTCGAGGTTGCCGAACGCCTCGTCGTTGCGGCCGTCGATCGCGACGCCCTCCGGCCGCTTCGCCGTGCGGAAGCGGTTCACCACGCCCGCGTTGAAGTCCCACTGCGCGTAGATGCCGTCCAGCGGCGGGATGACGTGGACGCGCAGCCACGTGCGCTGGACCATCTGCTCGCGGTAGAAGGTCTCGCGCCGGATCACGTTCGTGCCGGAGTCCGCGCCCCACGTCTCGCGGATCGCGCGCACCGGCCCGACGCGCTCGCCGAGCAGCGTCGACGACCCGCCCCAGTTCGTGTCCTCCTCCTCGTAGCCGCAGCACGGCGTCTGCGAGCCCGGGTCCTGTGCGAACGCGCGCGCCTTCCAGCGGTCGACGAGGTCCGGGCCGTAGCTCGTCTCGTCGTCGCGCTTGACCTGCACGGCGGTCATGAGCCAGCGGCCGTCGTAGCGGAAGCGGTAGCGCGGCGTGGTGATGGTGGCCCCGTCGCGCGGGCGGCGGCGCCCCATCCCGATCGGGTTGCCGTCGGCGTCGCAGTAGATCCCGACGCGGGCGTTGCCGTAGCCGTCGTAGGTCGACTCGGAGTGCTCGTAGAGGTCGGCGTTCGCGTCGCGCTCGTAGTGCACGTAGCCGTTGGTGGCGTCGAACGCGGGCCGCGGACCGAGCGCGAGGTAGACGGTGCCGACGCCCGGGAGGTCGACCCGGCGCAGGTCGGTGGCGTCGCGCGGCCACGGCGTGCCGGCGGGGGCGGCCGGCCCGGCGTCGCGCGCCATGAACGCGATCTCGTCGTCGGCGTCGAGCCCGGGGACGGGATCGGGCGCCGGCCCGCCGGCCGGCTGCGCCCGGCACGGGTCGTCGGCGGGCCCGTCGAGGTGGTAGCGGAAGCCCTCGCGGTCGTAGGCGTACGTCGTGTGCTGGTCCTGGCCGGAGTACGGCGCGAAGCCCGACGCGCTGTTGTCGAGGTAGCGGGTGAAGACCTCGTCGACCTGCAGCGGGATCTGCACGAAGCGGCGCGCGCGGTCGTGGTAGCGGTAGCCGGCGATGCGATCGACCGGCGGCCCGGCGGGCTGCGCACCCGCCGTGCTGAGCTCCGGCTCGGCGTAGTCGTTGTGCGGGCAGTCCTCGCCGTCGAACGCGCCGGTGACGCCGCCCGCGCCGCCGCTCAGCAGGCTGCCGGGATCGAGCTGCGCGGGGTCGACCTCGTAGCAGGCGAGGTCGGTGAGCGGCAGCTTGACGGTCTGCTCCGCCGGCACGGCCCAGCCGGCGAGGTCGGCGCCCGTGAGCACCACGGGCTCGACCGCGCGCTCGGGCGCGGGCGTGAGCGACGGCAGCGTCGGCAGCTGCGCGCCGGCGGGCGCGGGAGCGGCGAGGGCGGCGGCGGCGAGCGCGGTCGCGGCGGGGAGCAGGCGGCGCATGTCGCTGTCAACGTCGCGGCGCGCCGGAGCTTGCGGTCCTCCAGGGCGATCGCCGCCGCGCCGATGAGACGGTCATGCGCTCCACCGCCCTCCTCGCCGGCCTGGCCGGGCTCGTGCTCGCGTGCGTGCCGTCCTCGGCCGTCGCGATCTCCCCCGCCCAGCCGGGCGACGCCCAGGTCTCCACGAAGTACGAGCGGATCCGCGTCTGCGTCCACACGAAGCGCAGGACCGCGCGCGTGGTCAAGGCCACCACCCGCTGCCGCCGCGTCGAGCGGCGCATGACGTGGGAGCAGTTCAACGCGACCGAGGACATCGACCGGCTGATCGCCGGGCGCGTCGGACCCCCCGGTCCCGAAGGCCCGCAGGGTCCGCGCGGCGAGACCGGCCCGCAGGGGCCGGCGGGCCCTGCCGGGGCGGCCGGGCCGAAGGGCGACCGGGGCGATGCGGGGGCTGCGGGTCCGGCCGGGCCCGCGGGACCCGCCGGGCCGAGCGACATCTACACGACGTCGCCGGTCGCGGGCAACACCGTCAGCGGCGTGTTCGGGACGTTCACCTCGCTGAACCTGCCGGCCGGCTCGTACTACCTCACCGGCCAGGCGCGCGTGATCGCGCCGCTCGCCGTCGGGTACTACAGCGTCCGCTGCCGCATCTTCTCGACGCTCGAGGAGGCGGCGAGCGACGTGGTCGGACCCCTCGGTGAGGACGATGCCGACGCGGACACCGACCGCGACAGCCAGGCCGTCGACAACCTCGTGGTCTCGGCCGCGCTGGTCCACCCGGGCGGCTCGGTCGCGTTCCAGTGCCGCGGCGTCTTCCCGTTCGCGGTCGTCCAGGGCGCGCAGCTCACGGCGATCAAGACCGGGAACCTGGTGGTGCAGTAGCCAGCAGCGCACGCAGCCGCGCGACGACCCAGTCGGGCTCGCGGGTGACCTGCCGCCAGGTGAACCGGGCGGTGCGGTAGCCCGCGGCCTGCAGGTCGACGTCGCGGCGGCGGTCGCTCTCGAACACCGGGCGGACGTGATGGTGGCGCCAGCTGTCGAGCTCGACGGCGAGGCGCTCCCGGCGCCAGAGCAGGTCGACCTCGTAGCCGTGCAGGAGGGCGTTGCGCAGCGGCGCGGGCAGCCCGTGGCGCTTGACCAGGCGCAGCGCCCGGCGCTCGAGCGCCTCGCGCGTGTGGTCCGGGCCGCCGGCGAGCTCGGCGAGGACGCGGCGCAGCGGCTTGGCCCCGCGGCGGCCGGTCGCGCGGCCCAGCGTGGCGGTGATCGCGTGGAGGTCGAAGAGCTCGAGCTCGTCGGCTCGGACGGCCGCCTTGAGCAGGTGGTCGAACGGAACGACCTCGGCGAGGTCGAGCAGCGTGCGCGCGACGGTCGTGATCGGGATGCCGTCGAGGACCGTGACGTCCTCCGGGCCGAGCCTGCAGCGGTGCGGCGTGAGGCCGGGCTGGCGATAGCCCTGGCGCCGCCGGACCGTGATGTCGATGGCGCTCCGCCGATCGGGGCGCAGCCCCCAGGCGGCCGCCGCCGATCGATGAGAGAGGACGGCCCCCTCGCCGCCTGCCAGCACCGCGGCCATCCAGTGCCCCTGCGGCGTCAGCGCGTCATGGCCCACGGCGAAGACCGTGCGGTACTTGCGCACCAGCGCTCCCCGCTCGACGTGCCTCCTGATCGCCGAGGCGCTGATGCCCTCGCCGAGGAGCTGCCCGGCTTCCACCACGCCTCGCTGCCGGGCCGCCCAGCGCGCGGCCACGCCCATGAGGGGTGTGGCGCTTTTCAGCCGCTCAGTGGGCGGAAAGCGGCACACGTCGTCCATGGGGCCGGAGCGTGCCAGCCATCGCGTGCCGGATCAGCACGCGGGTGTGACGATTGCGCGCGGGAACGCGCGCGGCGGGCCGCCGCGCGCGCCAGGCGGGCTACTCGGCGTCCTTGATGACCGCGAGTGTGGCGCCCGAGGTCACGGCGTCGCCGACCTTGATGGGGAGCTCGGCGATCACGCCGCTCTTGTGGGCGGTGATCTCGTTCTCCATCTTCATCGCCTCGATGATCGCGACCAGGGCGCCTTCCTCGACGGTCTGGCCGGGCTCGACGAGGACCTTGAAGACGTTGCCCTGCATCGGCGAGGCCAGCGTGTCGCCGCTCGCGCCGCCGCCGCCCTTGCGCGACCGCTCCGAGCGCTTGGCGCGCGGCGCGCCGGCCGGGCCGGCGCCGTTCGTCGCCACGGCGCCCGCCGCGACGCCGGCGAACGCCGGGCCGATCACCTTGACGTCGAAGCGCTTGCCGGAGACCTCGACGGTGTAGGCCTGTTCGACCTTCTCGCCGTCCTCCTCGTCCGCGACCGGCGCCGCCTCGAACGCCAGCGACTTCAGCCACTGCTTGTCCTCGATGAGGTCGCGGCACGTCTCCGCGTTGGCCCACTGCTCGGAGGCCATGATCGCCTTGTGGAACGGGATCAGGGTCTTGAGGCCCTCGATCTCGTACTCGTCGAGCGCGCGGAGCATGCGGCGGGTGGCCTGCTCGCGGTCGGCGTCCCAGACGATCAGCTTGGCGACCATCGGGTCGTACATCGGCGTGACCTCGCCGCCCTCGCCGACGCCCGAGTCGACGCGCACGCCCGGGCCCGACGGCTCCTTGTAGGCGCCGATCTTGCCCGGCGCCGGCGCGAAGTTCTTCGACGCGTCCTCGGCGTTGATGCGGCACTCGATCGCGTGCCCGCGCAGGACGACGTCCTCCTGCTTGACCGACAGCTCCTCGCCCGCGGCGGCGCGGATGCCCTCCTTGACGATGTCGATGCCGGTCACCATCTCGGTGACGCAGTGCTCGACCTGCACGCGGGTGTTCATCTCGAGGAAGAAGTACTCCCCGTCCTGCCACAGGCCCTCGATCGTGCCGGCGCCGACGTAGTCGACCGCGCGGGCCGCGTCGGTGGCGATCTTGCCGATCTTCTCGCGCATGCCCTCGGCGGCGACGATCACCGGCGCGGGCGCCTCCTCGATGAGCTTCTGGTGGCGGCGCTGGATCGAGCAGTCCCGCTCGCCGAGATGGATCACGTTGCCGTGCTTGTCGGCCAGCACCTGCACCTCGACGTGGCGCGGGTCGGGCAGGTAGCGCTCGATGTAGACCGTCGGGTCGGAGAAGAACTTCTCGCCCTCGCGCGAGGCGCCCTCGAACGCCTTCTCGAGCTCGCCCTCGTTCAGCGCGACGCGGAAGCCCTTGCCGCCGCCGCCGCCGGCGGCCTTGATGGCGACCGGATAGCCGATCTCCGCGTCGATGAGCTTGCGCGCGTCGGCGACGGTGTCGACCGGCTCGGTCGTGCCCGGGACGATCGGCACGCCGGCCGCCTGCATGATCTCGCGCGCGCGGGTCTTCGAGCCCATCGCCTCGATGGCGCTGGCCGGCGGCCCGATGAAGGTCACCCCGGCCTCCTCGCAGGCGCGCGCGAACGGCGCGTTCTCCGCCAGGAAGCCGTAGCCCGGGTGCACCGCCTGCGCGCCGGACTCCTTGATGACCTCGAGGATCTTCTCGATGTTGAGGTAGCTCTCGGCCGCGGTCGGGCCGCCGAGCAGATAGGCCTCGTCGGCGCGCTTGACGTGCAGCGCGTCGCGATCGAGCTCCGAGTACACCGCGACGGACGCGATGCCGAGTTCCTCCAGGGCACGGATCACACGGAGGGCGATCTCCCCCCGGTTGGCGACGAGGACCTTGTCGAACATATGCGCGATGCTATCGGCGCAGCGCCGCCGTTGACTCCCGGGTCAACCGCGGTGCGCCAGTTCCGCTGCCGGCCTGCGTTCCAGAGGACATGCGCCTTCGCCCGCCGGTCCTCGCCGCCGCCCTGGCGGCCGCGCTCGCGGCCGCTGCCCCCGCGTCCGCCGCGCCGCTCTTCCGGTCGCCGAACGTCGAGCTGGTCCGCCAGCTGCCGGAGGCCGCCGGAGCGATCGGCGCCCGCTTCAGCGACGACGGGCGCACGATGTACGTGACCGCCGCGAGCGGCCTGCTGATCTACGACGTCAGCACGCCCGCGGCGCCGCGCAAGCTCAGCCAGCTCGCCCTGCCGCACTTCGAGAACGAGGACGTCGACCTCGGGCACGTCGGCGGGCGCGACGTCGTCGTCATCTCCAACGACCCGTCGTTCACGGGCGTCGGGGTCCTCTACGTCATCGACGTGACCGACCCGGCAGCGCCGGAGATCATCGCCGCGAAGCCGACGGAGGTGCCGGTGGTCGGCGGCCTCGTCGGCGCCGAGGGCACCGGCAACGGCCACATCGCGAACTGCATCCAGGACTGCCGCTGGCTGTGGACGACCGGCACGTCGGAGGGCATCACCGTCTACGACCTCGCCGACCCCACCGCGCCGCGGTACGTCGGCGCCTTCGCGCTGCCCGGCGACGGCTTCACGCACGACGTCGAGGTCGACGACCGCGGCATCGCCTGGGTCACCGGCGAGGACGGCACCTTCGGCTACGACGTGCGCACCGTCGCCGACCCGCTGAAGCCGCGCCTCGTCCACCGCTCCGACCCGGCGATCGTCAACTCCGGCAACAGCGGCCCGCTCTCCCCCGAGACCGCGAACGACTACCCGCTCGACTTCCTGCACCACAACTCGCGGCGGCTCGGGCCCAACCTGATCGCGGTCACCGAGGAGGACTACACGCGGCCCGGCTGCCCGGGCCAGGGCTCGCTGCAGACGTGGCGCATCGGCTCCGACGGGACGCTGCGGCTGCTCGACCTCTTCACCACCGAGCTCAACGAGCTGGCCGAGCTGAAGGGCCGCTCCAACCCGTACGGCGCACCGACCACGGTCAACTGCTCGGCGCACTGGTTCGACGCCGACGCCGGCCTCATCGCGCAGGGCTGGTACGACCAGGGCGTCCGCTTCCTCGACGTCTCGGACCCGGCCGACATCGTCCAGACCGGCTACTACGTGACGACGGGGACCTTCTGGGCGGCGTACTTCGCGCCGAGCGATCCGGACGGCGAGATCGTCTACGGCCTCGACACGGCGGGTGGGATCGACGTCCTGCGCGTCGACCGCAGCGCGCCCAAGCGCCACCGCCGCCTGTCGGAGGCCGAGAGCGAGACGCTCCTCGACCGCCTCGGCCAGCTCGCCGGCCGCTACACGCCGGACGCCCGGTTCGCGCTGGCCTGCCCCCTGCTGGGGGCGGCCGGCGCGATCCAGGCCAGGTGAGCGGGCCCGCTACTCCGCGACGGGGACGTCGAGCCCCTGCTCGCGCAGCAGCTCCAGCACGCGCGCCAGCGCGTCGTCGGCGGGCGTGACGACCAGCTCGGGGGCCGTCGGCGGCTCGTACGGGTCGTCGACGCCGGTGAAGCCGGTGATCTCGCCGGCCCGCGCCTTGGCGTAGAGGCCCTTCGGGTCGCGCCGCTCGCACTCCTCGATCGGCGTGTCGACGAAGATCTCGACGAAGTCGAGCCCCGCCTCGGCGTGGATCCGGCGCGCGTTGTCGCGGTCGGCGGCGTACGGGCTGACGAGCGTCACGATCGCCACGACGCCGGCGTCGGCGAGCAGCCGCGCCGCCTCGGCGGTGCGCCGCACGTTCTCGCGGCGGTCCTCGGCGCTGAAGCCGAGGTTGCCGTTGAGGCCGTGGCGGAGGTTGTCGCCGTCGAGCCGGTAGGCCGGGATGCCGGCCTCCACCAGCGTCTGCTCGAGCTGCGCGCCGATCGTCGACTTGCCCGACGACGGCAGGCCGGTCATCCACACGGTCGCGCCGCGGTGGCCCAGCGCGTTCCAGCGCTCCTCGCGGCCGACGCCCGTCGTCTCCCACACGACGTTCGCCGAGCGGGTCTGGGTGGCCTGCAGGCCGACCTGCTCGTCGGGGTCGAGGAGCATCCCGGCGCCGAGCGTCTCGTTGGTCGCCTCGTCGATGAGGATGAACCCGCCCGTCGCGCGGTTGCGGCGGTAGGCGTCGTAGGTGAGCGGCTGTGCGACCCGGAGGTGCACGCGACCGATCTCGTTGAGCCCGAGCTCGGTCGCCGACTCGTCGCGGTGCAGCGTGTCGACGTCGATGCGGTGCAGCAGCTCGCCGGCGACCGCGCGGACGGTCTTCGTCGTGTGCTTGAGGTAGTACCGCTGGCCGGGGCGCAGCGGCTTCTCGTTCATCCAGCAGATCGTCGCGTCGAGCTCGCGCGAGACGATCGGGTGGTTGTGCGGGCGGGCGATGAGGTCGCCGCGCGAGATGTCGATGTCGTCCTCGAGGCGCAGCGTCACCGACATCGGCGGGAACGCCTCCTCGACGTCGCCGTCGAAGGTGTCGATCGAAACGACCTTCGACCGCGCGCCCGACGGCAGGATCATCACGTCGTCGCCGGGGCGGAAGACGCCCGAGGCGACCTGGCCCGCGTAGCCGCGGTAGTCGTGCTGCTCGCCCTGGGCGTCGCCGGGGCGCACGACCCACTGGACCGGGAAGCGCGGGTCGATGAGGTTGCGGTCCGACGCGATGTGGACGTGCTCGAGGTGGTAGAGCAGCGGCGGGCCGCCGTACCACGGCATGTTCTCGCTGCGATCGACGACGTTGTCGCCGTTGAGCGCGGAGATCGGGATGAACGTGATGTCGGAGATCTCGAGCTTCGACGCGAACTGCGTGAAGTCGTTGACGATCGCGTTGAAGACCTTCTCGTCGTGGTCGACGAGGTCCATCTTGTTGACGCAGACCACGAGGTGGGGGATCCGCAGCAGCGACGAGATGAACGCGTGGCGGCGCGACTGCTCGACGACGCCGTTGCGCGCGTCGATGAGCACGATCGCCAGGTCGGCGGTCGACGCGCCCGTGACCATGTTGCGCGTGTAGAGGACGTGGCCGGGGGTGTCGGCGATGATGAACGTCCGCCGCGGGGTCGCGAAGTAGCGGTAGGCGACGTCGATCGTGATGCCCTGCTCGCGCTCGGCGCGCAGGCCGTCGGTCAGGAGCGCGAGGTCGACGACGCCGGAGTCGCCGTGGCGGCGGCGCGACGCCTCCGCGACCTGCTCGAGCTGGTCCTCGAACAGCGACTTCGAGTCGTAGAGGAGCCGCCCGATGAGCGTCGACTTGCCGTCGTCGACGGAGCCGGCGGTCGCAAGCCGCAGGAGCCCGCTCGTCGAGACGGACTCGAGCACGGCCAGGTCGCCGTTGCTGGAAGCGCTGGCCATGTCTAGAAATACCCTTCCTTCTTGCGGTCTTCCATCGCCGCCTCGCTGGCTCGGTCGTCGGCGCGTGTATCGCCGCGCTCGGTGATGCGCGTGGCCGAGATCTCGGCGACGACGGTCTCGAGGTCGGTGGCCGTCGACGCCACGGCGCCCGTGCAGCTCATGTCGCCGACGGTGCGGTAGCGGACCGACTCCTCGAACGGCTCCTCGCCGGGCAGCAGCTCGGTGAACGGGCTGACCGCGTAGAGCATCCCGTCGCGGCGGAACACCTCGCGCCGGTGGGCGAAGTAGATCGGCGGCAGCTCGAGGTTCTCGCGCGCGATGTACTGCCACACGTCGAGCTCGGTCCAGTTGGAGATGGGGAACACGCGCACGTGCTCGCCCTTGCGGATGCGGCCGTTGTAGAGGTTCCAGAGCTCCGGGCGCTGGTTCTTCGGATCCCAGCCGCCGAAGTCGTCGCGGAACGAGAAGATGCGCTCCTTGGCGCGGGCACGCTCCTCGTCGCGGCGGGCGCCGCCGAACGCGGCGTCGAAGCCGTGCTCGGCGATCGCGTCGAGCAGCGTCACGCTCTGCAGGCGGTTGCGCGAGGCGCGCGGGCCGGTCTCCTCGACCACGCGCCCCTTGTCGATCGACTCCTGGACGGAGGCGACGATCAGGCGCTCGCCGAGCTCGGCGACGCGGCGGTCGCGGAACTCGATGACCTCGGGGAAGTTGTGCCCCGTGTCGACGTGCATGAGCGGGAAGGGGAACCGGCCGGGCCGGAAGGCCTTCTCGGCGAGGCGCAGCAGGACGATCGAGTCCTTGCCGCCCGAGAACAGCAGCACCGGGCGCTCGAACTCGGCCGCGACCTCGCGGAAGACGTGGATCGCCTCGGACTCGAGGGCGTCGAGATGGGAGATGTCGTAGCTCACGTTGAGGTCTGGGGTTGGGGAGTGCGGGCGCGGTAGATGAGCCAGCTGACGATGCCCAGTACGACCGGGACGCCGATCGTCACCGAGAGACCGTAGCTGGCCCCGGCCTTCTGCAAGATCCCGAAGGCCGAGGCGAACAGGACGATCGCCAGCCCGATCCGCAGCCCCGCGGTCGGGATCTTGGTCATGAGGTTGGTCCCGAGCCACACGCCGGGAAGCGAGCCGATGAGGATGTTGAGCATCAGCTCGTAGTCGATGTTGCCGAAGAAGAGATGGGTCAGGGCGGCGACCCAGAGCAGCACGGCGGCGTGGAACACGTCGGTGCCGACGACGCGCTGCGGGGTGAGGCGGAAGACGAGGATCAGCACGAGCCCGATGAGCGCGCCGCTGCCGACCGACGTCAGGCCGAGGATCGCGCCGAGCACGAAGCCGATGCCGGCCGTGATGGCCTTGGTCTTCGGGCGCAGCCTGACCGTCTCGCGCTCCCGCGCGATGAGCCGCTGCAGGAAGAGCGCGCGGTACAGCAGCGCGGCGCCGACGAGGAACAGCGCGCAGCCGAGCGACACGAGGATGGTGTTCTCGAACCGCTCGGCGCCCCAGTGGTCCTGGATGTACTCGATCGCCAGCACGCCGAGGACGGCGCCCGGGCAGGACCCGACCGCCAGCCACTTCGAGATCCCCATGTCCACGGTGCCCTTGCGCAGGTGCCGCCAGCCTCCGAGCGTCTTGGTGATCGCGCCGTAGGCGAGGTCGGTGCCGATCGCGACGACCGGCTTGGTGCCGAAGACGAGGATCAGCAGCGGCGTCATCAGCGAGCCGCCGCCGACGCCGGTCATGCCGATGAGGATGCCGACCCCGAGGCCGAACAGGACGATGAGCGGATCCATGGTGGATTGGTGGAGACAGTGCGGAAGGCTGTCAGCCTACGTGGATCCCGCACTCGACCTTGTCGAGTCCGGTCCACCGTCCGTCACGCCCGCTTCCGGGCTGCGTGCACGGCCAGCATCCGATCGAGGCGTAGCCCCGGTCGTGGAGAGGATGGTAGGGAAGGTCGCGGGCCATGATGTAGCGCCACACGTCCGCCTCCGTCCAGTCCGCCAGCGGCGCGACCTTCCACAGGCCGTGCTTGCGGTCCCAGTCCAGCTTCGGGGTGCTCTTGCGCTCGTCGGACTGCTCGCGACGCAGGCCGGTGATCCACGCGTCCGCGCCGGCGAGCCGGTCGCGGAGCGGGCGCACCTTGCGCAGCTCGCAGCAGCGGTCGGGGTCGCGCTCCCAGTGGCGCTCGAGCTGCGTGCCGCGCACGCCCTCGATCTCGATCCCGTAGTGCTCCTCGATCGCCCGCCACGTCTCGCGCGTCTCGGGGAAGAGCGCGCCGGTGTCGAGCGTGAAGACGCGGACGGAGGGGTCGACGCGCATGACCATGTCGAGGATGACGGTGGCCTCCTTCTGGAAGGAGGTGGCCACCATCAGCCCCCGGCCGTAGCGCGCGACCGCCTCGGCGATCACGCCCTCCGCATCGAGGTGCTCGAGGTCGTCGGCTGCGGGCTCGACGGCGGCCATCAGGCGGTCGCGGTCTCCTCGACGGGGGTCAGCTGCTCGGTCCACCACTCCGGGCCGACGCGCTGCGCGAAGTCGCGGAACGTCTCGCCGTCGTCGTGGTTGGTCTCGTAGAGGCTGAAGATGCGCAGCAGCGTCTCGTTGAGGTCCCAGTGCGGGATCTTCTTGACGACGACGTCGCCGAACTTCGGCTCCGGCCCGAGCTTGCCGCCGATGCGGATGTCCATCGCCTCGATGAACTCGCCGTCGACCTTCTTCAGCACGCCCTCGATGCCGATGTCGCCGATCTGGTGCTGCGCGCAGCTCGACGAGCAGCCGGCGAAGTGCAGCCGGAAGTCCTCGCCGTGGCCGTTGCGGGTCACGTGCGTGTCGAGGAACTTCGCGATCTCGGCGGCGCGCGCCTTCGTGTGCACCTTCGCCAGGCCGCAGAACTCCTTGCCGGTGCAGGTCTGCAGGCCGCGCGTGAACGGCGCGGGGTTCGGGCTGAGCTCCTCGGCGATCGGCTCGGCCGTGAGCGCCTCGACGCGGTCGTTGGGGATCCACGACAGCACGACGTTCTGCTGGTGCGTCAGGCGGATCTCCGGCTTGGTGGCGTACGCGCGCGCGAGGCGGACGAGCTCGTGGAGCTGGTCGCCCTTCAGGCGGCCGACCGGGACGCAGAACCCGACGGTCGAGTGCTCGCCGTCGACCTGCGGCTGGACGCCGATGTGGTCGTCGCCGCGCAGCGCGGGGGCCGACTTGGCGCCGCGGCGCAGCTCGCGCCCGACGCGGCGCACGAGCTCGGCGCGGAACTCCTCCGGGCCGATGCGGTCGAGCAGGAACTTGAAGCGGGCCTTGCCGCGCGCCTTCCGGTTCTCCTCGGAGTCGCGGAAGATCGCCACGACGTGCTCCATGACCTCCGGCGCCTCCTCCGGGGTGACGAAGACGTCGACCCAGCGGGCGAAGCGCGGCTGGCTGGAGAGGCCGCCGCCGACGCGCAGGTTGAAGCCCGGCGTGCCGTCGTCGGCGATCGCGCCGGACAGCGCCACGTCGTTGATGAGGCCGCGCGCGCAGTCCTCCTCGCAGCCGGTGACGGAGATCTTGAACTTGCGCGGCAGGTTCGAGTAGGCCTTGTTGCCGAGGAAGCGCTCGTGGATCGCGTCGGCGGTGGCCTTGCCGTCGACCAGCTGGTGGTGCCCGATGCCCTCGAGCGTGCACCCGACGATGTTGCGGACGATGTCGCCGCAGGCGCCGTGCGTCGTGAGGCCGACGGCGTCGGTGCGCTCGAAGATGTCCGGGATGTTCTCGAGGCGGATCCAGTGGATCTGCACGCACTGGCGCGTCGTGCAGTCGATGATCCCGCGCCCGTACTCGTTGGTGATCTGGGCGAGGACCTCGGCCTGGTCGGCGGTGAGGACGCCGTTGGTCACCTTCACGCGGAGCATGAAGTGACCGTCCGTGGTGTTGTGCGGGTACAGGCCGTACCACTTCAGGCGAGCGACGTCGTCGTCCGCGAGCGTCTCCCAACCCTCGCGAGCGGCGCGCATGAGCTCGGGGTAGACGTCAAGCCCGTCTTTCTCGAGCTTCATCTTCTCGACCTTGTTCATGACGACAAGGTACTAAACCCGAGCGGGAATTGCCTATTTTGTGCGGGGCGCCACGAGCGGCGCCCCGCACCGAGCGCCGCCTAGCGGCGCTTGACCACCTCGCACGAGGACGCCACGACGTCCTTGCGGTCGGCGATCACGACGTCGCGGCCGGCGCCGCACTCGATCGAGTCGCGCGCCCCGTCGCGGGCGAGCACCTTGTCGTTGCCGTGCGGCAGCCGGCAGACCAGGAAGTTGCACGAGCCGGGGCCGGCGTCGGCGTTGATCACGTCCCTGCCGGGGCCGCCCGTGATGCGGTCGTCGTTGTTGCCGCCCTCGATCTCGTCGTCGCCGCCGCGGCCGTCGATCGTGTCGGGCGAGTCCGGGCTGCGCAGGTAGTCGGCCTTGTCGCTGCCCACGAGCTTGGAGCGCCCGCTCGGCACCTCCTTGAGCGTGAAGCTGACGGCCTCGGCGCCGGCGATGAACGTGGCGGCGCTGTGGTAGACGATCGTCTCGACCGAGGTGACGTCGTCGCGCTCGCCCGGCCGGCCGTCGTTGGCCTTGCCGTCCATGCTCACCGTCACGTACGGCTGGGCGGTGCCGGTGACCGAGTTGTTCGTCCAGTCGTTCGTCGAGCTGTCGACGCCGGGGCCACCGTCGACGACGTCGGCGTACGCCTTGCTGAACGAGTCGCCCACGACCTCGTCGTCGCCCGGGCCGCCGTGCAGCTCGTCGGCGCCCTCGTTGCCGTAGAGCTTGTCGTTGCCCGGCCCGCCCTCCAGGAGCTCCGGGTTGTCGCTGCCCTCGATGACGTCGTCGCCGTCCCCGCCGTCGTAGCGATCGCGCTGGCCGCCGCGGCGGCCCTCGATCGTGTCGTCGCCGCCGCCGGCGAGGACCGTGGCGGTGAAGTCGCCGAGCGCCTCGTCGGAGATCGTGATGTCGTCGTCGCCGGCGCCGGCCTCGACACGGACCGACGACGGGCCCTGCGGGCAGCGGATCGTGTCGGGGTCGTCCCACGACTCGCGGCCGCAGCCGTCGGGGAACGCGGTCACCGCCTCGCCCTGGGCGAAGAAGACGATCCGGTCGTCGACGTAGTCGTAGCCCGTCACCTGGATGTGGCGCCCGGCGTCGCCGGTGCGGAAGACGTAGGCGTCGCCCTCGAGCGACACGGTCGAGGCCTGGGCCGCCGCCGGGGCGGCGCAGGTCGCCGCGAGCGCCGCGGCCGGGAGGAGCAGTCGGGGAAGTCGCATGGTGAGGCGAGCTTCGGCGCCGTCGCCGTCGCGTCACAACCGCCGAAGGTCGCGGCCGTCGCGCCGATCGGTGGATCGGGCGCTACCGCGGGAGCCGGGCGGCGACCCGGAAGCCGCCCGCCGGCGTGGGCGCCGCATGCAGCTCGCCGCCGAGGAGCGCCGCCCGCTGGCGCATCCCGGCGATCCCGCGCCCGCAGCCGCCGGCGGGCAGCGCCCGGACGACGGCGGCGCGGGCGTTGACCACCTCCACGGCGACGGCGTCCTCGCCGACCGCGATCCGCACGTCCACCGCCGCGCCGGTCGCATGCTTGCGCGCGTTGGTGAGCGCCTCCTGGACGATCCGGTGCGCCGACGCGAGCACGCGCGCCGCCACGCCGCCGAGCGGGCCGCCCTCGATCGAGAGGCGCACCGGCTGCCCGGCCGCCGCCGCCCGCGCGACGAGCGCCAGCAGATCGCCGGCGTCCGGCGACGGCACGCGGCAGCCCGCGCCCGGCTCGCGTGGGTGCAGCAGGCCGGCCAGCTCGCGGCGGGTCTCCTCCACCGTCGCCTGCAGCTGCGCGAGCGACCGGCGCGCCGCGTCGCGGTCGCGCGGCAGGACGGCCGCGGCGGCGCCCGCCAGCACCCCGGCGAGCGACAGCCCGTGGCCGACGACGTCGTGCACGTCGCGCGCCACGCCGGCCCGCTCGGCGGCCGTCCACCCCGCGTCCGCGAGCGCGGCCAGCAGCCGGCGCAGCTCGTCGAGCGCGCCGAGCGCCAGCTCGGGAACCGCCGCCAGGTGCTCCGCTGCGGCCGCGTCGTCGACCCCGAGCAGCGTCCGCGCGACCGACGCGCGGTCGCCGACGTCCGCGAGCGCGGCGGCGACGATCGCGTGGAGCTCGGCCGCGAGCCGGTCGCGCCCGGCGCGCGCGGGTCGCCGGCGGTCCAGCAGGGCGATGGCGGCCTCCGATGCCATGGCCGCCACCGTGCCGCGCGCGCGACCGCGCGGCATCGGGGTGGCTCCTCAATCGCCCGAGGCGCCGCCGGGCGCCGGATCGGGGGACCTCCTCACGCCGCGGGCGGTGGGACACTCCCGCGCGTGCTGGAGGGACGCTCCAGGGAGCTCGCGACCCTGACGGAGCGGCTGGCCGCTCTGCGCGCCGGCCGGAGCTTCGCGCTGCTGCTGCACGGCGATCCCGGCATCGGCAAGACGACGCTGCTGCAGGCCGCCGCCGACCGCGCCCTCGAGGACGGCTTCCTCGTCCTGCGGGCCAGCGGCTTCGAGGCCGAGACGGACGTCGCCTACGGCGGGCTGCGCCGCCTCGTCGAGCCGCTGCTCGTTCTGCGCGATCGCCTGCCCGCCGGCCAGGCGCAGGCCCTCGGGTCGGCGCTCGGCCTCGAGCCCCCGTCGGCGCACGACCGGTTCGCGATCCCGGTGTCGCTGCTCGCCCTGCTCGGCCTCGCCGCCGGCGAGCGGCCGCTGCTCGCGATCGTCGACGACGTGCAGTGGCTCGACCCGGCGTCGCGCGAGGCGATCCTGTTCGCCGCGCGCCGGCTCGGGCCGGCGCCGGTCGGCCTGCTGCTCGCCGCCCGCGACGCGGAGGGCGCCGCGGTCGACGCCCCGGGGGTGGATCGCCTGCCCGTCGGGCCGCTCGACGCGGCCAGCTCCCGGGCGGTGCTGGAGCGCGGGTCCGGGGCGCTGTCGGCGGCCGTCGTCGACCAGGTCGCCGAGGCGGCCGCCGGCAACCCGCTGGCGCTCGTCGAGATCGCCGCGGCCCTGACGCCCGACCAGCGCGCGGGCCGCGCCCCGATCGACGCGCCGCTGAGGCTCGGGCCGCTCCTCGAGGAGGCCTTCGCCCGCCGCGCGGCCGGCCTGCCCGAGCCCGCGCGGCGCGCGATCACGGTGGCCGCGGCGATGGAGAGCGGGCCGGTGGGCTGGCTGCTCGAGGCGCTCGAGGAGCTGTTCCTCGACGAGTCCGCCCTCGACGCCGCCGAGCGCAGCCAGACGCTGTCGGTCGCCGACGGGATCGTCTCCTTCCGCCACCCGCTCGTGCGCGCCGCCGCCTACCACGCGGCCGGCGAGGAGGAGCGCCGCGTCGCCCACCAGGTGCTCGCCGCCAGCGCGCGCGACCCGGCGCGCCGCGCGTGGCACCTCGCCGCCGCGGCCGGGTCGGCCGACGCGGGCGTCGCCGCCGCGCTCGAGGAGGCCGCCGTCCACGCCCGGGCCGTCGGCGGCCATGCCGAGGCGGCCTCCGCCTTCGAGCGGGCCGCCGAGCTGTCGACCGGCGAGCGCGACCGCGCGCGGCGTCAGCTCGAAGCGGCGCACGACCTCGTCATCGCCGGGCAGCCGGAGCGGGCGCTGCGGCTGCTGGAGAGCGCGTCGCGGCGGGCCGGCCAGGCCGAGCGCGGGCGGATCGCGCGCCTCCGCGGCAACATCGCGATGCGCGCCGGCGACCCGGAGCGCGCCACCCGCGACCTCGTCGCGGAGGCCGAGCGCCAGCTCGCCGCCGGCGAGCGCGAGCTGGCCGCGACGCTGCTCTTCGAGGCGTCCGTCGGGCCGATGATGACCGGCGACATCGACGGCCAGCTGCCGATCATCGAGCGTGCCCGCGAGGCGGCCGGCGACGAGCTCGCCGAGCCGCAGGTGCTCGCCGACCTGCTGATGGCGGAGTGGTACACCGCCAAGGGGCGCGATGCCGACGCGATCGGCGCGCTGGCGCGGGTGGTGCCGCGGATCGACGAGGTCGACCTGCTGGCGTCCAGCGAGGTCGTCGGCATGGCGGCGCAGTGCGCGCTGCTCGTGGGCGAGCACGACACCGCCGAGCGGATCCTCGACCGGCTGCTCGCGGCGTGCCGCGAGGCCAGCGCGCTCGGGCGCCTGGCCTACCCGCTGACCGTGCACGCGCAGCTCGTCCTGCGCGCCGGCCGCGGGCAGGAGGCCTTCGACGAGCTCCAGGAGGCGATCCGCCTGGCGACGGAGACCGGCCAGGACTCGATGCTCGCGTTCGCGCACGCGATGATGGCGCGCCTGCTGGCCGGCGCCGGGCAGTTCGACGCCGCGCGCGCCTCGGTCGAGGCCGCCCTGCGCGCGGGCCGCGGCACGGACGGCCTCGACGTCCACACCCGCGCCGCGGAGGCGTACGTCGAGCTGGTCGCCGGCGAGCCCGAGGCGGCGCTCGCCGCGGTGCGCGCCACGCAGGCGATCGAGCGCCGCCGCGACTTCGGGCAGTGGGCGTTCACGATGGTCGCGAGCGACGCGGTCGAGGCGCTGGTGGAGCTCGGCCGCCGCGACGAGGCCCAGGACGAGCTGGAGCGCCTCGCCGCGTGGACGGCGCACAGCGGCTCGCGCTGGGGCCGGATGGCCACCGCGCGCGGGCGCGTGCTGCTCGCCGGCGACGACGAGGTCGACGCGGTGGCGGCGGACGCGGTGGCGGCGGCCGCCGGCTTCCCCTGGGCGTTCGAGGCCGCGCGGACCGACCTGGCGATCGGCGAGCGCCTTCGCCGGCTGCGGCGCCGCAACGACGCGCGCGAGCCGCTCGACCGCGCGCTGACCGTCTTCGAGCGGCTCGGCGCGCAGCCGTTCGTCCGCCGCACGCGGGCGGCGCTCGAGGCGACCGGCACGTCGCGCCGCAGCGAGACGGCCGCCGGCCTCGCGGCGCTCTCGACGCCCGAGCGGCGGATCGCCGAGCTCGTCGCCCAGGGGCGCACGAACCGCGAGATCGCCGCGGAGCTGATCCTCAGCGAGAAGACGCTCGAGCGCCGCCTGACGGCGCTGTACCGGCGGCTGGGCATCGCGTCGCGCAACGAGCTCGCGCGGCTGGCGGCGGGTGACTGATCGGTGGAGGCGGAGTCGCAGCGCCCGTGACGACGACGGTCCACGGACGCGCGCGGGAGCGCGCGCAGATCGCCGCGGCGCTCGACGACGTCGCCGCCGGGCGCAGCCGCGCGCTGCTCGTCGAAGGGCCGGCCGGGATCGGCAAGAGCACGCTGCTCGACGAGGCCGTCGAGCGCGCGCACGCGATCGGCGCGCGCGTCCTGCGCGCCCGCGGCTACGAGTCGGAGGCCGACATCCCGTATGCCGGGCTGCTCGAGCTGCTCGGGCCGGTGATGGACCGCCGCGCGCGCCTGCCCGACGGGCAGCGCCGCGCGCTCGACGCCGCGCTGGCCATCGAGGCGGCGGGCGCGCCCGGCGACCGCTACGCCGTCCCGGTCTCCGTGCTCGGGCTCCTCGGCGTGCTCGCCGAGGAGGGGCCGCTGCTCGTCGTCGTCGACGACGCGCACTGGCTCGACCCGGCGTCGCGCGGGGCGGTCCTGTTCGCCGCCCAGCGGCTCATGGCCGAGGGGATCGGGCTGCTCGTCGCGGCACGCGACAGCGACGGCGTGCGCGTCGACCCCGTTGGCTTCGACCACCTGGCGCTGGGGCCGCTCGACCGCGACAGCGCCCTGGCGCTGCTCGACGCCGCCGACCCGCTGGCGCCCGACGTGGCGGACCGCCTCGTGCGGATCAGCGCCGGGATCCCGCTCGCGCTGCGCGAGCTGTCGCGCGGGCTGAGCGCGTCGCAGCGCTCCGGACGCGCCCCGCTCGCCGAGCCGCCGGCCCCCGGTCAGGAGGTGCAGGCCGCGTTCGCGCGCCAGCTCTCGGCCCTGCCCGGCGCCACGCGCCGCGCGCTGTGCGTCGCCGGCGCGGCCGACGGCCTGCCGGAGCGGCGCCTGCACGACGCGCTCGAGCGCGTCGGCCTGCCCGGCGAGGTCCTCGCCCCCGCGTTCGCGCACGAGGTCCTCGTCGAGCGCGACGGCCGCATCGCCTTCCGCCACCCGCTGCTGGCGGCGGCCGCCTACCACGCGGCCACGAGCGTCGAGCGCCGCGCGGCGCACGCCGCCCTCGCCGCGGTGGCCACCGACGTCGCGCATCGCGCGTGGCACCTCAGCGCCGCCGCGGTCGGCCCCGACGACGAGGCGGCCGAGGCGCTGCACGCGGCCGCCGACGACGCCCGCGGGCGCGGCGCTCATGCCGAGGCGGCGCGCGCGTTCGCCCGCGCCGCCGAGCTGACGCCCGACGGCCGGCAACGGCTGGCGCTCGAGCTCGAGGCGGCGCGCGACCACGCGATCGCCGGGCACGGCGAGCGGGCGCTCGCGCTCGCCACGGCGGTCGAGACGCGCGCCGCCGACACGCGGCTGCGGTTCGGCGCCAAGCAGGTGCGCGCGCATCTGCAGATGCGCGCGGGCGCGCCCGCCGAGTCGATGGCGGCGCTCGAGGAGCTCGCCG
>DASTRJ010000004.1:0-5989 GCA_035761245.1 Capillimicrobium sp. | reverse complement strand
GTGACGGCGAGCACGGTGTCGTCGGGCCCGAGGAGCTGCGGCCGGGCGGGATCGGCGCCCACGGCCATGACCGGCTCGTCGCGCCGGCGCGTCATCGCCCAGAGGAAGTTCACGAGCGCGCGGTGCGGCACGGCCACGCCCTTCGGCTTCCCCGTCGACCCCGACGTGTACAGCACGTAGGCGAGCGAATCGGCGGATGCCTGCACCGGCACACTCGCGCTCTCGTCCGCGCCACCGACGTGCGTGACCGCGGGTGCGTACGGCGACTGCGCATGAACGCCGCGCACGACGTCGTCCACGAGCGCGTGCAGCGCCGGCTCGGTCACGACGATCGGCGCGCGGCAGTCCTCGAGCACGAGCGCGAGGCGCGTCGTCGGGAACGCGGGGTCGAGCGGGACGTACGCCGCGCCCGCACGCACGATGCCGAGCAGCGCAACGATCATCTCGACCGAGCGGTCCATGCAGATCGCGACGAGCGTATCCGGGCCGGCACCAAGGACGCGGAGCCGCGCGGCGAAGGCATCGGCGCGCTCGAGCAGCGTCGCGTACGTCAGCGTCGTCGCATCGTCCTCGACCGCGATCGCGTCGGGCGTGCGCGCGGCCTGCGCGGCGATGAGATCGGCGAGCGTGGCCTTGCACGGGTACTCTCGCACGCTCGCGTCGCGCGACGCCGTCACTGCGCTGGCCTCGTCGTCCGGCAGCATGCCCAGCGCCGCGACCGATGTGTCAGGGGCGTCGAGCGCGCTCGCGAGAAGCGTCTCGAAGTGGCGAAGCATCGCCTCGGCCGTCGCACGATCGAACAGCTCCGTGCGGTACTCGAGCGAGAGCCGCAGCCCGTCGTCGCGCTCGGTCGCCGAGAGCGTGACGTCGAGCTTCGCGCTCCCCGTCTCGAACGCGACCGGCTCGGCCGCGAGCGGCCCGAGCGAGCCCGTGCGCGCGCCACCATCCTGCAGGATGAAGAGCGCCTGCACCAGCGGCCCGGCGCCGCCCAGCACCTCGGCCGCCAGCCGCTCGGGCGGGATCGTCGCGTGATCGTAGGCGCCCACATACGCGTCGCGCACGCGCGCGACGAGCCCGGAGAACGTCGGCGCGCCGTCGAGGCGCACGCGCACCGGGATGGTGTTCGCGAAGTACCCGACCACGTCCTCCGTCGCCGGATGACCGCGCCCGGCGACCGGCACGCCGACGACGAGATCGTCCTGCCGGCTGTAGCGCGCGAGGAGCGCGTCGAACGCCGCGAGCAGCGTCACGAACACCGTGGTGTCGTGCGCGCGCGCGAACGCACGGACGCGATCGAGCAGCTCGCGCGAGGCGACGCTCACGACGTGCGCCCCCGCATGGCCGGGCGTCGCGCCACGCACCCGATCGGTCGGCAGCGCGAGTGAAGTCGGCGCGCCGGCGAGCGCCTCGCGCCAGTACGCGAGCTCATCGTCCCGGGCCGTGTTGTCGGCGGCGCGCCATGCGGTCCAGTCGCCGAAGCCGATTGGCGCGGGCGCCAGCGCGACGTTCGCGCCGGTCTCGCGCGCATACAGCGCACCGAGGTCCCGGAAGATCACGCCGAGCGACCAGCCGTCGCACACGATGTGGTGCGATACGAGCAGGAGTACGTGCTCGGCCTCGCCGGTCCGCACGAGCATTGCGCGCAGCGGAACGTCACGACGGAGATCGAACGGACGCGCGCCGAGTTCGTGCAGGACGGCGTCGATGGAGCGCGGATCGGCGCGCACGTCACCGCGCTCGAGCACGATGCGCGCTTGGTCGACGGGGAGCTGCACGACGCGATCGCCGTCGGCGCGGAACACCGAGCGCAGCGCTTCATGACGCGCGGCGAGCGCGGCGATGGCCCGCTCGAGCGCAGGGACGTCGATCTCGCCCACGATGCGCCGCGCGTCGCGCACGTTGTACGCGGCGAGCGACGGATCGGCCTCGTGAACGAGCCACAGGATCTCCTGCGCGGGCGAGAGTGGCGCGGCGTGCTCGGCACGCCGCGGGATCGCCGCCGCGCCCGGCGCCGTCGTCACCGCCTGCGCGTCGACACGTGCCGCGAGCGCGGCGACGGTCGGCGCCTCGATGAACGCGCGGAGTGTGACGCGCACGCCGTACGTGGCGGCGATGCGGCCCAGCACCCGCATGGCGAGGAGCGAGTGGCCGCCGAGCTCGAAGAAATCGTCGCGGATGCCGATGCTCCGGCCCGGCAGCAGCTTCTGCCAGACGTGGAGCAGCTCGTGCTCGATGACGGTGCGCGGCGCCGCGGATTCCTCGGCCGGCGCGACGGCGGCGCGGCCGGCCGGCTCCGGCAGCGCGCGCCGGTCGACCTTACCGCTCGGCGTCAGCGGCAGCGCATCGAGCGCGACGAACTCGGCGGGCACCATGAAGTCGGGGAGCCGCTCCTTGCACGCGGCCCGCAGCGCGGCGGGGGAGACCGCCTCCGCGGGCGCCGGGACGACGTAGGCCACCAGCCGCCGGTCCGCGGAGCCGCTCCCGTGGGCGACGACGGCGCACGCCGCGACGCCGGGCACCCGCCCGAGCGCCGCCTCGACCTCGCCCAGCTCGACGCGATAGCCGCGGATCTTCACCTGGTCGTCGGCGCGGCCGAGGTACTCGAGGATCCCGTCGGCGCGCCAGCGGGCGACGTCGCCCGTGCGGTACATCCGCGCCGCCGGCTCGCCGCGGAACGGGTCCGGCAGGAACCGCTCGGCGGTCCGATCGTCCGCGCCGAGGTAGCCCCGCGCGAGCGCGACGCCGCCGATCCACAGCTCGCCGGCGACGCCGATCGGCACCGGCTGGCGCGCGGGATCGAGCACGTAGATCGATGTGTTGTCGATCGGCCGGCCGATCGCGGGGAGCGCCGGCCACGCGCCGGGCTCGCCCGTCAGCTCGAGCGCCGTGACCACGTGGCTCTCGGTCGGGCCGTACTGGTTCACGAGCGTGCACCCCGGCATCCGCTCCAGCCACGCGCGGATCCCGGGCGTCACGTGGAGCTGCTCGCCGGCCGTGACGATCTCGCGCAGCGGCGGCACGGCCGGCGCGCCGGCGGCGGCGTCGGCCAGGTGCTGGAGCGCGATGTACGGCAGGAAGATCCGCTCGACGCCCCGCTCGCACAGCAGCCGCAGCAGCGCGTCCGGATCGCGCCGCTCGTCCTCGGCGACGAGCACCAGCGTGCCGCCGGTGCACCACGTCGCGAACAGCTCCTGGAACGAGACGTCGAAGCTGAGCGCGGCGAATTGCAGCGTGCGCGTGCCGACGCCGGCCGCGGAGTGGCGCCGCTGCCACTCGAGGAGGTTCACCAGCGGGCGGTGCGGCATGGCCACGCCCTTCGGCGCGCCGGTCGAGCCCGACGTGTAGATGACGTACGCCAGGTCGTCCGGCCCGGGCGACGCCGGCGGCGCGCCGCGCGCGTCGTCCTCGTCGTCGCCTGCGCCCCACTCCTCCCGGAGCAGCGTCGGGACGGCGTGGCCGGCCAGCGCCGGCGCGAGCGCGCGCTCGGTGAGCAGCGCGCGGATCGCCGCGTGCTCGAGCATGTAGCCGATGCGCTCGGCGGGGTAGGCGGGGTCGATCGGCACGTACGCGCCGCCGGCCTTCAGCACGGCGAGCACGGCGACGGGCATGTCGAGCGAGCGGCTCAGGCACACGCCCACGCGCTCGTCGCGGCCGACGCCGAGGGCCCGGAGCCGGCGGGCCAGCCGCTCGGCGCGGCGGTCGAGCTCGGCATAGCTGACGCCCTCGTCGCCATGCTGGATGGCGACGACGTCCGGCGTGAGCGCGGCCTGCTCGGCGAACAGCGCGGGCACCGTCGCGCCGGCGGGGACCGCGCTCCCGGCGCCGCGCCACTCCTCGAGCAGCGTGTGCCGCTCGGCGGCGTCCATGAGCGGGAGCGCGCCGATCGGCGTCTCCGGCTCCGCGGCGATGCCGCGCAGCAGCGTGACGTAGTGCGCGGCGAGCCGCTCGGCACTCGCCCGGTCGAACAGGTCGGCGTCGAACTCGAGCGTGCCGCGGAACCCGGCGGGCGTCGAGGAGAGGATGAGCTGGAGGTCGAACTTGGCGCGCTCGAACGCGCCGGCCATGCGCCGGACGGTCAGGCCGGGGAGCTCGAGCGCGGCGCCGGACGCCAGGTTCTGCAGCGAGAAGAACGCCTGGAACACCGGGTTGCGGGTGCGGTCCCGCTCCGGGTGGATCACCTCCACGAGCTGCTCGAACGGGACGTCCTGGTTCGCGAGCGCGCCGAGCGTGCCCGTGCGCACCCGCTCGAGGAAGACCCGGAACGTCGGCGCGCCGGCGAGGTCCGCGCGCAGCGCCAGCGTGTTGACGAAGAAGCCGATCAGCCCCTCGGTCTCGCGCCGCGTCCGGCCCGCCACGGGCGAGCCGATGACGATGTCGTCCTGCCCGGCGTGCCGGTGGAGCAGCACCTGGAACGCGCCGAGGAGCGTCATGAACGGCGTCACGCCGGCCTGCCGGCTCAGCGCGTGGAGCGCATGCGAGACGTCGCCGGGCACGACCACCGGGACCTGCCCCGCCAGGCGCTCCCGCGCCGCGTGGCGCGGCCGGTCCGTCGGCAGGTCCAGCGTCGGGAGCGGGCCGCGCAGCCGCTCGGTCCAGTACGCGAGCTGCTCGTCGAGCGCGCCGCCCTCCAGGTGCTCCCGCTGCCAGCTCGCGAAGTCGGCGTACTGGATCGGCAGCTCCGGCAGCTCCGGCTCCCGCCCGGCGGCGAGCGCGGCGTACGCCGCCCCCAGCTCCCGCTGGAGCACGCCCAGCGACCAGCCGTCCACGGCGATGTGGTGGATCGTGAGCAGGAGGATGTGCTCGTCGTCGGCGAGGCGCAGCAGCCGCGCGCGGAGCACGGGACCGGCCGCCAGGTCGAACGGCCGCGTCCCTTCCTCGTTCGTCAGCCGCTCCGCCTCGGCCTCCCGCTCCGCGGCCGGAAGCGGGCGCAGGTCCGCCACCGGGAGCGGCACCGCCGCGGGTGGGAGCACGACCTGCACCGGCTCGCCGTCCGGCGCGTCGAACACCGTGCGCAGCGCCTCGTGCCGCTCCACCAGGTGCGAGAGGCTCGCGGCCAGCGCGGGGATGTCCAGCTCGCCGGTCAGGCGGAAGTTCAGCGGCACGTTGTACGCCGGCCGCCCCGGCTCGAGCTGGTCGATGAACCAGAGCCGGCGCTGCGCGTACGACGCCGGGAAGACGAACACGTCGTCGGCCACGGTGTCCACCACTCCCTCCCCGGACAGCGGCATGGCGCCCGACATCAGCTCTCCGCTCCACCGGCCGGCCGGCCGGCCGCGGGCGGGTGCGGCGCCGGCGCCGCACCGGGCAGGCCATCCGCCTCCGCCGGGTCGCCCCGCCGCCGCGCCACCCGGGCGACGCGCCGGATCGCCTGCTCCCGCGGAGCGTCGCCGGCCACCCGCGCCGCCGCGACCGCCGCGGCGAGCTCCCGGATCGTCGGCCGCTCGAAGATCGCGCTCAGCGGCATCCGCACGCCCAGCGCCTCCTGCAGCCGGCTCATGATCCGCATGGCGACGAGCGAGTGCCCGCCCAGGTCGAAGAAGCTTCGCTCGACGCCGATCCGCTCGAGCCCGAGCACCTCTTCCCAGATCCGGGCGACGTCGGCCTCGAGCGCGCTCGCCGGCGGGACGTAGGCGCGGGCCGGCCCGGCAAGGGCGGCCTCGGGCTCGGGGAGCGCCCGCCGGTCCAGCTTCCCCGTGGCACCGACCGGCAGCGCCGAGAGCCGCACGAGCACCGCCGGCACCATATACTCCGGCAGCCGGGCGCGCAGGTATGCCCGCACGCCCTCGGCCTCGAGCGAGGCCTCCGCCCGCGCCGCGTAGTAGCCCACCAGCCGCTTGCCCCCCGCCCCGTCCGCCCGCGCCACCACCGCCGCCTCGCGCACCCCCGGATGCGCGGCCAGCACCGCCTCCACCTCGGCGGGCTCGACCCGAAAGCCCCGGATCTTGACCTGCTCGTCCAGCCGGCCGAGGAATTCGAGCACGCCGTCGTC
>DASTRJ010000003.1:0-16784 GCA_035761245.1 Capillimicrobium sp. | reverse complement strand
GGGATCGAATACCCTGCCGCCCTATGTCGAGCCGTCAAGAGGAGAAGGAGCGCCGGCGCCGCGAGCGCGAGGAGCAGGAGGCGAAGGCCGCGGCCGCCGCTTCGCGATCCCGCCGGCTGCAGATCGCAGGCGGTGCCCTGCTCGCCATCGCCGTCGTCGTCGTGGCGGTCGTGCTCATCACGTCGGGCGGAGGCGGCGACGACGCCGAGACCGTCGACAGCAGCGAGAACGTCGAGGTGACGCTGCCGCCGCGGCAGATCGAGAACCTCCAGGAGGCGGCCGACGCGGCGGGGTGCACGTACCGCCAGATGCCGAACGAGGGCTCGACCCACGTCAACAAGAAGGTCGAGTACAAGTCCAACCCGCCGACTTCGGGCGACCACAACCCGGTGCCCGCGGAGGACGGCGTCTACAGCCCCGGCAACTCGCCCGCGCCCGAGAACTACGTCCACTCGCTCGAGCACGGCCGGATCATCTTCCAGTACAAGCCGGGCGCCTCCGAGCGGACGATCGCCACGCTCGAGGCGATCTTCAACGAGGAGGTCAACGGCACGCCGGGCTACCACGCGCTCGTGCTCCAGAACAACACGGGCATGAAGGCGGCCGTCGCCGCGACCGCGTGGGACCAGATGCTCACGTGCCCCGAGCTCAACGACGAGGCCATCGACGCGTTCCGCGCCTTCCGCGAGCGCTTCACCGACAAGGGCCCCGAGTTCGTGCCCTAGGCGGCCCGGCGCGCCCAGCGGCGCGCGCATCATCCGCCGACGCAGCTCCACGACGGCCCCCCACCCGGCGGGCCGTCGTCGTCTCGCGGGCGCGAGCGTCGGGAACCGCCGGACGCCTGCCGCTCTCCGGGCGCACGAGTGGCGACTTCGTCGCGCTCAGCGAGACAAGATCGCCACTCGCGCCCCGGGGGCGGCTGCGGACGGCGCGGGCGCAGCGGCTGAGGACCCGCGCGTGCCGTGCCGGCGCACGAGTGGCGACTTCGTCGCGCTCAGCGAGACAAGATCGCCACTCGCGCGGGGCGCGGTGGCGGCCCCTACTCCGACAGGGCGAGCTCGGAGATGCCCACCGACGTCGACCCGTCGACCGGGCCGTCGGCGAACACGACGAGCAGGTGACGGACCTTGTCGGACCCGTCGCCGAGCGGGATCTTCGTCTTGCCCTGGACGTCGAGCTGCGTGGCCAGCGAGGTCCAGGCGGGATCGTCGGCGGACGCCGGCGGCGTCGCCTTCGTCGTCCCGTAGACCTCGACCGTCGTGCCCGGCGACGTCGGCGTGAGCACGAGGCGGCGCACGCCGATCGCCTCGCCGAGGTCGAGCGACAGGCCGACGTTCGGCTGCGCGATCTGCTCGGGCGTCAGCGTGGCGGTCCAGCTCGTCGCCGGATCGCCGTCGATCGCGGCGGCCGGGTCGGTGAAGGTCTCGGGCGCGTGGGCCGCCGGGTCGTACGTCGTCGCGGTCACGCCGGCGAGGTCGACCGGCACGAGCGGCTCGTGCTGCACCGGCGGCTCGGCGGGCCGGTCGCCGGGGACGTCGTCGCCGTCCTGCTGCTGGTCGTCGCCGCCCTTCGACGAGCCC
The DNA here is from genome assembly GCA_035761245.1 of Capillimicrobium sp. Lineage (GTDB taxonomy): Bacteria > Actinomycetota > Thermoleophilia > Solirubrobacterales > Solirubrobacteraceae > Capillimicrobium. Next base: position 15,204 of record DASTRJ010000003.1, on the reverse strand, counting down.
GGCGTGTCGGTGCCCTCGTCGGTCGTGGTGCCGCCGCCCGACGACGGGGTGGGCGTCGGCGTGGCCGCCGGCGCGGGAGCCGCGGCGGGGGCAGGCGTCGAGGCGGGGGCGGACGCGGCCGGCGGGTCGGCCGGCGGCGGCGCCTCGGCGGAGGCGTCGGCGGCCGGAGCGGCCGGCGTCGAGGCGGGCGTGTCGAGCGCCGGCGCGGCGCCGAGGTCGGTGCCCTCGTCGACCGGCGCCTGCGCGATCGTCGTGCGCGGCGGGACCGTGTCGTCGGAGTTGATCGCGGCGTAGGCGGCCGCCACGGCGCCGGAGGCGAGCGTCAGGCACACGGCGATCGTCGCGGCGGCCGTGCGCCAGCCGGGCAGGCCGCCGGAGCGGCCGGCGGCGGCGGTGCCGCACTCGAGGCACCACTCCTGGTCGGGCGCGAGCGCCGCGCCGCAGCTCGGGCAGGCGCGCTCGACCGCGACCGCCGCGTCGGCGGGGCCGGCGGGCTCGGCGGGCGCGCCGTCGGCGTGCTCGGGGGCGGCCTCAGGGGCCTCGGGATCGCGTACGAGGGTCTCGGGCGTCATGGACGAGCTCTCAGTCTTACCAGCTTTGAACGGGAGGGCTTCCCGAAAGTCGCGCGCTCAACGCGGGACGGGCGGGCCTCCGGGGACGAGGTCGCGGCCGGTCGGCCGCATCTGCTCGTCGAGCTCCAGCTGCCAGAAGTAGCGCGTGAAGCTCATCCCCCAGCGGTATTCCCCGACATGCGGCGCGACCCTCTCGCCGCGCGCCATCCGCACGATCAGCTCCGGGTAGGTGCGGCCCGGCAGAGCCGCGTACATCGGCGCCGGGAACGCGCCGCCGAAGCGCGTGTTGACGTCGGTGATGCCGAGCCCGATCTCGCGGTCGCGGAAGACCTGGACGGTGCACGGGCCCCGCACGCCGAGGGCCTCCACGAGCGAGCGGCCGAGCTCGACGAGCTCCGGGTCGTGGAGCACCGTCCCCTTCACCTGCTCGCCGCCGCGCGCCTCGAGCATGTTGCGCGGGATCGCGTTCAGGCAGCGGCCCTCGCGGTCCGACAGGCAGTCGATCGAGAACTCCGGCCCCTGCATGATCCGCTGCACCATCACCGGCTCCTCGACGTACTCGCAGAAGAACGCGGCCTGGGCGGCGTCGCGCGCCGGGTGGATCGAGCGGGCCCCCGAGCCGCGGCGCGGCTTGACCATCACCGGGTAGGCCGGGGGCTCCTCGCCGGGCAGCACCGTCGGCGGCGACGGGAAGCCCAGCCGCTCGAGCAGCAGGTGCGCCTCGTACTTGTCGTAGGTCGCGGCCGCGATCTCCGGATCGGGCACGAGCGCCTGCGGCAGCCGGCCGTCGGCCCGCGCCTGGGCGAGCACCTCGATGTCGAGGTCGGTGAGCGGGACGATCGCCCCGACGTCGTGGCGCTCGCAGAGCTCCTGCAGCGCGGGGACGTAGCCGGGGTCGTCGATGCGGGGCACGCTGGTGCGCACCGTGGCGGCGTACTGGGCGGGCGCGAGCGGGTTCGGGTCGGCCGCGACGACCGTGGTGTGCTGGGCGAAGGACGCCACGATGTCGTAGCGCTTGCCGACGCCCGTGAGGAGGACGGCCTCTGGCATGGCGGCGCACTTTGGCAGGATCACGGGCTTCATGGCCGCCTTCTGCCGCCGGATCGTCGCGTCCTCGTGGTTCGACCCGCTGATGCTGTGCATCATCGGCGTCAACGCGGTGACGCTCGGGCTCGAGACGTACGACTCGGTCGAGGACCGGATCGGCGACCAGCTGCACCTCGCCAACGACGTCATCCTCGGGCTGTTCGTCGTCGAGCTGGCGATCCGCATCGGCGCCTACGGCGGCCGTCCGCAGGACTTCTTCCGCAGCGGCTGGAACGTCTTCGACTTCGTCGTCATCGGCGCGAGCTTCGTGCCCGGCGTGCGCGAGAACGCGACGCTGCTGCGGCTCGTGCGGCTGCTGCGGATCGTGCGCGCGGTGCGGCTGCTGCCCGACCTGCGCGTGCTCACCGTCGCGGTCGCCCGCTCGATCCCCGGCGTGGCGAGCCTCGCGGTCATCACGCTGCTGCTCGTCTACGTCTACGGGATGCTCGGCTGGGTCATCTTCCACGACCACGACCCGGCGAACTTCGCCAACGTCGGCCAGTCGATGATCACGATGTTCGTCCTGCTCACGCTGGAGAACCTGCCGACGTACATCGAGCAGGGCCAGGCGCTGTCGGACTGGACGATCCTCTTCTTCGTCTCCTACGTCCTGCTCGCGTCGTTCCTCATCTTCAACCTCTTCATCGGGATCGTCATCAACTCGATGGAGGAGGCGCGGGCGATCGAGCTGCACCGCGCCGAGCGCGAGCTGCTCGACGAGGACGCCGGCAACGACGAGCAGGCGCACGAGGTGATCCTCGCCGAGCGGGTGCGGGCGCTGAAGGCGGCGATGGAGGACCTCGAGCGCGAGCTGGCGGCGCGCGCTCGCTAGCGAGCTACCCGAGGTCGAAGCCGCCGCGCTCGCCCTTGTAGAGCCCCGAGCCGCGCACGAGCACGTCGACCGTGCGGCGCAGGATCAGCAGGTCGAGCTTCCAGCTGCGGTGCTCGATGTACCAGAGGTCGAGCTCGATGCGCTCCGACCACGGCAGCGACGCCCGGCCCTGCACCTGCGCCCACCCCGTCAGGCCCGGCTTGATCGCGAGGCGGCCGCGCTGGCGCTCGTCGTACTGGGCGACCTGCACCGGGATGGTCGGGCGCGGGCCGATGATCGACATCTCGCCGCGCAGCACGTTGACGAGGTTCGGCAGCTCGTCGATCGACGTGCGTCGCAGGAACGCCCCGACGCGGGTGATCCGCGGGTCGCCCTCGTTGACCGCCATGCCGGCGCCGATGCCCTCGGCGCCCTGGACCATCGTCCGCAGCTTGAGCATGTCGAACTCGTGGCCGTGGAGGCCGACGCGCCGCTGGCGGTAGATGACGTGGCCGGGCGACTCCAGCCGGATCGCGATCGCCGCGACCGCCATGACGGGCGCCGAGAGGACGAGGCCGATGGCGGCGACGACGATGTCGAACAGCCGCCTCACCGCGTGCCCTCCGGCTGGTCCCAGCCCGCCTCGGTGCCATGGCGCAGCCAGTCGTACAGCCCGGCGGCGAGCGCGCCGGTGGTCATCACGTAGTAGCGGGCGACGAGCAGCGGCCGCAGGCGGACGCGGCCCCCGGCGGCGGCCGCACCGAGCAGCCCGAGCTGCGCGGCGAGCAGCAGCTTGTGCCGCCGCCACCGCGCCAGCGTCGCGCCGAGCGCGGCGAGGTGCAGGAACGGCGTCGCGTAGCGCAGCAGCCGGTGCGAGGCGATCATCAGCGCGTAGCGCGGCGGGTAGCCGCGCGGATCGAGCAGGCCGCCGCGCAGGACGATCGGCCATCCGTGGCTCATCATCCGCCGCTTGCGGGCGAACTCGCCCTCGATCGACGGGACCATCTTCTCGGTCGCCCGCGCCTCCGGGACGTAGACGGCGCGCCACCCGTGCTTGACCATCGTGAACGGGAACGAGAGGTCGTGGCCCATGATCGGGTCGACCTCGACGTAGGCCTCGCGGCGCACCGCGTAGATCGCGCCGTTGCCGCCGGTGACCGACGCCAGGTCGGACTCCATCGACCGCAGCCACATCTCGTAGCGCCAGTAGAGGCCCTCCTGGTTCGTGCCGGCCTCGTTGACGAAGGCGACCTGCCCGCACGCGTAGCCCACCTCCGGGTCGTTGAAGGCGGCGACGAGCCGGCGCAGCGCGTCGGGCTCCCACAGCGCGTTGGCGTCGGAGAAGGCGACGACGGCGGCCGACGAGCGGCGGACGGCGGCGTCCTGGGCGCGGATCTTCCCGCCGCGCGGCAGGTCGAGCACGACGTCGGCGCCGGCGGCGCGGGCGAGCTCGACGGTGCGATCGGTGGAGCCGTCGGAGGCGACGACGATCTCGAGCAGCTCGCGCGGCCAGTCGAGCGCCAGCGCGTTGCGCACCTTCTCGGCGATGACGCTCTCCTCGTCGTGGGCGGCGACGACGAGCGTCACCATCGGCTCGATGGGCGCCGCCTGGACGGGGCGCGCCGGCAGCAGCCGGCGCAGGACGGCGAGGAGCAGGCCGTAGCCGGCCTGGGTGTAGGCGAGGAGGGCGATCGATCCGTGGAGCAGGGGCCGCATGGCGGGCCGCAGTGTGCCAGGCCGCCGCGCGCGGGTATGCCTCGGCGCGATGCTCGAGGCGCTCCTCTGGGGGCTGGTCGGCTCCTCGTCGCTCGTCATCGGCGCGACGATCGGCGCGCGCGCCGGGCTCGCGGACCGCTGGCTCGGCCTGCTGCTGGGCTTCGGCTGCGGCGCGCTCATCAGCGCGATCTCGTTCGAGCTGGCCGAGGACGCGCTCGGCGAGGGCGGGCCGGCCGCGCTGGCGGCGGGCCTCGCGCTGGGCGCGCTCACGTTCTACGTCGGCGACCGGCTGGTGGAGCGCGGCACCGGCACGCCGCGCCGCGAGCGCGGCCCCGACAACGGCACGGCGCTCGCGCTCGGCGCGCTGCTGGACGGGCTGCCCGAGCAGGCCGCGATCGGCCTGTCGATCGCCGCCGGCGGGGAGGTCGGCATCGCGCTGGTCGCCGCGGTCTTCCTCTCGAACGTGCCGGAGGCGCTCGGGTCGGCCGCGGACATGCGGGCGGCCGGCATGCCGAGGCGCCGGATCCTGCGCCTCTGGCTCGCGGTCGGCTCGGTGACCACCGTCGCGTCGATCGGGGGCTACGAGGTCCTCGGCGCGTCGGGGCCGCTGACGGGCACGGTCCAGGCGTTCGCCGCCGGCGCGCTGCTCGTCATGCTCATCGACGCGCTCGCGCCCGAGGCGCTGCGCAAGGGCGGCCGCGTCGCCGGGCTGGCGACCGTGCTCGGCTACGCGCTCTCGGTGCTGCTCTCGCAGGTCGTGTCCTGACGGCCTTGCGCGCCGCCGGGTCGGTGTGGATTCATGTCGCGCCATGAGCCTGCGCGCCTGGTCCTGCTTCGCCGCCGTCTCGGTGCTGTGGGGGATGCCGTACCTGTTCATCAAGCTCGCCGTCGACGACGGCGTGTCGCCCGTCTTCCTCGCGTGGAGCCGGATCGCCGTGGGCGCGCTCGTGCTCCTGCCGTTCGCCTGGCGCGCCGGGCTGCTGCGGGGGCTGCGCGGCCGGTGGGGCTGGGTGGCGCTGTGGGCGCTGTGCGAGACGGCCGTCCCGTTCCCGCTCGTCGCCTTCGGCGAGCAGGAGGTCTCCTCGTCGCTGACCGCGATCCTGATCGCGGCGGCGCCGCTCATGGTCGCGCTCTTCGCGCTGCGGCTCGATCCGTCCGAGCGCGCCGGCGGCTCGCGCCTGGCCGGCCTCGTCCTCGGGCTCGCGGGCGTGGTGGCGCTGGTCGGCATCGACGTCGCCGGCGACTCGGCGGAGCTGCTCGGCGCGGCGGCGATCCTGCTGGCGACGGCCGGCTACGCGCTGGCGCCGTTCGTCCTGCGCGCGCGGCTGGAGGGCGCGGACACGATCGGCATCGTGGCGGCGGCGCTCGCGATGTCGACCGTGGCGCTGGCGCCGCTGGCCGCGCTCGACGCGCCGAGCAGCGTCCCGTCGGGCACGGCGATCGCGTCGATCGTGGTCCTCGGCGTGCTCTGCTCGGCCGCCGCGCTCGTGCTGTTCGCGATGCTCGTCCGCGAGGTCGGCGGCGGGCGCGCGATGGTGATCACGTACGTGGCGCCGATCGTCGCGGTCGCGCTCGGGGTCACCGTGCTCGGGGAGGGCCTCGGCGCGGGCGCGGTGGCCGGGATGCTGCTGATCCTCGCCGGGTCGTGGCTGGCCACCGACGGCCGCGTCCCGCCCGGCCTGGCGGCGGTCGTGACGCGTCCGCGGCGGCCGCGGCGCCGTCAGAAGGCGGCGGGCACCGACCCGGCCGCCGCGACGGCCAGCGGCTGAGCCCCCTGCCAGCGGCCGGAGACGGCGGTCGGCCGGAAGCGGGCGAAGAGCTGCTCGCGGTGGAACGGCCTGGCGGCGTTGGCGCGCATCGCGGCGACGTGGCGGTCGGCGCCCTCCGCGGTGCCGACCGCGTACTCGCGCATCGCCGCCGCCGTGCGCCAGACCGAGAACGTGCCGACGATCCGCGGGGGGCGCGCCAGCGCGGTCGACAGCAGCACGGCGGGGTGGTCGACCGCCTGGCGCTCCGCGGGCGCGCTGGCGCGGAGGAACGACGGGAGCCGGTGCAGCTTGGTCCGCCCGAACGTGAGCACGACGACGGGCTCCTCCGGGTCGGTCGGCTGCTCGGGCCGCCCGAGGCCGGGCCACTCGGCGATCTCCCCGTAGGCGCGCAGCGGCTGGAGCCGGACGTGCCAGCCGCCGGCGAAGCGGCGTGCGACGGGATGGTCGGCGAGGAAGCCGTCGAGGGCGGCGTCGTCGCGCCAGCCGGCCACGAGCGCGGCGCCGGTCAGGCGCGGCGGCTTCGGCGCGGCGAGCGGCAGCGCGAGCGTGGTGGTGCCCCACACGAGCCCCGGGGCGTCGGCGGGCTGTGGGGCGGCGCGCAGGAGCGACAGCGCCTCGCGGGAGCTCGTCTCGAGGAGGTGGACGGAGAGGATCATCGTTACCCTGACCTAATCGCCGTTAGGTTGCTCTCGCACCGTACCTAGTCGCCGTTAGGTTTGTCAACCGAGCCCACCACCCCACGCGCGCCGCGCCGCCGGCGCCTGACCGCCGACGAGCGCCGCGAGCTCATCGAGCGCGCCGCCACCGAGCTGTTCGCCGAGCGCGGCTACCAGGGCGCGGGCATGAGCGAGATCGCCCGCCGCGCCGGCGTCTCGGTCCCGGTCGTCTACGACCACTTCGCCTCCAAGGAGGACCTCTACCGCCGCCTGCTCGAGCGCCACTACGCCGACCTGCGCGCCGTCTGGGGCCGCCATCTCGCCGCCGACGAGTCGACCGAGGCGCGGATGGCGCACGCGATCGACGCCTGGTTCGCCTACGTCCAGAGCCACCCGTTCGCCTGGCGGATGCTGTTCCGCGACACGACCGGGGACCCGAAGGTCGAGGCGATCCGCCGCGAGGTCGCCGACGCCAGCAGGGCGCAGCTGCTGCCGCTCATGGACGCCGAGCCCGCCGTCACGGCGGCCGACGGGTCGGCGGCGGGCGTCGAGATGGTCTGGGAGGTCTTCCGCGGCTCGATCCAGGCGCTCGCGCTCTGGTGGTACGAGCACCAGGAGGTGCCGCGCGAGCAAGTCGTCGCCACCGCGATGAACGCGCTGTGGGTCGGCTACGAGCGCGTGGCGCGCGGCGAGACGTGGTCGCCGCGCGAAGCCTAGAGCCGCTTGGCCTCGAGCAGCCGCCGCAGGAAGCGCCGCGTCTCCTCGCGCTCCGGCGCCTCGAAGATCTGCTCCGGCCGGCCGCGCTCCACGATGAGGCCGTCGTGCAGGAAGCAGATCTCGTCGGCGACCTCCGCCGCGAAGCTCATCTCGTGGGTGGCGAGGATCATCGTCATCCCGTCGGCCTTCAGGTCCCGGACGAGGTTGAGGACCTCCCCCACGAGCTCGGGGTCGAGCGCGCTGGTGACCTCGTCGAGCAGCAGGGCCCGCGGGCCGGTGGCGAGCGCGCGCACGATCGCCACGCGCTGCTGCTGGCCGCCGGAGAGGCGGTCGGGCCGGTCGGCGGCGCGGTCCGCCAGGCCGAAGCGGCCGAGCAGCTCGAGCGCGCGCGCCTCGGCCTCCTCGCGCGACGTCCCATGCACGCGGCGCGGGGCCAGCACCACGTTCTCGAGCACCGTGAGGTGCGGGAAGAGGTTGTAGCCCTGGAAGACCATGCCGAGCCGGCGGCGGACGCGGTCGGGCCGCACCGACGGGTCCGTGACGACCTCGCCGTCGAGCAGCACGTCGCCGTCGTCGATCTCGTCGAGCAGGTCGATGCAGCGCAGCAGCGTCGACTTCCCCGAGCCGGAGGCGCCGATGAGCGCGATCGCCCGGTGCTCCTCGACCGCCAGGTCGATGCCGCGCAGCACGGGCTTGTCGCCGTAGGCCTTCGTGACCCCGCGGACCTCGATGACCGGCGCGCTCATGCCGTCCGGCTCCGGCGCTGGACGACGTCGACGACGCGCGCCATCGGGATGGTCACGCACAGGTACAGCAGCGCGGCCGCCAGCAGCGGCGTGTAGTTGAAGTCGGAGGCCGCCTGGATCTGCGCCACGCGGAACGCCTCCAGCGGCCCGAGGATCGCCACCAGCGCGACGTCCTTCTGCAGGGAGATGAAGTCGTTGAGCAGCGGCGGGATGACGCGCCGGACGGCCTGCGGGAGGATCACGTGACGCATCGCCTGGCGCTCGGTCAGGCCGACGGCCAGTGCGGCCTGCCGCTGGCTGCCGTGCACCGAGTCGATGCCGGCGCGGTAGACCTCGGCGACGTACGCCGTGTACGAGAGCGTCAGCGCGATCCCGCCGAGCAGCACCGGATCGCTCGGCGCGCCCTCGAAGGCGAGCGCCGGGACGCCGAACCCGACGAGGTAGACGAGCAGGATCACCGGCACGCCGCGGAACACGTCGACGTAGGCGGCGGCGAAGGCGCGCAACGGGAAGAGCGCGGGCGACGTGGTCGTCCGCACGAGCGCCACCACCAACCCGACGATCAGCACCGCGATCTCGACGATCACGAACAGCCGCACGTCGAGCCAGAAGCCCTCCAGCACGTCCGGGAAGCTCGTCGAGAACGCGTCCCACGAGAAGAACGTCTCGCGGACGTCGGGCCAGCCGGGGGTCGACCCGACGAGCCAGACCACGAGCGCGACCAGCACGACGGTCGAGACCGTCGCGATCGCGGCGCCGCGCCGGTCACGCCGCCGTCTGGCGGCGGCGCGGGCGGCGCGGCGGTCGTCCATCGGTCAGGCGGCGGGCCGGCTCAGCGCAGCTCGGGCGCGCCGGCCGCCTGGCCCATCCAGCGCTGCTCGAGGCGCTCCAGCTGGCCGGAGTCGCGCAGCTTGCCGATCGCCTCGTTCACGCACGGCGTCAGCTCGGAGTCCTTGGCGAGCACGACGCCCCACGAGTCGCCGCCGGGCGCGTCGAACTGGCCGACGATCGTCGAGTCCTCCACCTGCGCGGCCGTCACGTAGAAGGCAGTCGGCAGGTCGACCACCACGGCGTCGACCTGGCCCTGCTTCAGCGCGGTGACGACGTCGTTGGAGTCGTTGAACACCTTCGGCTGGGTCGACGGCTGGACGACCTCGTCGACCGCGTCGAGGCTCGTCGTGCCGATCTGCACGCCGAGCTGGACGTCCTTGAGCTCGGCGATGCTCTTCGCGCTCGCCGCCGGCGAGTCCTTCAGCGCCACGACGGCCTGCGGGGCCGTGTAGTACGGCTCCGAGAAGTCGACCCGCTCGGCGCGCTTCGGCGTGATCGAGATCTGGTTGATGTCGAAGTCGAAGTCCTTCGGGCCCGGCGCGTACGACGAGTTGAACGGCACGACCGTCCACGTGACCTGGTCCTGGTCGAAGCCGAGCTCGTCGGCGATCGCGTAGGCGACCGCGCTCTCGAAGCCCTTGCCGTTCGCCGGGTCGTCGTCCTCGAAGTACGGCGGGTAGGCCGGCTTGTCGGTCCCGACGGTGAGCTGGCCGCCCTTGACGAGCGGCAGCTGCTCGGGCGTGCAGGCGGCGGCCTGCGCCCCGGCCGTCGTCGACGTGGCGGCGCCCTCGTCGTCGTCGGAGCCGCAGGCGGCGAGCGCCATGGCGGCAAGGGCGAGCACAGTCAGCAGGAGAAGGCGGAGACGGGTCATGCGGGAGAGCTCCGGTGGAGGGGGGACGACGCGGCAGCATCCGAGCTGCCGCTGCGGCGACGCGGGGAGGATAGCGCCGGGGCGGCGGCCGCCAGCGCGGTGCCGACGCCGAGCAGCGCCCACGTCATCGGGTCCTCGAGGTACGCGGCGTAGAGCAGCGTGTGGACCACGAGCGCCGTGAACGCGGCCCCGACGTACGCGCGCAGCGGGGAGCGCCCGGCGCCGGCGAGCAGCCGCACGAAGGCGGCGACGAGCAGCGCGACGTAGACGGCGAGGCCCACGATGCCCTGCTCGGCGGCGAACGTCACCGGCATCGTGTGCGAGGCGGTCGCCACCTTGAGGTCGGAGGTGTCCTTGCGCTCGGCGAAGACCTTCGCGAACGATCCGGAGCCGTAGCCCGTCAGCGGGCGCTCGCCGAACAGCTCGACCCCGCCGACGACGAGGTCGGCGCGGCCGCTGGTGGCGCGGTCGGCCGCCCGCTGCGAGGTCAGGTCGAAGCGCGTCGCGCCCGGAGCGAGGAGCACGAGCGCGATGCCGGCGACCGCGCCCGCCGCCACGACCGCGGCCGTCCACCGCACGCTCCAGCGCAGCGCGGCGAGCACGGCGAGGCCGGCGAGCAGCGCCGCGAGGCTCGACTGCGAGAAGCTCAACAGCAGGCCCGCCCACAGCAGCGCCAGCAGCAGCGCGCCGGCGGTCACCTCGCGCGTGCGCTGCGACCACAGCACCACCGTCGCCACCGCGAGCATCACGAGCGCGAGGAAGCGCCCGTAGACGTTGGGGTCGAAGAACAGCGAGTTGACCCGGAAGTAGCTCTGGTACTGGGTCGCGGCGATGAGGTCGGGGTTGAGCAGCAGCTCCTTGCGCGCGTACTCGACGAACCCGACGCAGACGAAGACGACGGCCAGCGCGAGCAGCACGCCCAGGCACCGCACCGCGAGCTCGCGGCTCCAGCGCACCTCGCGCAGCAGGCCGAACAGCAGCGCGAACGGCACGTAGAAGAACACGACGTTCTGCAGCGCCTTGGCGAAGTCGTCGGAGTACGCCGCCTGCACCGCGTAGAGGACGATCGTCGCGCACAGCAGCCACTCGAGCGCCCGCGGCGCGAACGGCGCGTCGTCGTCCTCGGCGCGCAGCCGCGGCACCGCGTACGCGAGCACGCCGGCCGCGATGACGCCGTAGAGCGGGACGAGGAGGTTCGCGGTGTCGCCGCCGACCGAGATCGGGATCCGGAACGGCAGCGCGGCGACGGCCAGCATCGGCAGCAGCGTCCGGTGACGGTGCATGAGCACCGCGAGCGCGCCGACCGCGACGGCCGCGACGACGACGAGCACGACCGCGACCAGCGGTCGGTCGCGCAGCGTCTGCACCTGCGGGGAGTCCCAGATGTCGGCGACCAGGATCACCGGCGTCAGCGCGAGCGCGGCGAGCGCGGCCAGCGCGCGCCCGCGCGTCGAGCCGCTCAGCAGCGCCGTCGAGGCGAGGATCGCCGCGACGACGACGCCGATGCGGGCGAGCGCGTCGACCAGGGCGGCGGCGGCGAGGATCGTCATCGGGCCAGCAGCCTCCACGTGCGCAGCACGAGCTGCGTCTCGTTGCCCCGGTGGTCGAGCCGCTCGGGCAGCTGCGGCAGCCCGTAGCGGATGACGAGCCCCTCGCCGAGCCGGATCGCGACGATCACCTTGCGGCCGTCGGCGAGCGCGGCGCTGGAGACGATCTCGCCGTCCGGTCCAGGCGACTCGGTGACCTCGTAGGCGTCATAGCCGCTGAACACGCCGGTGCCGCCGTAGACGCCGCCCGCGAAGAGGTCGACGTCGTCCTCGAAGATCGTCACGGTGGTGCCGGACTCGTGCGCCAGCGGCGCGAGCACGCTGCCGAACGCGTCGGCGCGCGCCGGCGCGGTCGGGTCGAGGATCTGCTCGCCCGTCAGCCGGACCTGGCGGCGCAGCGAGTCGACGCCGAAGCTGGCCACGCGGCCGCCGTCGCGCACGAAGCGCTTGAGCGCGAGCTGCTGCTCGGCGGGCAGCCAGCGCGTGTCGCCGAGCAGCATCACGCCGCTGTGGTTCTCGATGCGCGGCCCGACGCCGGCGGCGAGGGCGAGGTCGGTGGTGATGTCGTAGGGCCGCTGCTGGCGGTCGAGCAGCGCGACGATCGGGGCGATGCGGCTGCGGAAGCCGGCGGGCAGCCCGTCGGCGAGCACGCGCTCGCGGCGCACGGGCAGGCCGCCCGTGAGGGTGTTCGGCCAGCCGTCGCCGTCGTCGTCGACCGGGTTGCGCCCCTGCCAGAGGATCGCCGGCAGGACGAGCAGCACGCGGTGCGTCGCGACCGACTGCACCGGGAACGGGACGCGCGTGACGTCGTCGCCCGCCCGGACCTCGAAGACGTAGAGGTGCGAGCGCTTGGCGTCGGGGGCCTTGACGCCGACGATCGGCTTGCGCGACCGGCCCCGGTCGACCGGCTTGCGCACGCCGACCTGGTAGATCGCCCAGCGGTAGGGACGCTGCCGGGCGTCGACGCCGAAGCGGGCGCGCGTGCCGGCGATCGTCGGCTCCAGCGTCGGCTGCACGCCGAGGCGGCGGATGGTGATGCCGCCGTGGCCGGGCAGCCCCTCGCCGTACGGCGCGCGGGGCGGCAGCGCCGCCGGCGTCGAGCCGACGTTGCCGGCGGCGTCGCGGGTGCGCAGCGCCACGACGTACGTCCCCGGCTCGAGCGGGCGGCCGTCGCGGGCGCCGTCCCACGTCAGCTCGGTCTCGCCCGCGGGCACCGTCTCGGAGCCCACCAGGCGGACGTCCGGCGACGTCCGGTAGATGAGCACCTCGGTCGGCTGCTCGGGCGAGGGCGTCGTGAAGCGGATCTCCGCCGGGCCGCCGCCGGGGAGCGGCAGGATCTCGGGCTGCGCCTCGCTCGGCCCGATCGACGCGACCGCGGGCCGTGGCGGCTCGGTGTCGACGGTGATGCCGCGGCGGACGAGGACGGCCCGGCCCTGGCGCTTGAGGTTGATGCGCAGCCGGTAGACGCCGTCGGCGACGATCCGCCCGTCGTCGTCGCGGCCGTCCCACGTGACCCGGACGCGGTCGCCCTTGCTGACGCGCTCGCGGTCGACGAGGGTCGCGACGACCTCGTCCTCGCGGTCGATGACCCGGACGCTGACCGTGTCGCGCCGCTCGACGCGGAAGCGGATCGCGGCGCGGTCGCGCGAGCCGTCGCCGTTGGGCGAGAACAGCCGCGTGATCCGGACCTTCTTGATCCCGGACGGCTCCTTCTTGATGCGCTGCACGATGAAGAAGGCCGCGAACGTCGCGACGACCAGGAGGCCGAAGACGATCGCGCGAGCGCGTGCGGCGGTCACGCCCGCCTCACAGCCGGACGAGCGCCCCGTTGGGGACGGCGATCCGGTGGTACGCGTCGAGGTTCTCGTTGCGCGTGTGGCAGAGCGCCGACCGGATGACGCCGCGATGGCAGACGACCAGCGCCGGCAGCTCGCCGGCCTGCGTGACGTCGACGAGGGCCGCGATCACGCGCTCCTGCTGCTCGCCGAGCGACTCGCCTCCCGGGAAGCGCCAGTCCTCGCCGCCCGCCTGCCAGCGCGCCCACAGCTCCGGCGCGTCGCGCTCGACGTCGTCGAACAGCCGGTCCTGCCACTCGCCGACGTCGTGCTCGGCGAAGCGCGCGTCGTAGCGCGGCTCGAGGCCGACGGCCTCCGCGACGATCTCCGCGGTCTGGCGGGCGCGCAGGATCGGGCTGGCGTAGAGCGCCGCGAGCGGCTCGGCCTTGGCGAGCTCGGCGAGCTCCCGCGCCTGCTGCACGCCCCGCTCGTTGAGCGGCACGTCGCCCTGGCCCTGGAAGCGGCGCTCGGCGTTGTACGGGGTCTCGCCGTGCCGGGCGAGCAGGATCACGCGTCGTGCCCCATCGTGTCCGAGCGCAGGCCGAGCCGGAGCGTCTCGAGGCTGAGGACGTCGTCGGGCGCGATGTTGCCGAGGTTGACGTCGGGGCCGAAGCGCCGCAGGAAGAAGACCTGCTGGTCCTTGCGCGGCGCCTCGAACAGGAGGTGGGCCGGGTCGACGGCGTGGGCGATCTCGTCGATCAGCCCCATGCGGACCTCGCCGTCGTGGCGGTAGATGCCGGCGGTGCCCGACTCGCGCGCCTCGGTGATGACCTTCCACGCGCCGGCCTCGAGCTCGGCCTCGATCTGCTCGACCCAGCGGTACGGGGCCATGATCTCCTCGGCGTCCTTGGATCCCACCTCGCTGAGCACGGTGAACTCCTTCGCCAGCCGCCGGATGAGCCCTCGCTTCTCCTCGGGGTCGAGCGCGATCGTGCCGTCGGAGACCTCGACGTGCTCGATGCGCAGCTCGCGCAGCCAGGCGATGAGGCCGTCGACGCGGCCCTGCCGGATGGCGAGCTCCGTGAGGGTGCCGCCGAGCACCACGGGGATCCCGTGCGCGCGCAGGCGCTCGAGCTTCGGGCGCAGGTTCCCCGTGGCCAGGGCGGTGCCCCAGCCGAGCTTGACGATGTCGACGCTGTCGCCCGCGACCTCGACGAGGTCGTCGACCTGGCGGACGCTCAGGCCGCGGTCGATGACGTGCGTGATGCCGGTGGTGCGGGGCTTGGTGCTGCGATCCGGCAGGTGGAGCGGGCCGGGGCTCAACGGGTCTGGCACCTCGGGCTACGGCGACTGGTCGGCGCCGACGGTGACGACGACGACCGCCTCGTCGCCCGCGGTCGCCGAGGTGACCTCGTCGATCGGGACGACGGCGTCGCTGCCGGCGTCGATGATCTCGGCGACGGCCTGCGCGGCCCGCTCGTTGCCCGGCTGGTAGGCGACCTGGGTGGCGGCCCGCTGCTGGTCGGGCGCGTTGGTGACCGAGCCGATGCGGTAGCCCGCGGCCTCGATCCGGTCGGCGACCGAGCGCGCGAGGCCGGGGATCGTCGTGCCGTTGAGGACGGCGACCGTCGTCTCGGCGCGGGGCGTCTCGCGCGCGGCGTTGCCGTCGTCCTGCCGCGCGGGCACGGCGGGCGTCGTCGTCGCGGTGCTCGGCTCGTCGTCGCCGCCGCCCGACAGCTGCGTGAGCGCGAACGCGCCCGCGGCCAGCACCAGGATCACGGCGCCGATGACGAGCAGCAGCCCGCGACGCGATCCGCCGCGGCCGTCGCCGGCCGCCACGGCGCCCCGGCGCGGCGGGACGGTCGCCGACGGCGCTCCGGCGCGCAGCGGCTGCGCGGGCCGGCGCGCGCCCGCGGCCGTGCGCGGCGCGGTGCCGGGCTTGCGCACGGAAGTCTGCTGGTTGGCGGGCAGCGGGATCGGCCGCGGGACGGAGGGGCGCTGAGCGCCGGGCTGCGCTCCCGGTCGCTGCCCCTCCTGCGGCCGGTCGTCGCCCGCCTCGCGGGGAGCCGTCGGCTGGGCGGGCGCGGCGGGCTGGCCCGGCTGGGCG
>DASTRJ010000002.1:0-13644 GCA_035761245.1 Capillimicrobium sp. | reverse complement strand
CCGGCGTCGGCGGGCGCGTCGCCCTGCCCGCCGCCGCCGGCGGCGCGCGCCGGGCCGGCGTGCCGCTGCTGCTGTGGACGGCGCTCTGGGCCCATCCCCGCACGCCCGCCCACGTCGCCTCGTACCTCCCCACCCTCGCGCTCTACCGCACCGCCGACGCCGTCATCACCTACGGCCCGCACGTCTCCGCCTACGTGCGCGCCCACGGGGCGCGGCGCGTGTTCGAGGCTCCCCAGGCCGTCGACCCGGCGTTCTGGAGCGCGCGAGCACCGGCGCCGCGGCGCGAGCGCGCCTTCCAGGTCCTGTTCGTCGGCCGCCCCGACCCGGAGAAGGGCCGCGCCGTCCTCGAGCGGGCGTGGCCGGAGGCGATCCTCGTCGGGGATCCGCCGGTGCCGGCCGAGGAGGTCCGCAACTTCCTGGCCGGCTCGGACGTCCTCGTCATACCGTCGCTGCGGACCCCGGCGTTCCGGGAGCCGTGGGGGCTGATCGCCAACGAGGCCATGCACCAGGGCGTCCCCGTCATCGCATCCGACCAGGTCGGCGCCGCCGCCGGCGGGCTGGTGCGCCACGAGCGCAACGGGCTCGTCGTCCCCGCGGGCGATCCGGCCGCGCTGCGGGCGGCCATCGAGCGGCTCCGCGACGACCCCGAGCTGCGCGGGCGGCTCGGCGCCACGGCGCTGATCGACGTCGCCGCGTACACGCCCGAGGCGTGGGCGGCGGGCGTCTCGGCCGCGCTGCGGAGCGTCGGCGCGTCGGCGGTGGACTGCTAGCGTCGAGGCCGATGCGCAGGACGATCCTCCTCATCCTGGTGCTGTCGCTCGCCGCTGCCGGCGACGCGTTCGCCAGCGCGAACGACGTGCTGCGCGACTGCACCGACGACGGGCGACTGGAGCGGACGTACACGCAGCAGGAGCTCCGCAGCGCGATCGCCAACATCCCGAGCGACGTCGACGAGTACACGAACTGCCGCGACGTCATCAAGGCCGCGCAGATCAGCGCCGCGAGCGGCGGATCCGGCGGCGACGACGGCGGCGCGACCGGCGGCACCGGCTCGACCGGAGGCGGCGGGACCGGCGGCACCGGCTCGACCGGCGGCACCGGCTCGACCGGCGGCGACGGCCAGGGCACCGGCTCCACCGCCGGCTACTTCGGCGGCTTCAGCGGCTTCGACGAGGACCCGCTGGCGACGGCGACGCCCGCCGAGCAGCAGGCGATCGCCGACGCGATCGCGTCGCGCCCGCCGGGCATCGGCTCGAGCGGCCGGCGCCCGTTCGGCGACGCCGACCTGCCCACCCCGCTGTGGATCGTCCTGGCCCTCGGCGCCGCCGGCCTCGTCGCGCTCGCCGCGTCCGACCTCCGACGTCGTGTCGTCGCACGCCGCGTCGCCTAGCCCGGCGCTGCCGCGCGCGCGCCGCCTGGCGCTGAGCCGCCCCTCCGCCGCGGTGTGGACGGCGCTCGGCGTCGCCGCGCTGCTCACCGCGGTCGCGTTCGCCGCCAACGGCGGCCTGCGCCTCGGCGAGACGACCACGGTCGAGATGGCGCTGCTGCTGGGCTCCGGCGTCGCCGGCGCCGGCGCGCTGCTCGCGACGCCGGACCGCGGGCCATGGTGGGGCATCGGGGCCGCCGCACTCTTCCTGCTCTTCGCGGGCTGGACCGTGCTGTCGATCACGTGGGCCGTCAACCCGTCCGACGCCTGGATCGAGTCCAACCGCACGCTGACCTACGTCGCCGTCTTCGCCGCCGCGCTGGCCTTCGTGCGCGTCGCGCCGCGCCAGTGGGAGGCGGTGCTCGCCGGCATCGTCATCGCCGCGGTGGCCATCTGCGGCTGGGCGGTGCTCACGAAGGTCTTCCCGGGCACGCTGAGCTCCGACGAGCTGTACGCCCGGCTGCGCGCCCCGTTCGGCTACTGGAACGCGACCGGGCTCATCGCGGCGATGGGCATCCCGGCGTGCGTGTGGCTCGGCGCGCGTCGCCACGGCGCCGGCCCCGCGTCGGCGCTGGCGTTCCCCGCGCTCGGGCTGCTGCTCGTCGCGCAGCTGCTGGCGTACTCGCGCGGCACGCTGGTCGCGCTCGGCGTCGGGCTCGCCTTCTGGTTCGCGGTCGTGCCGCTGCGCCTGCGCGGCGCCGCCGTCCTGCTCGGCGCCGCCGCCGGCGCGGTCCCCGTCGCGCTGTGGGCGTTCGCGCGCGAGGGGCTGACCACCGACCGGCTGCCGACCGACCTGCGCGGCCCCGCCGGCCACGGCCTCGGCGTCCTCGTCGCGCTGATGCTGATCGCGCTGCTGTGCCTCGGGCTGTTCGTGACGTTCCGCGAGGCCCGCTTCCCCCTGCGGCCGGTCGCGCGGCGCCGGATCGGCACGACGCTGCTCGTCGTCCTCGCGCTGGTGCCCGTCGTGTTCGCGGGCTATCTCGCCACGACCGATCGCGGGCTGTTCGGCTCGATCTCGCACGGCTGGACGACGCTCACCGACCCGTCGGCCGCGACGCCGCCCAACGACCCCAGCCGCCTCACCGCGATCGGGTCGGTCCGCTCGCGCTACTGGAACGAGGCGCTCAAGACCTTCCGCGACAACCCGTGGGTCGGCGTCGGCGCCGAGGGCTACGCGACGGTGCGGCCGTTCTACCGCCAGGACACGCTCGAAGTGCGCCACGCGCACGGCTACGTGGTGCAGACGCTCGCCGACCTCGGCCTCGTCGGCCTGGCGCTCGCGCTCGCGTTCACGGCCGCCTGGATCGCCGCGGCCGCGCGGACGATCGGCCGGCGCCGCCGGCTGCCTCCGGAGCTCGCCGACTCCGCCGAGCGGATCGGCCTGCTGACGATGGCGGCGATCGTCGTCGTCTTCGGCGTGCACTCGTTCATCGACTGGACCTGGTACGTCCCCGGCTGCATGCTCGTCGCGCTGCTGTGCGCCGGCTGGGTCGCGGGCCGTGGCCCGCTGCGCGACCGGATCGCCGAGGTCTCACCGCCGCTGCGCGGGCCGCGAATGTGGCTGCGGTCGCCGGCGCCGCCGGCCGCCGCGGTCGTCTGCCTGGCGGCCGCGCTGGCCGTCACGTGGGCGGTCTGGCAGCCGCTGCGCTCGCTGCGCGCATCCGACGCCGCACTGGCGTCGCTGGAGCGCGGCGACGTCGACGCCGCGCTCAGCGAGGCCCGCGAGGCCCAGCGGCGCAACCCGCTGGCGCTCGAGCCGCTCTCGGTGCTCGCCGCCGCGCAGGCGCGCGCCGGCGACCTCGACGGCGCGCTCGCGACGCTGCGGCGCGAGGTGCGGCTGCAGCCCGCCAACCCCGAGCCGTGGGTGCGGCTGGCGGACTTCCAGTACAACCGCCTGCATCGCGCGCAGGACGCGCTCGACTCGCTGGAGCGCGCCGTCTACCTCGACCCGCGCAACCCGGAGACCGTCGGCGCCTACCTCGTCGTGCGGCGCGACGCCGAGGGCTCGTAGGCGCCGCGGAGCTTCGCGCCGTGGCGCCGGTGCGACGCCGGCGCGCAGCTCGTCGCCACGACCGTGCGCTCCTCGAGGCAGACGAGGTCGAGCACCGCGTGCAGCGGGGTCGCGCCCGGGTTCAGCAGCGAGAAGACGCGCGTCTTGGGCTGCGGGTCGTGACCGAGGAGCAGCAGGCCGGCGGCCAGGTCGAAGCTCGCCACGACGCCCTTGGCCTGGTCGCCGCAGACGACGGACTCGCTGACCGCCTGCCCGGGCGCGACGTCGACCTCGCGGACCACGTGTGAGAACGCCAGGCGCTCGTCGCCGACCGACTCGCCGAGGCAGCGGATCGACAGCGCGACCGTCGCCGGCTCGTCGACGTCGAACCCGAGCTTCCAGCCGGAGGCGCCATCGGGCTCGGACGTGACGATCGACGCGTCGCCGTCGACGAGCTCGTAGCCGGGCGCGATCGGCACGCTGCCGCTCGGGCACGGCAGCGTGGCGGTGTGGCGCCCGGCGCCCCAGCTCACGGTCGTCGTGACGAGGCCGGAGACGTCGAGCGCCGCGCCGAGGTCGGTCGTCGCCCGCAGGCACGTGCCGAAGACGTGGACCTGCGCCTGCCCGGTCGCGGTGTTCTCGAGCGCGAAGGCGTACGTGCCGGGGGCGATCGAGCGCGACGTGAGGACGCGCACCGACGCGGGCGTGCCGGTGCCCTGGTCGACCGCGTCGACGCGCGGGGCGCCGTCGGTCATGACGAAGCCCGACGGGCACGCCAGCTCGACCTCGCGCTCCTCGCCGGCGGCGAGCCCGACGAAGCTCTCGACCTTCTGGACCGACACGCGGTCGGTGCCGGCCGACAGCTCGACGCAGAGCACGCGGACCTTCGCCTTGGCCTCGACCTCGGCGGCGTTGTCGGCCCACGCCCGGGCGCGGTTCACCGCCCAGCCGCGCGCATCGGCATCGAGGCGCAGCGTCACGCGGACCTCGCGGGCCGCGCCGGCGGCGATCGTCCCCAGGTCGAAGCAGACGTCGTCGCCGGTGACGACCGGCACGGCGCCCTCGGCGGAGACGTACGTCCAGTCGTCGTCGGGCTCGTCGCAGAGCCGCGCATCGTCGGCGGCGACGGCGCCGGTGTTGCGCACCTCGATGGTGAACGTCGCGCTCTCGCCGGGCTCGAGCTTCTTGACCGAGGACGCCTTCGTGATGGCGAGCGTCGTCGGGGTCGGGTCGCCCCCGCCGCCGGGATCGCCGCCACCGGGCTCGTCGTCGCAGGCGCCGGAGAGGAACGTGCGGTTGGTCGTCGCGGCCTTGACCCGCACCGAGCGGATCGGCGTCGCGTACGAGAACGTGAAGGTCGTGTGCTCGCCGCCGACCGACTCGACGTCGACGATCGTGCCGTCGCAGAGCGCGACGGTGTAGTTGGAGAGCGCGCGGTTGCCGGTGAACGTGGCCGTCGTGCCGTCGCCGGAGAACGTGACGGTGAGCGTCGCGCTGCCGGCCGCGTCGGCGTCCTTGTAGTTGCCGTGCGCGGGCTGGCCCGACGTGCCGTCGGTGCCGTCGGCCTGGATCTCGCCGCAGCCGTGGCTCCAGCTCGTCGGCGTGCACGGCAGGTCCGAGTCGGCCGGGTCGGCGAGCGCCGGCGCGCTGAGCAGCGCCGCCGAGGCGAGGACGAGGGCGGCGAGCGCGAGGGCGCGCCGGGCGAGCGGGAGGGGCATGAGGGGTGGCTCCGGGTGGGGTGGCTCCGACGCCGCGCTCCCGCTGCGGCGACGCCCACCTGATCAGCTCGACGCCGCCGCTCGACCCCCCGGCGCGGCTTTGCACGGCCTTCGACGGGCGAACCTCCCGCGATCGGGCAGGTTCGGCGTGCTCAGAACCGGGCGCGGACCGCTTCGAGGAAGAGCGTCTCGCCGTCGCTGTCGAGCTCGATCACGTCGAAGCGCAGGTCGTCGACGAGGGCGCGCAGCGTCCTGGCCGTGAAGAAGCGCAGGTGATCCGAGCGCGGGTCGAAGTGCTCGTCGAAGGCGCCGGGGTCGTCGGCGAGCCGCCGCAGCAGCGCCGGCGGATGGTCGGGCGTGGTGAGCAGCAGCCGTCCGCCCGAGGGCAGGACGCGCCGGACCTCGCTGAGCCAGCCGGCGACGTCGACGACGTGCTCGATCACCTCGCCGGCCCAGACGACGTCGACCGCCGCGTCGTCGAGCACCAGCGGGCCGTCGGGCGAGACGAGCCGCCACGCCAGGTGCGGATGCCGCGCGCGAGCGCGGCGCAGCGGCTCGCGGACGACGTCGACGCCGAGCGGGTGCGCACCGTGCTCGTGCAGCGCCGCCGCGAACGCGCCCTCGCCACAGCCGAGGTCCAGGACGCGCTCGCCGGGACGCACGCGAGCGAGCAGCCAGTCGCGCCGGACGGCGAACCGCTCGGGCTCGGTGCCCGGCTCGATCACCTCCCAGATCGCGTCCAGGAGGTCTTGATGCGACATGGCGCAAGCGTGCCAGAAGGTCAGGACCCATTGGACACCTGCGAGGAAGTAGGCTCCGCCGCCGTGAGGGTGGCCTTCGACTCCCGTCCTGCGTCCGACGACGCCGGGATCGGGCGATACGCACGATGCGTCCTGGAGAGCCTGCGCTCGACCGCGCCCGCCGACGCGGAGCTCGTCGAGACCCATCGCCCGCGCCGCGTCGACGTCTTCCACGCCCCGTGGATCGAAGGCGCGCCGCTGCGGCCGACGTGCCCGACCGTCGTCACGCTGCACAACCTCGTGCCGCTCAAGCGGCGCGGCGAGTACCTGCGCTGCGGCGTGCGCTACCGGCTGCGGTACCTGGCGGTGCAGCGCGCGACGCGCGTGATCGTCCCGACGCAGGCGGTCGCCGACGACGTCGTCAAGCACCTGCGCCTGCCCGAGGAGCGGATCGCGATCGTCCCCGAGGCGGCGGCCGACTGCCTGAAGATGCGCCCGCCGGACATCGTCGCCAAGACGCGCGAGCGCTACGGCCTGCCGGAGGACTACCTGCTGTGGGTCGGCGGCCTCGAGCACCCGGATCCGCGCAAGCGCATCGCGGACCTGGCGTGCGCCCCGCGCAACCTGCCGCTCGTGCTCGTCGGCTCGACGAGCCGCTGGGCCGAGGAGCTGCCCGGCGTGGTGCTGACCGGCCACGTCCCGGACGAGGACCTCGCCGCGATCTACAGCGGCGCCCGCGCGCTCGTCTTCCCGTCCGACGACGAGGGCTTCGGCCTGCCGACGGTCGAGGCGCTCGCGTGCGGGACGCCGGTCGTCGCCTCCGACGTCCCGGTGCTGCGCGAGGTGCTCGCCGACCGGGCGACGTTCGTCTCCGTCGACGACGTCCCGGGCCTGCTGGCCGCCGCCGAGCGCGCCCAGCGCCCCGCCCCGCCGCCGCCGCAGTGGACGTGGGACGACGCCGCGCGGGCGACGTGGCGCGTCTACGAGGAGATCGCCGAGGCGCGCTGAGGCGCCCGGGTCAGCCGGCGCCGTCGCGGGCGCCCGGCGACAGGTGCGCCACGAGCTTGCGCAGGATGCCGTCGAGCTGCTTGCGCTCGGCGGCGCTGAGCGGCGCGAGCATCTCCTGCTCGCGCTCGACGTGCACCTCGACGGCGCGGTCGACGGCCTCGCGCGCCTCGTCGGTGAGCTCGATGAGCACGCCGCGGCGGTCGGCGGGGTTGGGGAGCCGGCGGATCAGGCCGAGCGCCTCGAGCCGGTCGAGCCGGTTGGTCATCGTGCCGCTGGTCACGAGCAGCGCCGCGGTGAGCTGCGACGGCGTCAGCCGGTAGGGCGCGCCCGCGCGCCGCAGCGTGAAGAGCACGTCGCCCTGGCCGCGGTCGAGCCCGAACTCGGCGGCGGTCCCGTCGATGCGCCGCTCGATCAGCGCGGCCACGTGCAGCAGCCGCGCGACCTCGTTCATCGTCTTCAGGTCGAGGTCGGGGCGCTCGGACGCCCACTGGCCGACGAGCTCGTCGACGCGGTCGGGAACGGTCCGTGCGGCCATCGCCTTGACACGATAGCTCGCCCTCGATTATCTTGACGTCAAGTTACTTGATGTCGAGAGGAGCTTGGCCATGCCGGACACCTATCAGCTGACCCCGCACGAGACGGTCACGGTCGTCGAGCGCTCGCCGGAGCGGCTCGTGGTCGAAGCCGCCTGGACGAAGGGCTCGCCGCCGCCGGCGCACCAGCACCCGCAGCAGGACGAGCGGTTCACCGTGCTCGAGGGCGAGATCACCTATCGGATCGACGGGCAGGAGCGCGTCGCGCGCGAGGGCGACGTCTTCGACGTTCCCCGGCGCACGGCGCACGCGATGTGGAACGCGTCCGACGGCCCCGCCCGCGTGCGGTGGGAGACCATGCCCGCCGCCCGCACCGAGGAGTTCTGGACCGCGGTCTCGACGACGTCCCGGCGCAACCCGGTGGCGATGGGCAAGCTGCTCGTGCGGTTCCGCGACACGTTCCGCCTCGCCCGCGGCTGAGGCCGTCGCGCGCGGCGCTACGCCGTCGAGGCGGCCGCCGTCCGCGCCGGATCCTCGGCCAGCGCCTTGAGCCGGCGCAGCGCCTCGTCGTTGCGGCCCCGCGTCAGGAGGTGGGTGACCGGGTTGTAGAGGAGGCTCGTGAGCAAGTCTCCCGGCTCCTCGATCATCGTCACGTGCGTGCCCTCGCCGCGGGGCGACAGCAGCAGCACGACGCGGAACGTCCCCAGCGGGCGCGCCTTGGCCTTGAGCTCGAGCCGGTACGGCGGATGGGCGTCGAGCACCTCGGTGTGGTCGTCGATCTTCAGCGGCCCGAACCCGACGCGGTGATGGAACCTGGAGCCGACCGCGGGGAAGTCGGGGTCGGCGTCGCGGATGCTGTCCGAGCCGACGACCCAGCGCGCGTAGCACTCAGGGTCCGAGAGCACCTCGAAGACGCGGTCGGGCGGCGCGGCGATGAACGTCTCGGTGGCGGCCACGGGCCGGGGTCTACCCCGTCGGGCGAGGCGAGACGCGCCCGGTCGGCGTCAGAACGCGCCGCGCCGCATCAGCACGGCGGGGATGGTCTTCAGCAGGATCGTGAGGTCCAGGAAGACCGACCAGCGCTCGAGGTAGAGGAAGTCGAGGCGCACGAGGTCGTCGAAGTCCAGCTCCGAGCGGCCCGAGACCTGCCACAGCCCGGTGATCCCGGGCATGACGAGGTAGCGCTTCTTGTGCCAGTCCTCGAGGCGGGCGTAGTCGCGCTCGGGCAGCGGCCGCGGGCCGACGAGCGACATCTCGCCGCGCAGGACGTTCATGAGCTGCGGCAGCTCGTCGATCGAGTAGCGCCGCAGGAAGCGCCCGACCGGCGTGACCCGCGGGTCGTCGCGGATCTTGAAGATCGCGCCGCCCGCCTCGTTGAGCGCCTCCAGCTCGGCCTGCTGGCGATCCGCGCCGTGGTACATCGTCCGGAACTTGAAGCAGGCGAACGGCTTGCCGCCGATGCCCGGCCGGATCGAGTGGTAGAGCACCGGGCCGCGCGACGTGAGGCGCACCGCCAGCGCGGAGGCGATCAGCAGCGGGCTGAGCAGGAGCAGCAGGAGCGAGGCCGCGACGAGGTCGAACGTGCGCTTCAGCGCGTAGTCGAACCCCTCGAAGACCGGTGGGCGCAGCTCGAACAGCGGCACCGACTGCCCCGGGACGAACTCGGCGCGGTGGACGAGGATCTCCATCGTCGACGGGGCGATCCGGACCCGCACGCCCATGACGTGACAGCGGTCGACGAGCTCGACCGCCCGGTCCTGCGGGAAGTCCGGGTCGGCGATGATGACCTCGTCGATGCGGTGCTCGCGCAGGACGTCCGGCAGCGTCTCGAACGAGCCGAGCGAGCGCAGGCCGTTGTCGGGGCGCGGCGTCAGCGACACGAAGCCGACGACGTTGATCGGCGAGTGCGCGCCGTCGTCGAGCGCGTGGGCCACCGCCTCGATGTGATGGCCGGTGCCGACGAGCACCGCGCGCCGCTGGTAGCCGGCCGCGCGCAGGATCGCGCCGGTGATCCACTCGTAGGCGTAGCGGAAGCCGGCGACGTAGAGCACGCCGAAGAACAGCGAGCCGTAGAAGATGTAGTAGCTGGAGAACTCCTCGCCGTTGATCAGCGCGAAGATCAGCGCGACGACCATCACCTGGAACAGCGAGGCGACGATCCGCGTCAGGCCGGGCCGGGTCGCCCGGTCGGCGTACAGCCCCGAGCGGGCGAACAGCAGCACCGTCAGCAGGCACGCGAAGGAGACGATCTCCTTGGTCTGGTGCCACACGACCTCGGTGTCGAGCGCCCCGCGCGCGGCGGCCTTCAGCGCCAGCGCGGTGTAGATCGCCAGGAAGACGGCGGCGACGTCGATCGCCAGGAGCGAGGAGACGCGCGCCATCCGCCGCAGCGTCTCCATGCGCAGCAGGAACGACAGCGCGGGCGGCCGCTTGCGCCGCATGTCCACGCCGGGCGGCGCGTACGTCGAAGCGCGGACGTACGGGATCCCGCCGGCCGACGGCTGGTCCTCTGTCCTACGCCCGGCTTCCGCTGTCTCCTGTGGCATTTCTCCGATCCGCTCCAACGGGGGAGCCACCCGAATGTTGCGGGGCTGTTCGATCAGGGCCCGCCGCCGACGAGCGTCTCGACGCTCGCCTCCTCGATCGTGCGCTGCAGCCCCTCGCGCAGCGAGATCTCCGGCGACCAGCCGAGGACCTGCTGGGCGAGGCTCGTGTCCGGCTGGCGGACCTTGGGGTCGTCGGTGGGCAGCGCCTCGAAGACGATCTCGGAGCTCGAGCCGGTCACCTCGATGACCGTCTGGGCGAGCTGCAGCAGCGTGTACTCGTCCGGGTTGCCGATGTTGACCGGGTAGTTGTAGCCCGACTCGGCCAGCGCGATGATGCCGCGGATCAGGTCCGAGACGTAGCAGAACGAGCGCGTCTGGCTGCCGTCGCCGAAGACCGTGATCGGCCGGTCCTGCAGCGCCTGGCGCAGGAACGTCGGGATCGCGCGGCCGTCGTGCGGGCGCATCCTGGGCCCGTACGTGTTGAAGATGCGCACGATCGACGTGTCCACGCCCTGCTGGCGGTGGTAGGCCATCGTCAGCGCCTCGGCGTAGCGCTTGGCCTCGTCGTAGACGCCGCGCGGGCCGATCGGGTTGACATGGCCCCAGTAGGACTCGGGCTGCGGATGGACCTGCGGATCGCCGTAGACCTCGCTGGTCGAGGCGATCAGGAAGCGGGCGCGATGGAGCTTGGCGAGCCCGAGCGCGTGGTGCGTGCCGTAGGAGCCGGTCTTCAGCGTGTGGAGCGGCAGCCGCAGGTAGTCGATCGGCGACGCCGGCGAGGCGAGGTGGTAGACGAAGTCGACCGGCTCGTCGATGAAGAACGGGTCGATGACGTTGACGTTGAGGTGCGTGAACTCCGGCTGGCGGATGTGCTGGATGTTCCGCAGCGACCCCGTCTCGAGGTTGTCGACGCAGATGACGCGATGGCCTCGGCGCAGCAGCTCGTCGCACAGATGCGACCCGAGAAAGCCGGCCCCGCCGGTCACGACGCAGGTTGCCATCGCGTGAAGGCTATCCCTTCCGCTTGGCTTCGAGCTTCTTCAGCCGGACGGGACAGCGCTTGCAACGAGGCTTGCTCTTGCAGCACTTCTTCTTCGGCTTGAGCTTCTTGCCCATGCCGAAGCGATGTTAGGGCGACCGAAGATCAGCGATCCGGTGCGACGGGCGGCGGGGTGCCGGGCACCCACTCGCCCTCCTCGCGCTTCCAGATCGGCGCGCGGAGCTTGATCTCGTCGATGATCCGGCGCGCGCCGGCGAACGCCTCGCCACGATGCGGGGCCGAGGCGGCGACGACGACCGACGGCTCGCTGAGCGGCACGCGCCCGACGCGGTGCTCGGCGGCGGCAGCGCACAGGCCGTGCTCGGCGATCGCCTGCTCGACGATGCGGCGCAGCTCGGGCTCGACCATCTCGGCGTAGGCCTCGTAGTCGAGGTGGGAGACCTCGCGGGTGACGCCGCTGAAGGTGACGACCGCGCCGGCGCGCGGGTCGCGCACCGCGGCGAGCACGGCGTCGAGCGACAGCGGCTCGTCGGTGAGGCGGACGTGGACGGCGGCCGCCCCGGTCGCGCCTCCGGAGACGGGCGGCACGAGCGCGAGCTCGTCGGCGGGATGCAGCGGCTGGTCGGCCGGCGCGTACTCGCGGTTGACCGCCATCACGAGCGGCAGGCCGTCCGCGAGGTCGCCGACCGCGGCGAGCGCGTCCGCCACGCGCGCGCCGTCGGGCAGGTCGAGCTCGAGCTCGGAGCGCCCGGCGCGCTCACGCAGCTGGGCGAAGAGGCGGACGCGGACGCGCATGCGCCAAGGCTACCCCCGCGCGCCGCGTCCGCCCTTGCCCCGCTCGCCCTTCCCCTTGGGCTTGCGCTTGGAGCCCTTCGCCTTGCCCTTGCCCTTGCCCTTGGCGGGCTTGGCGGTCGGCTTGGGCTTGGGCTTGGCCGTCGACGCCGCCGGCGTGACCGGCTTCGGCGCCGTGCTCGCGGGCGCGGGCGACGTCGACGGGATGTTCGTGTGGATCGGCGCCGGGGCCGGGACGTCGGTCGCCGGCTTGACCGCGCCGCCGCCCGAGGCCGCGCCGCCACCGCCACCGCCACCACCGCCGCCGCCGCCGGAGCCGCCGCCACCGCCGCCGCCGGGCGGCGTCGGGACGCCGTTGCTCGGCGCGGGCGCCGGCGGATCGGCGAACCAGTGGTCGGCGATCCGGGAGTCGCGCAGCGCCAGCGGGTAGTACGCGACCTCGTCGATGAGCCCCCGGAACCACGGCGTCGCCACGCCGACGTTCCCGTAGCCGACGTACAGGGGCGACTCGCCCGACGGGGGCTTCGTCGTCTTCGCCTCGTCCTGCTTGACGCCGTCGACCCACAGCGACGCGTACACGCCGTCCCAGCGCGCGTGGACGTGGAAGAAGCCGGCCGGGAGCGGGTCGGTCTCCGAGAGGATCGTGCCGTCCGGCATGCGGAAGCGCAGGTCGCCGCCCTGGAGGTAGATCGCCGGCCCGCCGCCGCCCGCGCCGTGGTCGAAGACCACCATGTCGCCGCCGTCGTCCGGGTCGATCCACGCGTCGATCGAGAACCCGTTCGGCGCGCGCGGCACCGACGGGACGAAGACGTAGCCGCCCTTGCCGAGGAACCGCCGCGTCGTGTTGCCGTCGCCGGAGATGCCGGCCGGGCCGTTCTGCGTGTCGTTCTTGTACGCGCCCGCGTAGGTGCCCGTCTGGCTGAGCGCGGTCGTCGCGGCGTCCGCCTCGTCGAAGCGGTAGTAGAGCGCCGGCGCGTCCGCGAGCATCAGGTCGCGGAACGGCAGCACCTGATAGCTGTGGCTGTGCGTGTAGACCAGGCCGCTCGCGTCGGTCGCCGTGACCGCGAACGTGTGCGCTCCCGGCGCGAGCGACAGATCGGCGCCGTCGGCGATCGGGTTGCCGTCGAGCGTCGCGGTGCAGCTCGGCGCCGGGTCCTCGATGTCGGCGCAGTCGAAGTCGGCGACCGGCGTCTTGTCGGAGTCCGGGCTGTAGAGCGCCCCGTTGGCCGGCGAGCGCGTGTCGATCGTCGGCCGGTTCATGTCGTCGTACGGCGGGATCGGCGGGCCGGCGGTCTCGGCGTAGGTGCCGATCCGGTAGCGGCTCAGCAGCCGGCCCGGGGAGACGACGTGGTCGTAGTAGGCGGCCTCGTCGATGAAGCCGGCGAACCACGTGTTGGCGACCGGCTGGTTCGTGAGGCCGACGTGGAACGCGGGCGTGCCGGAGGCGTCCGTGCCCGCCGTGCCCGAGGCGACCTGGGCGCCGTTCACGTACAGGCGGCCGGTGTTCGTCGAGCCGTCGTACGTGCCCGCCACGTGCCGCCACGCGCCCTGCGGGATCACGGGGCCGACGATCGCCGTGTCCTGGATCCAGAACACGATCCGGCCCTGGTCGTCGACGTACAGCGCGCCGCCGTTGTTGCCGTGGTCCATGACGCCGCCCGACGTGGCGCCGTCGCGCTTGATCCAGGCCTCCATCGTGTAGCTCGGGGTCGCGGCGACGCCGTTGGCGTACACGTACGCGTCGCGGCCGGGGAAGAAGGCGCTGTAGCCCTGCGGGTCGTCCTCGACCTCGCACCCCGCCGGCCGGTGCGGCGCCGCGGGCCGCGCCTCGCAGGCGATGGCGGGGTCGCGCCGCAGGACGACCGGCGCGCCGGCCGACGCATAGGTGCCG
>DASTRJ010000001.1:0-23002 GCA_035761245.1 Capillimicrobium sp. | reverse complement strand
TAGGGCGGCTGGGTATTCGATCCCTGCCCGCCGCCACCCCGGTCAGGAGGCGGTCGTGCGGGCGCGCCGGCTCCCGCCGCGAGCGCGCCGCGGCCTCCAGCACTCGTCGAGGAACTCGGCGATCTCGTTCGTCAGACGCGCCTGGGCGAGGCGCAGCTCGAGGATCGAGTGGGCCTCGACCAGCCGCGCGTTCGGCAGCTCGCCGACGAGCATGTCGGCGTCCGAGAACGGGTGCACCGGATCGCGGCGGTGGCCGATCACCAGCGCCGGCGTCTCGATCCGTCGCCGCTCGCTGCGATGCGGGGCGATGCGGCCGAAGAACAGCCCTTGCAGCACCGCGCCGCTGGGCTTCGGGTCCTGGCGGATCGTGTCGAGCCCGACGTTGCCCAGCCATCCCAGCGGGCGCTCGGGCACGGCGCGCGCCAGCCGGCTGACCAGCCGCATCACCGGCTCGCCGAGCGTCAGCCCCACCAGCAGCGGCGAGAACGCGATCGCCGACGCCACGAGCGCGTTGTCGAGCACCGGCATCTCGACGACCATCCCGCGGACGCGCTCCGGCGCGGCGACCGCGGTCTCGAGCGCCACGTTGGCGCCGAGCGACGTGCCGGCGATGACCGCCTCGTCGACGTCGAGCTCGTCGAGCAGCGCGACGACCTGCTCGGCGAACTGCGGCATCGAGTAGCGCCACATGTCGGGCGGCCGGTCCGAGCGGCCGTGCCCGAGGAGGTCGAGCGTCACGACCCGGTTGCCCCGCGCGGCCAGCTCGCGCGCGAGCGGCTCGTGCATCCGCTGGGACAGCAGCAGCCCGTGGAGCAGGACGCAGGTGCGCGGACCGGTACCGTGCTCGTCGAACGCCAGACGGTGACCTGCATGGGTGAGCGTCGGCATGGGAACAGGGACCCTACCGATGGCCATCGCGTCCGCCACCGACCAACTTCCGGAGCGCGCAGAGCGTTCGAGTGGACGTGGAGCCCGTCTCTTCGGCCCGTACAGCGATCGGCGGCTCGTCGCGCGCGTCCGCGCAGGCGACGAGGCCGCCTTCGAGCGCATCTTCGACCGGTACGCGCCCGGCCTCGTCTCGTTCTGCCGCCACATGCTCGGCTCGCTCGAGGAGGCCGAGGACGCCGTCCAGCACGTCTTCGTCGCCGCGCACCGGTCGATGCTGGCCAGCGACCGCGAGCTGCACCTGCGCGCGTGGCTGTACACCATCGCTCGCAACCGCTGCCTGTCGATCCTGCGCGCCCGGCGCGAGGAGCTGGCGCTCGACGACGTCGATCCGGGCCGCGTCTCGACGGCCGGGCTCACCGCCGAGGTCGAGCGGCGCGAGGACCTGCGCGAGCTGCTCGTCGACCTCCAGCGGCTGCCCGACGACCAGCGCGCCGCGCTCGTGCTCGCGGAGCTCGGGGCGCACAGCCATGACGAGATCGCGCAGGTGCTCGACGTGCGGAGGGAGAAGGTGAAGGCGCTCGTCTTCCAGGCCCGCGAGGCGCTGGCCGGCGCCCGGCGCGCACGCGAGACGCCGTGCGAGGAGATCCGCGAGCAGCTGGCGACCGTGCGCGGCAGCGCGCTCCGGCGGGCGCCGATCCGCCGGCACCTCGAGGTCTGCCCCGGCTGCCGCGAGTTCCGCGACGAGGTCCGGCGCCAGCGCGCCGCGCTGGCGGTCCTGCTGCCGGTCGTGCCGAGCGCCGGGCTCAAGGCGGCCGTGCTGGGCGGCTCGGCCGTCGGCGGCGGCTCCCTCCTCTTCGCGGGCAAGGGCGCGACCAAGCTGCTGGCGACCCTCGCGCTGACCGGGGTCGCGGGCGGCGGCGGCTTCGTCGCGGTCCACGAGCTCGAGCAGGGCGGCTCCGACGCCAACGCGCGCAACGCGCCGGCACGCCAGGAGGCCGCGGCGCCCGCGCCCCAGGCGGCGACCGCGCAGCCCGCCACGACGGTGTCCGCGGCGGCCTCGACCGCGCGCCCGGCCGGTCGCCCGTCCGGCACCCAGGCCGGTGCCACGAGCGGCGACCCGCACCCCGCCTCGCGCCAACGCGACCGGGCCGCGCCACCGCGCCACCCGCACGCCACGCCCGGCGCCGCCACCGGCGCCCCGGGCCGCAGCGGCGCGGCGCCGTCGGCGAGCGCGCTCGCGCCCGGGCACGCCGGCGTGCCGGCCCGCCAGGCCGCGCCCGGCCACGCGAGCGTCCCGGCCCGCCAGGCGGCGCCCGGCCAGGTCAAGCGCCAGGGCGCCGCGACCCCGGCGTCTGCCGCGGTGACGCCCGCGCCGAAGCCCAAGCCCGCGCCCGCCGGGGCCGCGAAGCCCGCCGCCAAGCCCGCGCCGGCACCGGATCCGCCGGCCGCGCCGGCCGCCGCCGGCAAGGGCTCGGGCCGCGCGCTCGGCCACGCCACCGCTCCCGGCCAGCTCAAGAAGGCCAAGCCGCCGAAGGACTGAGGCGCTGCGCGCGCACCCCTCGGACCGTTAAGGTGACGCCCGCGTCACCGAACTCGAGGGGGTCACACCACATGGCGAAGCAACCGAAGGTCCTGGCCGGCCAGGTCGCGGCGATCACGGGCGGAGCGCGCGGCATCGGCCGGGCGATGGCGCAGGCCTTCGTCCGCCAGGGGATGCGCGTCGCGATCGGCGACCTCGATCTCGAGGCGGCGCGCCGCACGGCCGAGGAGATCGGCGCCGGCACGATCGCCGTCGAGCTCAACGTCTGCGAGCGCGCGTCGGTGGAGGCCTTCGCCGACGAGGTCGAGGGCCGGCTCGGCCCGATCGACGTCTTCGTCAACAACGCCGGGATCATGCAGCTGTCGCGCTTCCTCGACGAGGACGACGCCACCGCGCACCGGATGGTCGACATCAACCTGCACGGCGTCCTGTACGGGATGAAGGTCGTCCTGCCGCGGATGGTCGCGCGCAACCGCGGCCATCTCGTCAACGTCGCCTCGCAGGCGGGGAAGTTCGGCTTCGCCGGCGGCGCCACCTACTGCGCCACGAAGTTCGCCGTCGTCGGCGTCAGCGAGGCGATGCGCCAGGAGCTGCGCCTCATGGGCGCGAGCGGCGTCGCGCTCAGCGTCGTGATGCCGGCGATCGTCAACACCGAGCTGGGCAGCGGCCTCTCCAAGCCGATCGGCCAGAAGGACATTCAGCCGGAGGACGTCGCCGAGGCCACCGTCGAGGCTCTGCAGACCGAGCGCTTCGACGTCTGGGTGCCGCGCGAGAACGCCCGCATCGCCGCCGTCACCGGCGTCATCCCGCGCCGCGGCCGCGAGGCGATCACCCGGGCGATGAAGGCCGACCGGCCGCTGTGGACGATCGACGAGAGCGTCCGCCGCGGCTACGAGCTGCGCGCCGCCCGCTCGGAGCCGGGCCTGGAGCCCGGCGAGGCGCCGGCCGAGCTGGCGGCCGGCCAGCGCGACGACGCCGCCTAGACGTCCTCGGCCCGCAGCCAGTCGGCGATCCGCCGGCCGATCTCCGGCCCCGCGTCCTCCTGGAGGAAGTGCGAGGCGCCGGCGATCGGCTGGGGCGCGTCGCGGCCGATCGCCTCGGCGAAGCGGCGGCCGGTCTCGAGCGGGATGATCGGGTCGCTGTCGGCCCACAGGAGCAGCACCGGCCGCGGATCGCCGCGCAGCGCCTCGAGCACGCGCCGGCCCGCCTCGGCGCCCGGCGCGTCGGGGCTCGTCGGGATCATGAGCGGGAACGCCCGCGCGCCCGCCTTCGACGCCGCGTCGGGGTACGGCGCGTCGTAGGCGGCGGCCACCGCGTCCCCGGGATCGCGCAGGCACCCGCCGCGCACGAGCATGGAGATCGGCAGGTCCTCGGTCCGCGCGACGAAGTCGCGGAACGCCTCCCAGGCGGCGGACATCCGCTGATGTCCGGTGAAGAGGCCGGTGTCCATGATCGCCAGCCGCGTGACGCGGCTCGGCCGCTCGATCGCCGCGCGCAGCCCGATCGGCCCGCCCCAGTCGTGCACGACCATCGTGGCGTCGCGCAGGTCGAGCTCGTCGAGCAGTGCGACGAGCAGCTCCGTGTGGCGGTCGTACGAGTACCACGCGACGTCGACCGGCTTGTCGGAGCGCCCGAAGCCGGCGTGGTCGGGCGCGATGCAGCGGAAGCCCGCGTCGAGCACCGGCGGCATGACGTGCCGCCACAGGAACGACCAGGTCGGCTCCCCGTGCACGAACACCACCGGGGGACCCTCGCCCTCGTCGAGGTGCGCGAGGCGCAGGCCGTCCACCTCGCGGTAGCGCGGCGCCCAGGGGAAGTCGGGGAGGCCGGCGAAGCGGTCCTCCGGCGTGCGGACGTACATGGGGGGTAGTGTGCCGACGATGAGCACGGTCGAAGACACCACCCCCGCGGTCGACCTCGACCGCCTCTCCATCGACACGATCCGGGTCCTCTCGATGGACGCGGTGCAGAAGGCCAACAGCGGCCATCCGGGCCTGCCGCTCGGCCTCGCCCCGCTCGGCTACCTCCTGTTCACGAAGTACCTGCGCCACAACCCGAAGGACCCGAGCTGGCCGGACCGCGACCGCTTCGTCCTGAGCGCCGGCCACGGCTCGATGCTCCTCTACAGCCTGCTGCACCTGTCCGGCTACGCGGTCTCCATGGATGACCTCAAGGCCTTCCGCCAGTGGGGCTCGATCACCCCGGGCCACCCGGAGCGCGACAAGATCCACGTCACCCCGGGCGTCGAGATCACGACCGGCCCGCTCGGCCAGGGCTTCGCGAACGGCGTCGGCATGGCGATGGCCGAGCGCTTCCTGCGCGACCAGTTCGGGGCCGAGGTCCAGGACCACCGCACGTTCTGCATCTGCTCGGACGGCGACATCCAGGAGGGCATCGCCTCCGAGGCGGCGTCGCTGGCGGGCCACCTCCGGCTCGGCCGGCTCATCTACCTCTACGACGACAACCACATCCAGCTCGACGGCCCCACCCGGGAGTCGTTCTCGGAGGACGTGCCGAAGCGCTTCGAGGCCTACGGCTGGCACACGCTGAAGGTCGGCGACGCCAACGACCTCGACGAGCTCAGCGCCGCGATCGACGCGGCGATCGCCGAGGAGGAGCGCCCGACGCTCATCTCCGTCCGGTCGATCATCGGCTGGCCGGCGCCCAACAAGCAGGGCACCCAGAAGGCCCACGGCTCGCCGCTCGGCGAGGACGAGGTCCGCGCCACCAAGGAGATCATGGGCTGGGATCCCGACGAGCACTTCCACGTGCCCGACGGCGTCTACGAGCACTTCTCGCAGGTCGAGCGCGGCGCGGAGCTCCAGGGCGCCTGGCAGCAGCGCTTCGACTCGTGGAAGGCGTCGCACCCGCAGCTCGCCGCGATCTGGGAGCGCGCCTGGGGCTCGCCCGCGCGCCCGATGGACGGCCTCGCCGAGGCGATGCCCACGTGGGAGCCGGGCAGCGACCCGATCGCCACCCGGTCGGCCGGCGGCAAGGTCATGGCGGCGTTCGAGAAGTTCACGCCGACGATGCTCGGCGGGGCGGCGGACCTCAGCGAGTCGACGAAGACGGAGTTCCCGGGCTCCTCGCTGTTCGACGACACCCGGCCGGGGCGCAACGTCAAGTTCGGCGTGCGCGAGCACGGCATGGGCGGCATCGTCAACGGCATGGCGGGCCACGGCGGCATCCTGCGCCCGTACGGGTCCACCTTCGGCCAGTTCTCCGACTACATGCGCGGCGCGGTGCGCCTCTCGGCGCTCATGGACCTCGACGTCGCGTGGGTCTACACGCACGACTCGATCGGCCTCGGCGAGGACGGCCCGACGCACCAGCCGGTCGAGCACTACGCCGCGCTGCGGGCGATCCCCGGCATGCACCTCTTCCGCCCGGCCGACGCCAACGAGACGTCGCACGTCTGGCGCTTCGTGCTCGAGGAGCTCGAGGGCCCCGCCGCCTTCATGCTCACGCGCCAGAACCTGCCGATCCTCGAGGGCACCTCGTACGAGGGCGTCGCGCGCGGCGGCTACGTCCTGCGCGACGCCGACGGCGGCGAGCCGCAGCTCGTGCTCGTCGGCACCGGCTCGGAGGTCTCGCTCTGCGTCGCGGCGGCCGAGCAGCTCGAGGCCGACGGCGTCCCCACGCGCGTCGTCTCGCTGCCCTGCTGGGAGGTCTTCGCCAAGCAGGACGGCGCCTACCGCGCGTCCGTGCTGCCCGCCGACGTCCCGAAGCTGTCGGTCGAGGCGGGCGTCGCGATGGGCTGGGCGAAGTGGGTCGACGCCTCGGTGTCGCTGGAGCGCTTCGGCGCCTCGGCGCCCGGCACCGAGGTCTACGAGCACCTCGGCTTCACCGTCGACAACGTCGTCGGCCGCGCGCGCGACCTGCTCGAGGGCCGCGGCGTGCCGGGCGAGACGCCGGCGGAGACGGTGCCGCCGGACACCCCGCAGGGCTGAGCGGGCTCGGCGCGGCTACTCCGCGCCGACCACGCCCATCGGCTCGATCAGCCGGGCGGCGTCCGCGGACACGGTGACGTGGATGGCGCCCGGCTCGCGCACCCACGCGATGAGGTTCAGCGCGGTGAGCCGGTCGAGCACCGACTGGAAGGCGACGGCCTGCGCGGTCGACGCGTAGTCGCGGGCGATGTCGAACGCGTAGCCGGTGGTGTGCAGGCTGTAGTCCTCGGTCGCCTCGCCGTTGACGCCGCGCAGCGCCTCCTGGTAGTCGCCGTCGCGCACGGTGCTGGTGACCCGCAGCGGCTTGCCGGCGCCCGAGATGTCGTAGACGCTCGCGCCGATGTAGGCCAGCGTGGCGAGCGCCTCGCGCCGCAGCCCGCGGTACGCCTCGGGGTCGCGGTGCAGGTGGCTCGCCAGCTCGCCCATGCGACGGTCGACGCGGATGCCGTGGTGCGCCAGGTACGCGGTCGGCAGCGGCACGAGCTCGCCGTCGGCGTAGGCCTCGTCGAGCTCGTCGGCGTCGTCGTAGGCGTCGATCGAGTCGGCGGGGTGGAGCGCGACCTCGGCGGAGTTGCGCTCGTTCATGAGCGCGTCGACCTCGGCGAGCCGGTCGGGGTCCTCGCGGTACAGCCGCATGATCTCCCGCCCCGCCTCGACCCGCCACAGGTAGGTCGCCGAGTCGTCGCCGAGGTCGAACAGGAACTCCCAGGCGCCGGCGTGGCGCGTCGGCGTGCTGTCGAAGAAGAGCTGGACGTACGGCACCGTGCCCTCGCCGTAGAGCTCGAGCGCGTGCTGGAGGTTGCCGACGCCCATGTGGTAGCTGGCGATCGCGAGGTCGTCGCGGCCCAGCTCGCCGCGGGCGTAGGCGAGGTAGCGCGCGGCGCCGTCGAGCGATGCGATCGGGTCGAAGCGCTCGTCGACCTCGCGGCGCTCGGCGCGCAGCCGTTCCACCTCCTCGGCGTCGCCGCGCTCGGCCGCGCGGACCATCCTGCGGGTGATCCGGCGGCTGGCGGCGAGGTCGACGCGCATGTCGAGCAGGCCGGTCGCGGTCTCGGCGAGGATCTGCCCGAGCCCGACGGCGCCGGCGAGGTCGTCGGACGCCTGCGCCTCGGGGCGCCCGGCGCTCTCGAGGAAGACGATCGCCTCGAGCGTGTCGGGGTCGACGCCGTGGGCGCGCGCGGCCCGCTCGACGTCGTCGCGCAGCGCGTCGGTGCGCTCGGCGGCCAGCTCCACGCCGTCGGCGGTCAGCGCGTAGAGCGGGTGCGCGAGGCCGGCGGCGGCCCGCGCGGCGTAGTCGCCGGAGCGCTCGGGCGTCCAGGCGAGCGGGTCGCGGTCGGGGAGTCCCGCCGACGGTGCGGTCACGGCCGGCGGCGGGTCGCCGTCGCCACCGCGCAGGGCGAGCGTCGCGACGACGAGCACGGCGGCGGCGAGCGCGAGGAGCAGCGGGAGGCGGGGAGCACGCACGGCGGACCAGGGTGGCAGAGTGGCTATCGTTAGGGCGACCTAATGAGCCACTGCACCGAGATCGGGAGAAGGAAGGACACGACGTGGGCCGCTACACCGGGCCGACCGAGAAGCTCTCGCGCCGCGAGGGCGTCGAGCTCGAGCTGAAGGGCGCGCGCCGCCTCGCGCGCAAGGGCGGCCTCGAGCGCCGCGGCGAGACCCCGCCCGGCCAGCACGGCCACGGGCGGCGCCGGCGCCAGTCCGTCTACGGGACGCAGCTGCGCATGAAGCAGCGCGCGAAGCGCTACTACGGCGTGCGCGAGCGCCAGTTCCGGCGCTACCTGCGCGAGGCGCGCAAGGGCCGCGAGGGCCAGCTCGGCGAGCGGCTCATGGTGATCCTCGAGCGCCGGCTCGACAACGTCGTCTACCGGCTCGGGCTCGCCTCGACCCGCGCGCAGGCGCGCCAGTTCGTCAACCACGGGCACGTGCTCGTCAACGGCCGCCGCGTCGACATCCCGTCGTTCGCCGTCTCGCCGGGCGACGAGATCGCGCTGCGGATGGACAGCCCCGTGGCGCCGGCCGCGCGCGAGGCGGTCGATCAGATGGGCCGCGTGGCGCCGTGGCTGCTGGCCGACTTCGACGGCCTGCGGGGGACCGTCGCGCGCCTGCCCGAGCGCCACGAGATCGACGCCCCGGTCGACGAGCACCTCATCGTCGAGCTCTACTCCCGGGTCTGAGCCGCCGTTCGTGCCGTCGGCGGCGTCATCATGCGCCGCCGTGGAGCTCCGCCAGCTGCGCTACTTCGTCGCCGTCGCGCGGCACGGGTCGTTCACCCGCGCCGCCGAGGAGCTGTGGCTGACGCAGTCGGCGCTCTCGCAGCAGATCCGCCGGCTCGAGAACGAGGTCGGCGTGCCGCTCCTGGCGCGGACGTCGCGCGGCGCTGAGCTCACCGCGGCGGGCGAGCAGCTCCTCGCCCGCGCCGAGCGCGCGCTCGCCGAGGTCGACGCGGCGCGCGCCGAGCTGGGCGGCCACGCCGGCGCCACGGCGGGCCGCGTCCGCGTGGCGGCCACCGCCGTCGACGGCGCCCGCCTCCCGGCCGCGCTCGCGGCCTTCCACCGCCGGCATCCGGGCATCCAGGTGGCGCTGCGGCACGCGTCGGCCTCCGAGGCCGCCGCGCTGGCGGCCCGCGGATCGGTCGATCTCGCCGTCGTCGGCCTCGCGGGCGCTGCTCCCGCCGGCGCGGTCGTGGCCGCGGAGCTGGCCGAGCCGCTCCGGGCGATGCTCCCCGCCGGCGCCAGCGGGCCGGTCGCGCTCGCCGACCTGCGCGAGGAGCCGTTCGTGCTCGCGGAGCCGGGGTCGCCGCTGCGCGACGCGGTCATGGCGGCGTGCCAGGCGGCGGGGTTCAGCCCGGTGCCGCTGCTGGAGGTCTCCGACCCGGCGACCGTTCGCCATCTCGTCGAGGCCGGGCTCGGCGTCAGCATCGCGCCGGCGTCGTGGTTCGACGCGTCGGTCGCGGAGGTCGCGCTCGTGGACCCGCCGCCGGCGTATCGCGTGGCGCTGCTCACGCCGGCGGCGGGACCGTCACCGGCCGGCCGGCTGCTGCTCGAGCACCTCGTCTAGCTCCTTGGCGAGGCGGCGCTTGGGGCGCGCGCCGACGAGGCGCTGGACCTCGGCGCCGCCGCGGAACAGCACGAAGGTCGGCATCGACAGCACGTGGTAGCGCGCGGCGGTCTGCGGGTTGGCGTCGACGTCGAGCGTCACGACGCGGACGTCGTCGCGCTCGGCGGCGAGCTCCTCGAGCACCGGCTTCATCACGCGGCACGGCGGGCACCACGCGGCGGTGAAGTCGACGAGGACGGGGCGGTCGGACTCGAGGACGTCCGCGGTGAAGCGGTCGTCGGTGACATCGGGGAGTGACATGCCCGGAGCGTGCGGGACGCCGGCGCGCGCGCCAAGTCGAATCCGTGATGGCTGCCAGTAGATCTGGAATCGTTCCAGAATCGGTAGGGTGCGGCGGGTGACGACGGAAGCGCTCGAGCACGCCCTTCGCGCGGCCGGCCTGCGGGTCACCGCGCCCCGCCTGGCGGTGCTGCGGGTGCTCGCCGAGTCCACCGACCACCCGCGCGTCGACCAGATCATCGACCGCGTGCGGGCGTCCGGCCTGCCCATCTCCACGCAGGCCGCCTACGACGTCTGCGAGGCGCTCGCCAGGGTGTCGCTCGCGCAGCGGATCGCGCTGGCCGGAGGGCCGGCGCGCTACGAGGCGCGGGTCGGCGACAACCACCACCACATGGTCTGCCGCGGGTGCGGGCTCACCGTCGACGTCGACTGCGCCGTGGGCGCGGCGCCGTGCCTGGAGCCGCAGGGCGCCCAGGGCTTCGTCGTCGACGCGGCGGAGGTCACCTACTGGGGCCTGTGCCCCGACTGCCAACGATCGAACGAGAGGGCGAACGCATGAGCGACGCAGCGAGCAAGGGCCCGGGCGAGGGCGACGACCGCCCGGTCCTCACCAACCGCCAGGGCCATCCGGTCTACGACAACCAGAACCAGCGCACCGTCGGGGCCCGTGGTCCCGCGACGCTCGAGAACTACCAGTTCCTCGAGAAGATCAGCCACTTCGATCGCGAGCGCGTGCCCGAGCGCGTCGTGCACGCGCGCGGCTTCACCGCGTTCGGCGAGTTCGAGGCCTACGGCACGTGGGGCGACGAGCCGATCTCGAAGTACACCCGCGCCAAGCTCTTCCAGGAGCGCGGCAAGAAGACCGAGGTCGCGGTGCGCTTCTCGACGGTGGCCGGGGGCCGCGACTCGTCCGAGGCGGCGCGCGACCCGCGCGGCTTCGCGGTGAAGTTCTACACCGAGGACGGCAACTGGGACCTGGTCGGCAACAACCTCGGCGTCTTCTTCATCCGCGACGCGATCAAGTTCCCGGACTTCATCCACTCGCAGAAGCCGGACCCGGTCACCTTCCGCCAGGAGCCGTGGCGCCAGCTCGACTTCATCAGCCAGACGCCCGAGTCGATGCACATGGTGATGCTCGTGTACTCGCCGCGCGGCATCCCGGCGAGCTACCGCCACATGCAGGGCTTCGGCGTCAACACCTACAAGTGGGTCAACGAGGCCGGCGAGACCGTGCTCGTCAAGTACCACTGGATCCCGAAGCAGGGCGTCAAGAGCTGGACGAGCGCGGACGCCGCCGCCGTGCAGGCGGAGGACCTGGGCGCGCACTCCAAGGACCTCTACGAGGCGATCGAGCGCGGCGACCACCCGGAGTGGGAGCTGCAGGTCCAGATGATGAGCGACGACGAGCACCCCGAGCTCGACTTCGACCCGCTCGACGACACGAAGGTGTGGCCGGAGGACCTGTTCCCGCCGAAGCCGGTCGGGCGCATGGTGCTCAACCGCAACGTGACGAACAACTTCGCCGAGAACGAGCAGATCGCGTTCGGCACCGGCGTGCTGGTCGACGGGCTGGACTTCTCCGACGACAAGATGCTCGTCGGGCGCACGTTCAGCTACTCGGACACCCAGCGCTACCGGGTCGGCCCGAACTACCTGCAGCTCCCGGTCAACCAGGCCAAGAACGCCAAGGTCGCGACCAACCAGCGCGACGGCCAGATGGCGTACTACGTCGACGGCACGGGAGAGAACCCGCACGTCAACTACGAGCCGTCGGTCATGGGCGGGCTGCGCGAGGCCCAGGACCCGGCGCACGACGAGCAGGGCCCGGTCATCGAGGGCCGCCTGACCCGCAAGCGGATCCCGCGGACCAACGACTACAAGCAGGCCGGCGAGCGCTACCTGCTGTCGGAGGACTGGGAGAAGGACGAGCTGGTCGCCAACCTCGGCGACGCGATCAACCAGTGCCCGCGCCACATCCAGGAGCGGATGATGTGGCACCTGTACATGGTCGAGGACGAGCTCGGCCACCGTGTCGCGGAGATCACCGGCATCACCGCCGACGACGTGCGGCACCTCCCGCCGCTGGAGACCCAGACGCTGACCGAGGAGGAGCTGCAGCGCGCGGCCAACCTCGGCGCCAACGGGCGCCGCGAGGTGCCCGACGTCATGACGCACTGCGTGCCGAACGAGCGCGACGTGCGCACCGACGAGCGCGTCGCCGTCGCCGGCGACTGAGCGGAGCGGTCCGCGTCAGGCCACGCCGCCCGAGGGGCGGCGTGGCCCGGCCGCCCGCACGTGCGCGGCGACGTTGTCGCCGTGGCGGCCGGCCATCATGAGCAGCGCGCGGATGCCGCGCTCGCGCTGGTGGGGATCCTCGGCGAGCTCGCGCTCGACGAGCGCCCGCAGCATCCCGCTGCGCGTCGTTCCGCGTCGCCGCGCCTCGTCGTCGAGCCGGCGCAGCAGCTCGCTGGGGAGCTCGATCGTGACCTGGGTCACAAGCGGAGCCTACCGACGGGCACCGGCCGCGGCGAGCGGCGGTCCGCCCGGCGACGGACGCGGTCAGCGCTCGCGCAGGGCCCGCACGCCGGCGCCGACGAACACGAGCGCCCGGTCGACCAGCGCGATGGCCTCGTCGCGACGGGACGAGACGTCGCCGGTAGCGGCGGACTCCTCGTGGAACCGGTCGCGGAGCTCGCCGAGCACGTCGAGGACGGCGGCGGTGGCGGCGGCGGCCATGCGGACCTCGAGGTCGTCGGGCGAGCCGCCGAGGTCGCGCGCGATGGCGGTCGCGACGATCTCCTGGGCGCGCAGGTGGAAGCGGCGCCCGTAGTTGCGCAGGCCGTCGTCGGACTCGATGACGCGCCGGCGGGTGCGCAGCTCCGGCTCGCGCGCCTCCCAGGCGGGCAGGTTCTCGACGATCCAGTTGCGCAGCGCGTCGATCGCGGTCTCGCCCGGCCTGCGCTGGTCCAGGCGCGCGGCGAGCGCGTCGCAGATCTCGTCCTGGTCGGCGAAGACCAGGTCCTCCTTGGCCGGGAAGTACGCGGACACCGTGCGGGGCGCGACGTCGGCGGCCTCGGCGATCTCGGCGATCGTCGTGGCGCGGAAGCCCTGGCGGTCGAAGAGGTCGAGCGCGACGCGCGCGATCGTCTCCCGGGTGCGGAGCTTCTTGCGCTCGCGGAGGCCCAAGGGCATCGCCATCTCGTGTGAAGCGTAACGAAATCGTGCAGAGACTGCGATTTCGCTGGTACGGCGAGCTTGCCGTCGATGCAGCCGTTGTGATACGGTCGCGTCTCCCCGCGCCCGAGCTCCGCCGACTCGGGCCGCATGCCTTCTCGACCGCCCCCCGCCCCGGAGTCCCATGTCGCACGCCCTCGCGCGCCTCGCGCGCACGCTCAGCCACTACTGGAAGCGCAGCCTCGCCGCCGCGATCGTCGTCGTCATCCTGATCGGAGCCGCCGCCGGCACCGGAGGCCCCGCCGCCGACGACTGGGCGATCCCCGGGGTCGAGTCGCAGAAGGCCTACGACCTCTTCCAGGAGCACAGCCCGGCGTTCGCCGGCGCCGACTCGACGATCGTCTTCTCGGTCGACGAGGGGCGCCTCACCGACGGCGACGCGCGCGCCGAGGTCGAGTCGACGCTCGAGAAGGTGCGCGGGCTCGACGGGGTCGTGCAGGTGGGCGACCCGTTCGGCGAGGGCGCCACGATCTCGCCGGACGGCCGGGTCGCGGCGGTCGACGTGCGCTACGACATCGAGGCCAACGACCTCCAGACCGAGGACGCCAAGCCGCTGCTCGACGTCGTCGAGGAGGCTGACGCCGCCGGGTCGATCGACGTGTCGGCCCGCGGTCTGGTCATCGACATGGCCCAGCAGCAGGAGGCTCCCGTCGGCGAGCTCGTCGGCATCGCGATCGCGATCGTCCTGCTCACCCTGCTGTTCCGCTCCTTCGCGGCCATGGGCGCCACGATCCTCGGCGCCCTGTTCGGCGTGATCGTCGGCCAGATGCTCCTCGCGGCCCTCGCGCAGCCGCTCGGGCTGCCGGAGTTCGCGAGCGTCATCGCGATGATGCTCGGCCTCGGCGCCGGCATCGACTACGCGCTGCTCATCATCGGCCGCTACCGCGAGCAGGTCGCGGCCGGCGACAGCACCCGCGACGCCGCCGCCAAGTCGGCCGCCACGTCCGGCGCGTCCGTCGTCGCGGCCGGCCTGATCGTCATGGTGGCGATCGCGGGCCTGTTCGTCACGGGCATCCCGATGATCGGCAAGATGGGCCTCGGCGCGGCGATCGCCGTCGCGGCGGTCGTGGTCGCGGCGATCACCGTCCTGCCGATCATGATCGGCGCGTTCGCCCGCTGGCTGCGCCCGAAGCGCGTCGAGCACGTCGCGGCGTCGCCGGCGTTCACGCGCTGGGGCGAGCGCGTCACCGCGCGCCCGTGGCTGTCGATCGCGGCCGGCGTGCTCGTGCTGCTGATCTTCGCCTTCCCGGTCACGAACCTGCGCCTCGGCCAGCCCGACGACGGCAACCAGCCCGAGTCGCGCACGCAGCGCGTCGCCTACGACACGCTCAGCGA
This sequence comes from Capillimicrobium sp., assembly GCA_035761245.1. GTDB lineage: Bacteria > Actinomycetota > Thermoleophilia > Solirubrobacterales > Solirubrobacteraceae > Capillimicrobium. The sequence goes on along the minus strand of DASTRJ010000001.1, from coordinate 8,713 downwards.
GGCCTTCGGCCCGGGCTTCAGCGGCCAGTTCCTCATCGCCGTCGACGTCGAGCCCGGCAGCCCCCGCACCGAGCAGGACCTCACGAAGCTGCGCGAGGCGATCCAGGGCGCCGAGGGCGTCATCCCGGAGGCCGTGACGAAGCCGATCGTCAGCGAGGACGGCGAGATGGCGACGATCATCGCCACGCCGACCACCGCCCCGCAGGACGCCGCCACGAGCGACCTGCTCGAGCGGCTGCGCGAGGACGTGATCCCGTCGGCGACCGACGGCACGACGCTCAAGGCGTACGTCGGTGGCAACACCGCGAGCTTCGAGGACTTCTCCGACAAGGTCGCGTCGCGCCTGCCGGTCTTCATCGCGGTCGTCATCGGCCTGTCGGTGATCCTGCTCATGGCGGCCTTCCGGTCGCTGTGGATCCCGCTGGTCTCGGCGGTGTTCAACCTGCTGTCGATCGGCGCCGCCTACGGCGTGGTGGTCGCGGTGTTCCAGGACGGCATCGGGGCGAGCCTGATCGGCTCCGAGAGCGGCGTGCCGATCATGTCCTTCGTCCCGGTGATGCTCTTCGCGATCCTGTTCGGGCTGAGCATGGACTACAACGTCTTCCTGCTCTCGCGGGTCCACGAGGCCTACAACGAGGGCGACCGGCCGCGCGCCAGCGTCGTCCACGGCATGGGGCGGATCGGCAAGGTGATCCTGTTCGCCGGCCTCATCATGGCGTCGGTCTTCCTGGCCTTCGTCACCCAGCCGGACGTGATCGGGAAGATGATGGGCCTGGGCCTCGGCCTGGCCATCCTCATCGACGTCCTCATCGTCCGCCTCGTCATCGCCCCGGCGGTGGTGACGCTCCTGGGCGACCGGGCGTGGTCGCTGCCGCGCTGGCTGGACCGGATCCTGCCGAACGTCTCGCTCGAGGGGCACCTCGTGCAGAACGTCGACCCGCAGGGCGAGCCGCTCTCCGCGGAGCAGCGGGCCAAGCAGCCCGCGTAGGCCAGGCACGTCTCGGCCGGGCGCGTGGGCGCTCGGCCGTTGTCGTTCCGAGGACGCAGACGGTCGTCAACTCGACAGCCGCCGCCGGCGGCGGGGCGTCGTCGCCGTCAGAACAGCCCGACGACCCGGGTGACGACGCCCGACCGCACCGCCACGTTGATCCGGGAGGGGCTGAAGTCCTCGGTGACCGGCAGGTCCGTGCCGTTGCGTCGCACGACCCGGAACGCGCACCCCGCCTGCTCGGCGCGCGCCTCGGCCCGGCGGACGCGCAGGCCGGGGAGCCGGCGGCTCACCCGGCGGCAGGCGGCCGGGTCGGCCGCCACGGGTGCCGATGGCTGCGCCGGCGCCGTCACCGGGTCGTCGGGCGCCCAGGTCGACGCCCGCGGCTCCTCGGCGCCGCACGCGGCCAGCGCCGCAACGCTCAGGACGACGAGGGCGACCGATCCGCGTCTCATGCGCGACACGCTACCGCCAACGCCCGCGGAGGGCCGAGCCCACGAACGACGAAACCCCCACGCATGGGGGTTTCGAGGCATGGAGCTAGCCGGACTCGAACCGGCGACCTCCTGGGTGCGATCCAGGCGCTCTCCCAACTGAGCTATAGCCCCGCGAGCGCCCTAGTGTAGCCGCGCTGATGAGCTTTCGCGCTCGGCTGACCCTCTTCTTCGTCCTCATCGTCATCGTGCCGATGCTGTCGGTGGCGATCGTCCTGTTCCGCCTGATCTCCGACAACGAGACCGGCAAGGCGGACGCGAGCGTGGCCGCGCGGCAGCGGACGGCGATCAACCTCTACGCCGACGCGCGCCGGCGGGCGGACCGGGCGATCGGCGAGGTGGGCACCGACGAGCCGCTCGCCATGGCGCTGCGGGCGGGCGACCAGGCCGCCGCCGAGCGCCGCGCGCGCGTGCTCGTCGCGCGGCGCGCCCTCGACCGCATCGTCATCACGGACGGCGCGGTGACGCTCGACGTCGGGGCCGACGACGCGATCGCGCCCGCCGACCGCGAGCTGGTCGGCCGCGGGTCCGAGCGCTTCGGGCGCCTGCAGGTGTCGGTCGAGCTGGCCGGCGAGTACGCCGGGCTCGTGCACCGCGTCACCGACGCCGACGTCGTCGTCCGCCGCGGGACCCGCGTGCTGGCGAGCACGCTGCCGGCCGCCGCGCGCGACGTCGAGATGCCGCCGCCGGGCGAGCCGCGCGACCTCGACGCCGGCGGCGAGGACTTCCGCGCCGTCACGTTCGAGACGGCCGGCTTCGACGGCGACCGGCTCCTCGTCACCACGCTGAGCCCGGACGCCAGCCGCGAGGACGCCATCGCGCGCAGCCGGCTGCTCGCCGGCGGGATCCTGCTCGGCTTCCTCGTGCTCGCGATGACCTTCGCCGTCGCGGTCTCCCGCTCGCTGCAGGCGCAGATCGGCTCCTTCCTGGAGGCCGCGCGGCGGATCGCGCGCGGGGACTTCCGCACCGAGGTCTCGACCACCGGCCGCGACGAGTTCGCCGCGCTCGGCGCCGAGTTCAACTCCATGTCGCGGCAGCTCGAAGGGCGCCTCGAGGAGCTGCGCCGGGAGCGCGGCCGCCTGCAGACGTCGCTGCGGCGCATCGGCCAGGCGTTCGCGTCGAACCTCGATCGCGACGCGCTGCTGGAGATCGTCGTGCGGACCGCCGTTGACGGCGTCGAGGCGACGGGTGGCCGCGCCAGCGCCCGGCCCGCCGGCGAGCGCGACCTCGCCGAGGCCGCCCGTGCCGGCGCGCTCGGCGACGAGCTGCCGGTGCTGCGCGAGGCCGAGGCCGCCGCGCTCGCACAGGGCCGGCCCGCCGACGCGGCCGCCGGCGACGTCCACGCGCTCGCGGTGCCGCTGCAGGGCGCCGAGCGCGACGAGCCGCTCGGCCTCCTGTCGGTCGTGCGCCACGGCGAGCCGTTCGGCGAGCAGGAGCGCGAGCTGCTCACCTACCTCGCCGCGGCCGCCGCCGTCTCGATGGAGAACGTCGGCCTGCACGAGGCCGTGCAGCGCCAGGCGGTGACCGACGAGCTGACCGGGCTCTACAACCACCGCCGCTTCCAGGAGGCGCTCGTCGGCGAGACGGAGCGGGCGAAGCGCTTCGGGCAGCCGATGGCGCTCGTCATGATCGACATCGACAACTTCAAGCGCGTCAACGACACCTACGGCCACCAGACGGGCGACCGGGTCCTCCGGGAGGTCGCCCGCGTCCTGCAGGAGCGCTCGCGCGAGATCGACGCGCCCGCGCGCTACGGCGGCGAGGAGCTCGCCGTCGTCCTGCCGCAGACCGACCTCGACGGCGCCTACCACCTCGCCGAGCGCGTCCGCGAGGGGATCGCGGCGATCGAGGTGCCGCTCGGCGCGGGCCGCGAGCCGCTGCGGGTCACCGCGAGCCTCGGCGTGGCGTCGCTGCCGGCCACCGCCGACGAGCCGCGCGAGCTGCTCGCCGCGGCCGACGCCGCGCTCTACGAGGCGAAGCGGTCGGGGAAGAACAAGACGGTCCGAGCCCTCGATAGGGTGTAGGGCCCGATGGGACTGCTCGACGACGCCATCCGCGAGCACCTCGAGCTGAAGCGGCGCCACGGCGCCGACCCGAGCGAGGTCGCGCGCCAGGAGCAGGAGGCGCTCGGCCCCGCCCGTCGCGGCCCCGAGCCGCTCGAGGTGCCGGCCAGCCAGACTCCCGACGAGCCCGCCGAGGCCGAACCCGCCGCGGCCGAGCCGGCCCCCGCCGAGCCCGGCGCCGAGGCGATGGGCGACCCGGCGCTGGTCGAGCCCGAGGTCGACGCGCCGGTCTACCACGAGCCCGACGAGCCGCACGGGGCCGTCGCCATGGGCGACGTCGTGCCCGAGCCCGCCGCCGAGGCGCCCGCGCCACCGGTCACGCCCGAGCGCTCCGAGGCCGCTCCGCCGGAGGACGACGACGGCGGCGACGCCGGCCAGCCGACCGTGGCCTTCGACGCGGCCGACATCGCCGAGGCGCAGCGCCGCCCGTCGCGCGAGCCCGAGGCGCCGACCGGCCCGGAGGAGGACGAGGACGTCCTCGAGGAGACGCCCGACTTCCTCCAGGAGACGCCGGAGCACGACCGGCTCTGGTTCGAGCAGCGCCCGCCGCGGGACTTCGACTTCGACGGCTGAGGTCACATGGCGCGCCCGTTGACGTGGCTTGACGTCTTCACGTCGACGCCGATGACGGGCAATCCCGTGGCCGTGGTGCACGAGGCCGACGACCTCGACGGCGACACCATGCGCGCGTTCGCCCGCGAGACGAACCTGTCGGAGACCACGTTCGTCCAGACCCCGACCGAGCCGGGCGCCGACTACCGCAACCGGATCTGGATGCCGCACCGCGAGCTCGACTTCGCCGGCCACCCGTCGCTCGGCACAGCGGTCGCGGTCGCGTGGCGGCGCGGGGAGCGCGAGGCCGGCTACGTCCAGCAGACCCGGGCGGGCCTGCAGCCGATCGACGTCCGCTTCGACGGCGACGTGGCGCGGGCGTCGATGCTGCAGGGCGCCACGACGTTCGGCGACGAGCTCGATGTCGCGGAGGCGCTCGGGGTCGTGGGCCTCGGCCCGGACGACGCCGATCCGGAGCTGCCGAGCCAGGTCGTCTCCACCGGCCAGCCACAGGCGCTCGTGTTCGTCCGCGATGCCGAGCGGCTCGGGGACATCCGGGCCGACGCCGAGACGCTGGACCGGTACCTCGAATCCGTCGGCGGGCTCGTCCTCTACCTCGCCGCGGTGGGCGAGGACGGCGAGGTGCGCGCGCGGGGCCTGTTCGTGTCGCACGGCGACGTCCGCGAGGACCCGGCGACGGGCGCCGCGGCCGGCGCCCTCATGGGCCATCTCCACGCGCACGCCGGCGCGGATCGCTGCTCGATATCCCAGGGTGTCGAGATGGGGCGGCCGAGCCGGCTGGAGTGCGCGATCGAGGGCGATCGCGTCCGCGTCGGCGGGGACGTCGTGCTGCTCGCCGAGGGCGAGATCGCGCTCTGAGCGCCGGAGTCCTCTTTCCGTCCAGTCGCGCTCCGGGCGTTGCAACCGAGGCCCGCACCGGTCGACCACAGGGAAGCCACACAGCGCGCGGCGACCCCGGGGAACAGTCGCCGCGCCACCCAACAGCGTGAGAGGCGCCCCTCCTGATGAGCAGGGGGCGCCTCTTGCGCGTTCTCCCCCGCCCCTCACCCGGGGCCGGGCGCGCCGCGTCAGACGATGCCGCGCGTGCGGGCCGCCTCCACCACCCGCTCGATGCCGACCTGGTAGGCGGCGAGGCGCAGCGGCACCTCCTGCTCCTGCGCGCGGGCGCACACCTCGCGGTAGGCGCGGCGCAGGATCGTCGAGAGGCGCTCGTTGACCTCGCGCTCGTCCCAGCGGAAGTGCTGCAGGTTCTGCACCCACTCGAAGTACGAGACGACGACGCCGCCCGCGTTGGCGAGCAGGTCGGGGACGACGGCGATGCCGGCGTCGGCGAGGATCGCGTCGGCGCGCGGCGTGGTCGGGCTGTTGGCGCCCTCGACGAGCAGGCGGCAGTTCAGCAGGTCGGCGTTGTCGGCGTGGATCATGCCGCCGAGCGCCGCGGGGATGAAGACGTCGCACGGCAGGGACATGTGCTCGGCCGGGCTGATCGGCTCGGCGCCGGGGAACTCGGCCAGCTTGCCGCCCTGCTGGAGGTGGAGGTAGAGCGCGTCCGGGTCGATGCCCTGCTCGGCGTGGATGGCGCCGGTGTGGTCGGAGACCCCGACGATGCGGCAGCCGAGCCCGTGCGCGATGCGCGCCGCATAGGAGCCGACGTTGCCGAAGCCCTGGATCGCGATGCGGCAGCCGTCGAGGTCGATGCCGTGCTGCGGCGCGGCCTCCTGCAGGACCTCGACGATCCCGCGCCCCGTCGCGCTGACGCGACCGTACGAGCCGCCGAGCGAGATCGGCTTGCCGGTGACGACGGCGGGCGCGTTGCCCTTGAGCTTGCCGTACTCGTCCATCATCCACGCCATCACCTGCGCGTTGGTGCCGACGTCGGGCGCGGGGATGTCGGTGTGCGGCCCGATCGCGTCGTCGAGCTTGTCGACGAGCTGGCGCGTGATCCGCTCGATCTGCGCCGGCTCGAGGTCGGCCGGCCGGCAGTCGACGCCGCCCTTCGCGCCGCCGAACGGCACGCCGACGAGCGCCGTCTTCCAGGTCATCAGCGCGGCGAGCGCCCGGATCTCGTCGAGGTCGACCTGGTGGTGGTAGCGCAGGCCGCCCTTGTACGGCCCGCGGGCGCCGTTGTGCTGGACCCGGAAGCCGTGGAAGACCTTGATCGTCCCGTCGGTGAGCCGGATCGGGATCTGGACCTGGATCTCCCGGTACGAGCCGCGGAAGACCTCGCGCAGGTCGTCCGGCAGCCCGAGCCGGTCGCTCGCCGCGTCGAAGTGGTGGGTGACGATCTCGATGCTCGAGAGCTCGGCGGGGCGCAGGACGGCATCCCGGGCGGGGTGGAGCTCCGTCATGTGAGATGGGCTACCCCAGGTGCGGCGAAGTGCAACGGCAAGGTGCGTGCGACGAAGCGCTACACCGCGGCGACCATCGACTGGCTCGCGGTCGACGACGTCACGACAGACCGGTGCTACTACGTCCCGGCGTCCCAGCTGGGCGCCTGCGGCCGCGCGGAGCTCCGGCTCCGCGTCGAGCCGGCGCGCAACGGCCAGCGGGCGGGGATCCGGCTCGCAGCCGACTACCTATCCTTCTGAGGCGCACCGGGGGCGTGGTGCTAACGGGAACACGTCGCGTTTGCAACGCGAAGTTGGGGGTTCGATTCCCCCCGCCTCCATGAACCGGCCCGAGCCGTCAGCCGGCCGGCTCGGCGACCGCTGAGCGAGCGTGCTCGCCTCGGCGGCGGAGCGCCAGGTCGCGGCGGATGAGCACCGCCGCGAGCACGAGGACGAGCAGCGCGCCGAGCGGATGCAGCGCGCCGGCCCAGCGCTCGGCGTTCGCCAGGGCGATCTGAGCGGTCCCCAGCGCGGCCATGAGCAGGGAGAGGCCGAGGTCGGCGCGCGGCAGCCAGGCCACCAGCGCGGTGACGAGGATCAGCAGCTCGAGGAAGTGGACCGTGAAGCCGACCGTGCGGTGCGCCTCGAGCGCGTCGCCGCCGGCGCCGAAGAGGTACCCGCCGATCAGGTAGACCTGGGCGAACACGCCGATCGCCACCAGCACGGCCAGGCCGAGGTGCATCCAGAGGCCCGCCCGCCGGATCGCCTGCATCCATCGCATGGCGGCGATCCTACGGATCGCGGCGGCGGTCGCCGCCAGGGACGCCTCGACTGCTACGGGGCGGCGCTGTCGGAGGCGGGCTGGCCGGCCTCGTCCTCCATGAGCCCGGGGCGCACGAGCGGCAGGCCGTGCGGCGCGCCGGGCGCGACGTGCACGGTCTGGTGGATGCCGATCTCGCCGGACTCGAACGCGAGCGCCGCGCCGGTCATGTAGAGCTTCCAGATCCGCGCGCGCTGCTCGCCGGCGATCGCGACGATGCGCTCGCGGTTGGCGTCGAGGTTGGCGACCCAGCGGCGCAGCGTCAGCGCGTAGTGCTCGCGCAGCGACTCGTCGTCGCGCACCTCGAGCCCGGCGTCCTCGGCCTGCTCGAGCACGACGCCGAGCCGGTGCAGCTGGCCGTCGGGGAACACGTAGCGCGAGATGAACGTCGCGTCGCTGGCCCATGGGCGCCGCTCGGCGTGCTGCTCGATGCGCGTGATCCCGTGGTTGAGCAGCAGCCCGCCGGGGCGCAGCAGCTCGCGGATCTTGCGGAAGTACTCCGGCAGCTGCTCGCGCCCGACGTGCTCGTACATCCCGATCGAGGCGACCTTGTCGTACGGGCCGTCGCTCACCTCGCGGTAGTCGGCGATGCGGATCTCGACGCGGTCCTGCAGCCCCGCCTCGACGACCCGCTGCCGGGCGAGCGCCGCCTGCTGCTCGCTGATCGTCACGCCGACCGCCCGCACGCCGTGCTCGCGGGCGGCATGGATGACGAGCGATCCCCAGCCGCAGCCGATGTCGAGCAGCCGCTCGTCCTCGCCGAGCCGCAGCTTGCGGCAGATCAGCTCGAGCTTGCGCTCCTGCGCGGCGTCGACGCTCTCCGCCGGGTCGGCGAAGTACGCGCACGAGTAGACCATCGTGGGGCCGAGCACGAGCCGGTAGAACTCGTTCGAGACGTCGTAGTGGTGGCTGATCGCCGCCCGGTCGCGCATGAGCGAGTGCAGGCGGCCGTGCTTGCGGAACTCGGTCGCCGGGATCGGCGGGCGGCCGTGGCGCAGGGCGCCGAGCCGTCGCGCGGTCCGCGCGAGCAGCAGCAGCTCGCTCGGCCCGAGCGACAGGCCCTCGAACCGCGTGCGCAGGCCGAGGACGCGCTCGAGGTCCTCGTCGGCGACCGACACCTCGCCGCTGACGAACGCGCGCGCGATCCCGACCTCGCCGGGACGGAAGGCGACGTGCGCGATCGCCGCCGGCGAGTGCAGCGTCAGCACCGGGTGACGCGGGTCGCCGTCGACGGCGGGCAGCTCGCTGCCGTCCCAGAACCGCACCCGCAGGGTGCGCGCGCCCGGGGCGAGCTCGTCGATGCGGGCGGCGAGCGGGGCGACGATGGAGGCTGCGCTCATGGCCGCAGCCTCGCATCGCCGCGGGGCGCGCGCAACCGCCCGATCGGGCGGTTGCGCCACGCCGAGGGCGCGGCAGCCCTACGCGGCCGCGCTGGACAGCAGCTCGCC